>JAZJXN010000116.1:34630-37617 GCA_040390885.1 Pseudomonadota bacterium | reverse complement strand
AACACCCGGCCGGCGCCGTTGACCATGATGTCGGCGATGTCGTCGCGGGCCAGCAACGGCTCCAGCGGGCCATAGCCGAGGACGTCGTTGACGATGTCCTGGACCAGGTGCTCCTGCTCGGCCACCGACATGGAGACGTTCTTGATCGCCACCAGCTCGGCGACGATGTCGCGGATCTCCTCGGCCGCCGCCTTCAGGTCCAGCTGGGCCAGCTGGCTCAGGTCGATGGTGTTGAGCAGGGCGTTGAAGATCGTGGTCTTGGTGGCGTGGTAGTAGTCGCTCTGCTCACGGACGATCTGGGCGGTCGGGTTCTGCGCCGCGCGCAGCTGGTCGAGGCCGCGCATCGCCTTGGGCGCGCCGGTGCGGGGCGCCGAGCCTCCGGCCAGGGCCATGGTCTCGGCCCGCTGGCTCGCCGCGGTCGACGGCGCCGGCGGCGGCGCCGATTGCGGACGGGTGGCGATGGGCGCGCCGGCGGGAGCGGGCGGTGGGGCCCGTCTCGCCTCGGTCGTTTCGCCGTCTGACCTTTTCCCGAACACTGTGCGCTACTTCTTCTTGAACAGGCCGGCCAACAGAGAGGTCTTCTGCTGCGGCGGGGGTTCGCGGCGGGCGATGAGCTGGGCGAGCAGATCGACGCCCTCGGCCGCCTTCGACTTGGGCGCGACCTCGCCGATCATCTGGCCGTGGTTGGCGGCCTGGCCGAACGCCTTCGGCTCGAACGGCAGGATCAGGGAGGATTGCACGCCCAGGGCCTCGGCGAAGTCCTTGGCCGGGATCTCCGGACGGCCGGGCACGCCCACCTGGTTCAGGACCAGCCGTGGCGGGGTGTCGTTGGGCCGGCTCTGGCGGACCAGGTCGATCATGTTCTTGGCGTTGCGCAGCGACGCGAGATCGGGCGTGGCGACGATGATCAGGTCGTCGGAGCTGACCAGCATCTTGCGCTTCCAGGCGCTCCAGGCGTGCGGCAGGTCAAGGACCACGAACGGCGCCGCGCCGCGGATCTTGCCGGCGACCTCGTCGAAGGCCTCCGGCGAGATGTCGAAGTCCTGGTCAAGCGTGGCCGGCGCCGCGAACAGCGACAGCCGGTCCGTGATCTTGACCATCATCCGGTCCATGAGGACGGGATCGAGACGGTCGGGCTGGCCGAGGGCGTCGGCGACGCCCTGCAGCGGATCCTGGTTGAAGTTCAGGCCGGCGGTGCCGAACGGCAGGTCGAAGTCGGCCAGCACCGTGCCGGTCTGCATCCGCTCGGCCAGGGACCAGGCGAGGTTGTGGGCGATGGTCGAGGCGCCGACGCCGCCCTTGGCGCCGACCACGGCGATCTGGCGACCGGTGAAGGGCGCGGTCGGGTCGGCGTAGAGGCTGGTGATCGAGCGGATCAGCTGCAGAGGGTTCAGCGGCGGCACCAGGTACTCGCTGACCCCGCGCCGCATCAGCTCGCGATACAGGGCGATATCGTTGGCCGAGCCGATGCAGACCACCTTGGTGCCGGGGTCGCAGACCTCGGCCAGCCGGTCGAGCTGGGCCAGCAGTTCCGGACCCGGATCGAGGCTCTCGACGATCACCAGCGAGGGTGTCGGCTGGTTCTGGTAGTGCTCGACCGCGGCCTGGACGCCGCCCGGGCGGACCAGGGTCGCGGCGCGGCCCATGCGGCGGTCGCCGGCGGCCATCTCGGCCATTTCGGCGGTCTCGGGGCGGGCGCAGAAGACGTGGATGGTGATCCGCGGCACGCCCGCGTCGCCGAGCGCCGCCTCCGCGCCGGCGATCATCTCGCCGACCGGATTGCTTGGGGGCGCCAGGGCGGCGGCCATGGACGGCGTCAGCGGCGCGCGGGGCACGTCGGCGAAGGGATCATCCTCGAGCGTCGACCGCGCCGGCGGGAAGTCGGCGAACGGGTCGGGCCCGGCCGAATCCATCAGGCTGGAGGGCGAGGCGTCGCGCCAGGGGTCCCCGGGGCTCGACGCGAACTCGTCGTCGGCCTCGAAGCCCAGATCGAACGGGTCCTGATCGGCGGGTCTGGGGGTCATGGCCTACCGGATCGATTGCGAGACCGCGCCGGACGCTTGTTCGTCCTTGGCGGTGGAGGTGGCTGCGCCCTGGCGGTACTTGCCGAAAACGACGCTGCGACGGCCCGGGTCGGCGGGCGTCATCGCCCGCGCCCGCGCCAGATCTTCGGGATTGGCGACCTGGGCGGCCATGTTGGCGCTGACCGCGCAACCGAAGCCGTCCTGGGGCTCGTTGGTGAAGGTGCTGGTCGCCGCGCGCCAGCCGCCGCAGACCGGCGTCACGGCGACGTAGCGGTCGAAGCCGACGATCACCGGCGCGAGGGGGTCGCCGCCGGCGTCATAGCCGATCAGCCGCACCTGGTCGGGCGAGGCGCCCTGGGTGACGAGGAAGGTCCGGGCGTCGGCGCTGACGCGGTAGGACCCCGCGGGCTGGCCGCTGTTGCTCGGCGCGGCGATGGTGATGACCCCGCCCTCGGCCTGAAGCCAGCGGGCATGGAAATCGGCCAGGGCGCGCGCCTGGTTGCCGGACAGGCCGGCGTCATGGGCGGCCAGGCGGATCTCTTCCGGCTCGGCCTGGAGTTCGACACGGGAGGCCCAGGTGTCGAGCGCGGTCGGCGCCGTCATCGCCACCGGCGGCGAGGTCACCGCGGTGGCGCAGCCGGCAAGGGCGAGCGCGGCGAGAACGGGGGTGAGGCGGGCGGCTGACATCGACATGGCTATTCGATCACGTATCCGATGGGGCCCTGCCAGGTGCGGCCGGCGTTGGCGCCCGGCGGGGCGTTGACGGTGCGGTTCAACTTGCCGAACAGGATGGTCTCGGCGTCGTTCGCGAACTGGAGACCGTCGGCGGGGGTCTGCAGGGCGCCCGGGTTGGTGGGGTCGACGATGTAGGCGGTGACCAGCACCACCATCTCGGTGTCGCCGGACAGATAGTCGCGCGACCGGAACAGCGATCCCAGGATCGGCACCGATCCGACGCCCGGC
>JAZJXN010000116.1:14070-34620 GCA_040390885.1 Pseudomonadota bacterium | reverse complement strand
AACCCCGCGGCGTCGCGAACGTCGTGCCACGCATGACCCTGCGCGTGCCCTCGATCCTCGTGGTGATGTTGATGGCGGGCTGCGGTTCGGGCGGCGCGTCCGATGGCGGCTCGGACGACACCGGCACCGATCCGACGCCCGGCAGGGAGTCGAGGTTTTCCTTGGTCGTCTGCTGCAGCAGGCCGGCGATCATCATCGAGCCGCCCGACGGCAGCTCAACCGAGGTCTCGGCGCGGCGCACCGTCAGGGCCGGAATGGTCAGGCTGGTCGTGGTGCCGGTGCCGCCGCCGATGGTGAAGGCGCCGGTGGTGGTCAGTTCGGAGATCTCGGTCGAGACCTTCAGGGCGATGCGGCCGCTGGACAGCACCACCGGAGTGAAGGCGAGGCCGACGCCGAAGGGCTTGTATTCGACGGTCACCGCGCCGCTGTCGCCGTCCTGGTTGACCGGGATCGGATACTCGCCGCCGGCCAGGAAGCGCGCGGCCTCGCCCGACACCGCGGTCAGGTTGGGCTCGGCCAGGGTGCGGACCAGGCCGACCCGCTCGAACGCCCGGATCGAGCCGTTCAGGATGTCGCCGTTGTTGTTGTAGTTGCCGCCGATCACCGCGCCGCCCGGCAGGGTGCCGCTGATGCTGAAATTGGCGGCCTGGTTGAAGATGAAGCTGCCGTTGGCCTGTTCGAGGATGGCGTTCAGGTTCACGCCCAGCTGCTTGATGACGCTGCGCTGCACCTCGACGATGCGCACCTTCAGCATCACCTGGTCCTTGCCGGCGACGCTGAGCATGTTCAGCACCTGCTCGGGCTTGGACACGTACTGCTGCGCCAGCAGCCCGGCGCGGTCGGCGTCGATCGGATTGGCCACCATCCCGGTGAGGATGACGCTTTCGCCCAGGGCCTCGACCTTGACGCGGGCGCCGGGGATCACCCGGTTGATGGTTTCCGACAATGCGCCGGCGTCGGCGTCGACGCGGATGTTCAGCGACAGGATCCGGCGGCCGGATGCATCGAACAGCACCGCGTCGGTCTGGCCCGACGTCAGGCCGAGCACATAGATCCGGCGCGGCGTGCGCAGCACGGCGTCGGCCACGGCCGGGTTGGTGATGAGCACGTCGCGGACGTCGACCGGCAGTTCGACGATGGCCGACTTGCCGCGCGGCAGTGACAGCGACTGGGTCGCGCCCCCGGCGGAAAGATCGACGCGGACGGTGGCGGCGCTCGAACCGGCGCTGCCGGCGAGTCCGGCGGCCTGCGTCTCGACCTGGGCCGAGGCGACCGGCGCCGCGGCCATCAGGGCGGTGACGACGAGGGCCGAAACCGACCGGGAAATGCGGGAGTGTCTCATTGGGTCGCCATCACTTCGCTGACCTGACCGGCCCTGTGGACACGAACGCCGCTGGCTTGCGAGCTGCCGCCGCCACCGCGGCCGGACGGCGCGGCGGCGTCGGCGTAGGACCGCAGCGCGAGGCTGAGATTGCCGCCGGCCTTGGCCTCGGCCTGGGCGCCGGCCATGACCTCGATGTCGCCGGCGGCGACCTCGAGCGTGGCGACGGCGCCGACCAGCGCCTTCACGTCGGGCGCGGCCTCGGCGGTCTGGTCGATGGCGAGGACGCGGATATTGCGCAGCACGGTGCGCGTCATGACACCCTTGTCGCCGTCACGGTTCTTGCTGAACAGCACGTCGACCCGGTCGCCGGGCATGATGAAGCCGCCGGCGGCGCTGTCGACCGAGACCGGCAGGGCCATGGCGCGCTTTCCGGGGGCCAGGACGATGGCCATGAAGTTGCCCTCGCCCGCCTTGATGGTCTTGCGGGCCACGATCGGCTCACCGGCCAGGAACGGCTCGCGGACGACCGCGTCGACGAAGGACTGCAGCGCGGGATCGCCGAACACGGCGGCTCCGGCGACGCTGGTGGCCTCCTTGACCGCGCCCTTGGCGCCGGTCTCCTTCGGCGCCGGCGGGGCGCCGTCGGTGATGTAGACGGGGTTCAGGCTCTCGGCGGGCCAGTCCTGCCAGCCCATGTCGCCGGCCACCAGCCGGGTTCCGACCGGCAGGTCGCGCTTGGCGACGAGCACGCGGGTCATGGGTTTGGAGGCGGCCGCGGCGGCGACGGCCACCGGTTCGGCCTTCTTGGGCGCGAAGGCGCCGCGGACCACGAACGCCAGCACGATGGCGGCGATGGCGGCGATCACCAGGATGAAGAGGCGGGCAGCGCTCATTAGGTCGGTTGGACCCCGAAGGTAACGTGTGGACGCCCGAACCCGTCGGGTTCGGCGCAAGGGCGATTCGTCACCATCCGTTCTGGCGGCGGTTCACCTTCGGCGGGCATGGTTAACGCCCGCCTAAGCCTTTCAAGAAAGGGCGCGCGCCAGTGTTGGAAGCAGACTCTGCGGGAAAGTCGTCAGGGCGCCGATGGCGATGGCGATGCCGTACGGGGCGCTTTCGCCCGGGGTCGCCAGCCGGCCGACCCAGCCGGGTCCGGCGGCGGCGTACCGTCGCAGCCACGCAGACCGCATCGCCAGAAGCAGAACCGCCAGGGCGCCGCCGGCCAGTCCTGTGACCAGAAGGAAGGGCGCGACCGCGTGCCAGCCCATCCACAGGCCGGCCGCCGCGAACAGCTTGGCGTCGCCGCCGCCGATCCAGCCGGCGGCGAACATGCCCATGCCCGCCAGCAGCGAGCAGAAGCCGATGACGGCGCAGATGCCGATCTGCTCGGGGGACGCGCCCAGGGCGAGCGCGGCCGGGAAGAAGGCGCCGGCCAGGGCGATGGAAATCCAGTTGGGAATGGTGAAGCTCACCGCGTCGCGCATGGCCGCCACGATCGCCAGCGCCGGGAAGACGAAGAGCAGGGCGGTCTGGAGCAGCTGGAGCATCATGAAATCCGCGAACGGGTCGATGAGGTCAGTGTCGCGCGGCGGGGTGAACCGATGGTTGACGCCGGGCGCGGCGGGATCCTGAAACGACAAGGGCCGCGGATTTCTCCGCGGCCCCCACGTTTTCGAAGCGACTGGCTCTAGACTAGAGCTTGCTGCCGATGGTCGTGAACGTGGTGTTGAGGTTCTTGCCCAGGGTGGTGACGGCGGTGATGACCACGACGGCGATCAGAGCGACGATCAGGCCGTATTCAATGGCCGTGGCGCCGGATTCGTCCTTGGCAAAGCGAGTCATGAACTTGGTCATTGCTGTATCTCCTATTCAGCAGGCTGTGGGCGGATCAAGCCGCTTGGCCTGCTTGCCCCCGAAAACATGGCCAATGTGGCAGGGTGCGTTTAATGGCCAGTAAACAGCGCGGAAGTGGCCGAAGTTTTCTATGGTTTACTTAAGTTTACTATTACTATCCCTTAACCATGAGGCCAAAACGGCCCCTCAGATGGCCCTGGGCGTACTCTAGGAATCTCGCGCCCGCGTAAGAGGCGCCGCTTTCAGCCTTTGTTGACCATTCCGGTCGAGTCTCGGGTCGTCGCCACGAACCACCGGGCTCCCCCAATGCATCGTCTGATCCGTCCCCTCGCCGTCCTGATCGCCGCCGTCGCCTTCGCCGGCGCGGCCCAGGCGCAGAGCCTGATGGTGGGCATCAACCAGGCCGAACGCATCGGATTGCCGGGAACGGCCCGTGACGTCGTGGTCGGAAATCCCGAGATCGCCGACGTCGCGGTCATCGACGGACGCACCCTGGTGGTGACCGGCAAGAGCTACGGCGTGACCAACCTGCTCGTGCTTGACGGCCGCGGCCGGACCATCCTCGACCGCAGGGTGGCGGTCTCGGCGACGGAGGATGGACAGGTGTCCTTCTATCGCGGCGCCGCGCTGCAATCCTACGCCTGCACGCCGCGCTGCTCCCCCACCGGGGCGGCGCCCGGCGGCAGCGCGCCCGCGCCCGGCGTCGGCGGCCAGGTCCCCGACACCTCTTCCGGCGAGTAAACCGCCGGTTAGGGACGCCCCGCTATGATCCGCTCCGTCCCGCGGGGGAAGGTGAAGCGATCATGGCCGTGAAGGCCCCCAAAGCTCTGTCCTGGCTCAAACGCTTCGTCGCGGCGCGACGCGGCGCCACGGCGGTCGAGTTCGCCTTCGTCGCCACGCCGTTCCTGATGCTGATCTTCGGCGTCTTTGAACTGGGCCTGGTGTTCCTCGTCTCCACCACCCTCGAGAACGCCACCGACACTGTTTCCCGCCGGATCCGCACCGGCGAGTTCCAGACCGCCGGTGGCACCAAGGCGACCTTCAAGAGCTCGATCTGCGCGGAGATGACCTGGCTGGCCTCCGAATGCGCCACCAAACTCTACGTCGACGTCCGCACCTTCCCGAAGTTCTCGAACGTGACCGTCACTCCGCCCGCGACCGACGCGGAGCTGAAGACCGAACCTTTCACCGAAGGCGGGCCGGAAGACATCGTCGTGGTGCGCACCTACTACCAGTGGGAGCTGTTCAGCCCGCTGATGAACAAGAGCCTCGAGAGCATCCCGGGCAGCGGCACGCGCCTGATCTCGTCGACCGCCACCTTCCGCAACGAGCCGTACATCTGATGCGCGCCTTCCTCAAACGCCTGGCGAAGGACCGGCGCGGCGTCTCGGCGGTCGAGTTCGCGCTGATCGCCCCCGCCCTGATCGCCTTCTACTTCGGGATGGCGGAGATCACCCAGGCGCTGCTGGCGGAGCGACGCGCCGGCCACGCGGCTTCGGCGGTCGGTGACCTCGTGGCGCAGACCGGCTCGATCACAAGCACCGAGATCGACGACGTCTTCGCCATCGCCCAGACGATCATGAAGCCGTATCCGGCGGACACCAGCAAACTGAAGATGCGGGTCAGCAGCGTCACCGCCGACGCCAACAACACCCCCAAGGTCGACTGGAGCAACGCCAAGGGCATGACCGCTCTCGGCACGAACGCCACCGTCGCGGTGCCGACCGGGATTCTCACCAAGGGCCAGAGCGTGGTGATGTCGGAGGTGACCTACTCCTACGAGTCGCCGGTCAACTTCTTCATTCCCAACGCCGTGACCTTCACCCGCAAGTTCTATCTGCGGCCGCGCAAGTCGGAAAAGGTCGCCCGCCCTAGCTGACGGCCGACAGGGCCCGGCTGACCTTCTCGACAAGGGGATGGGTCCGCAGCGCCACGCCATCCAGGGTCGCCACCGGCCGGATGCCGATCAGGCTGCTGGTCAGGAAGATGGCGTCGGCGGTCTCCAGCATCGCGCGCGGCGCCCGCACCTCCTGGACACGCTCGATCTCCGTCACCTGACGCCGCATCACGCCGTCGAGGACGCCGCAGTCGAGCGCAGGCGTGAACAGTTCGCCATTCTTGACCCAGAAAATGTTGGCGGCGGCCGCGCAGCAGATCTCGCCGGCGTTGTTCAGCATCAGGGCCTCGGCCGGGGCGGCCAGCTGCCGGGCGAAGACGTTGTCGAGGTAGGACAGGCTCTTGAGCCGCGCGCTCGGGCCGCCTTCGTTTCGGCGCACCGGGCTGGTGACCAGCTCGGCCGGGCCCTCGGGCTTGGGCGCGGGCGCGGCGACCGCGAAGATGTGGGGCTCGACCTCGTCAGGCCGGGCCAGGCCGCGACCGCCTGATCCCGCCGTCATCGTCAGTCGCACCGCCAGCCTCGGCTCGGGTCCGGCATCGGAAATGGCGAGGTGGCAGAGTTCCCGCGCCTCGGCCTCGCCCGGCGCCGGCAGGGCCATCGACGCACAGGCCGCGGTAAGCCGCGCGATATGGTCCTCGAACAGGACCAGCCTCGAGTCCTTGGCCAGGATGGTCTCGAACAGTCCGTCGCCGAGCAGCAGGCCACGGTCGTCCAGGGGCATGGTCATCGAGGGGTCTCCGTCAAAGCGCGGAGCAGGGCCGCGATCTTGTCTTCCGTTTCCAGCCGCTCGGCGCGCGGGTCGCTGTCGGCGACGATGCCGGCGCCCGCGCGCGCCTCGAAGCGCCAGCCGCCGCCGTCCTCGACCAGGCCCACCGTCCGGATCAGGACGCTGGAGTCGAAGGCCCCGTCGAAGCCGGCCCAGAGCAGGGCGCCGCAGTAGGGGCCGCGGGGCGGCTCGAGCCGGGCGATCGTCTTCATGGCCTGGACCTTCGGCGCTCCGGTCACCGAGCCGGGCGGGAAGGCGGCCTCGAGCAGATCGAGGGCGGCGAGGCCCGGCGCCAGCACGCCGCGGACCGTCGAGACCAGATGATGGACGTTGGCGAAGCTCTCGATGCGGAACAGCTCCGGCGTCTTCACCGCGCCCGGCGTGCAGACCCGCGACAGATCGTTGCGCATCAGGTCCACGATCATGAGATTTTCGGCCCTGTCCTTGTCGCTGGCGGCAAGCTCGGCGGCGAGGGCGGCGTCGGCCTCGGGCGTCTCGCCGCGAGGGCGTGTACCCTTGATCGGCCGGGTCTCGACGGTGAAGCGTTCGCCCGCCTCGACGGCGACAAACCGCTCCGGCGAGTTCGACACCACCGCCCGGCCGGGCAGCCGAAGATATCCCGCGAAGGGCGCGGCGCTCTGGCCGGCCAGCCGACGCAGCAGGTCGAACGGCGTCACGTCCGCCGCCAGGCGTCCCGTCCATTGCCGCGCGATATTGGCCTGGAAATATTCGCCGCCATGAATTCGCTCGACCACGTCGGCGACCGCGGACTCGTAGGTTGCGGCGGGGGTAGGCGCGTCCAGCGTCGCGCTCAGCCTCCCGGCGCGGGTCGGGCTTTCCGGGGCCTGGAGCCAGTCGGCGGCGGCCCCGGCCTGGGCCGGCGTGCGTCCGATGGCCAGCACCCGGCGCCGCTCGTGGTCGAAGGCCAGCAGCGCCGGGTACCGACCGACCGCGAGGTCCGGCCAGTCGGGATGACGGCGCAGGCCCAGCGGCTCGATGCGATCGCCCAGTTCGTAGGTCGCCAGCCCCGCCAGGCCGCCCTGGAAGGGCGGGCCCTCCGGATGGGTGGGCGCGACGGCGCCGAGCAACGCCTTCATCGCCGCGAACGGATCTGCGCGGTCGGCCCCCGCGACGGTCAGGACCGCATCCGGCTCACGCAGCAGATAGGACCATCGCGCGCGCTCGCTGCCGCCGCCTGACAGGAAGGCGCAGGCCCACGGATCCTCGGCGAAGGCCGACAGCACCGTTTCCGGCGCCCGCCACGTCCGTTCGAGGATGGTCGCCGCTTGCATGGGCCGCAGATAGCGCCCCGCGCGGCTTCCCGCAAAGTCAGGCCGTCTGTTTGCCGCCGCCCTTGACGAAGAACATGCCGATCAGGCCCAGCAGAAGCAGGCCGGCGATCGGGATGAAGCCGCCCTGCTGCGTGCCGATCAGGGCGGTGAAGATGCTCACCAGCAGCGAGCCGATCCACACCGTGACCGTGCCCGACAGGGCGTAGAGGCCGAAGAACGATGGCAGCTTCTCGGCCGGCACCAGCCGGGTCAGCAGGGTGCGGCTCGAGGCGTAGTGCGCGACCACGGTGACCGCGACCCCGAAGCCGATGAGCAGGTAGATCAGGTCGGGCAGGTGGGTGAACATCGGGCCGTTCCACACCGGGGCGGCGGTCGCCGCGTCGTACGGCCAGAAGAACAGGATCCGGTCGTGGGCCATGCCCAGCTGCATGATGATGCAGATCAGCGCGCCCGAGATCGCCAGCCGCACGGCGTTGCGCGGGCCGAGAACATTGTCGAGCCAGGCCCCCGTGAAGCCGCCGATGACGCCGAAGATGCTGAGCAGGATGCCGTAGGCGAGCAGCTCCAGCACGCCCCAATGCATCACGCCCGAGGCATAGATGCCGCCGAAGATCAGCAGCGCCGTCATGCCGTCGTTGAACAGCATGCGCGCGAACAGATAGACGGCCGCGTCCTTCTCGTCCTTCAGGCCGCGCAGCGTCGCCGCCAGATGCGAGGCGCCCTGCCGCAAGGCGGTGGAGAAGCGGATCCCCGAACGTGGCGCGTCCGGCGTGAACAGGAACAGCGGGATCGCCAGCAGCGCCAGCAACACGGCGGCGATCGGCGCCACGATGCGCGAAGGCTCGGCCATCAGCGGGTCGAGCCCGAACAGCGGCTTGTCTGGGATGAACGGCCAGTTGGCGGTCGCCGGGTTGCCGGGCAGGGCGAAGGCGAACAGGCAGAAGACCAGGGTGATGACCGAGACGAAGTTGCCCGCCGACAGCGCCAGCCCGGAGGCCTGCGGCGCGTGCCGCGGTCCGGCGGCGTCCATCAACATGGCGTTGTGCACGACCTCGCAGTAGGCGAACAGGATGCCGATCAGGCCGATGATCCAGAGGCTGGCCATCATCGACAGGCCCGCGCCGCCGGGCTGGGCGAACCACAGCGAGAAGATCAGCGGCGCCATCAGCGCGACGATCGCGAACATCAGCGGCTTGCGCGCGCCATAGCGGTCGATCGCCGCGCCGAGGAACGGCGCCGTGAGGGCGATGAAGACGCTGTTGAGGGTGCTGACCATGGCGATCAGCGCCTGACCCTTCACCGGATCGCCGACGACCGCGCTCGTGAAGTAGGGCGCCCAGATATAGATGGTGATCAGGATGACATAGGGGTCGCGTCCACCCTGGAACAGCGACCAGGCCCAGGCCCCGCGCGGCATGTTGCCGAAGCCGGCCTTCGCGTACCCGGCCGCGTCGGCGGCGGCCAGGTCGGCCGGTTCCAGGCTTCCCGGCAACGGACCGCCAAGCGACGGTGAAGCGCTGGCGGAATCCGCCTTGGCGGGCGTGGTCATACGGATCTTCCTCTCGGACAGACCGTCATCTCACGCGGTCCTTGCCGGATACGGTGGACCTCAAACGAGCGTTTGTCACGGGCGCCGCGACGGCACCCGCGCGCCGGGACGTCACACCCGTTTGATTGGCAAGTGAACGGCCGCGCGCGCCCAGTATTGGGCGGATGGAGGTCAACGTCCCCTCGCGCCCGTCGCCCGGGTTCCCTGTGAGAATCGGCGGCGGGCGCGTTGCGTTGGGGTCAGTCGAGGATGCGGGCCTCGATCGCCGCGCGGGTCGCCGTGTCGACCCCGAGCACGTCCTTCAGATAGTCGTCCAGCGAGCCGTTCTGGGCGTGGATCGCGGCGAACGCGGTCTCGAGGTAGTGCGCCTCGACGCCAAGGGCCGTGACCAGGGCTTCGTCGGTCGGTTCGCGGCCGGTCATTTCCTTGATCGCGTCACGCATGGCCGGCACGCGGCGGGCGAAGCGCTCGGGATCGTTGGTCAGCAGGAAGTCGGCGACGAGGTCGTCCTCGTGCACGCCCGCCAGGTGGTGGGTCAGGGCCGCGAGGATGCCGGTGCGGTCCTTGCCCGCGGCGCAGTGGATCAGCACCGGACCGTCGGCACGGGCCAGGGCCTGGAAGTAGCGGCTGTAGAGGTCGACGTGGCGCTCCACGAACGGCGCCTCGCGATAGTAGTCGACCATGTAGTCGTTGAACGCGCCGGAACTGAGATCCGAGCCCTTGATGAACAGGTGCCAGGGATCGTCGTGTTCACCGCCGATATCGTTCTCGATGACCTCGGCCGCGAAGTTGCGCCAGCGGCGGCTGGGGCTGCGGGTCCGCTCGTTGGGCCGGCGCAGGTCGACGATGACGGCGAGGCCCAGGGCGGCGAGCGCCTCAAGGTCTTCATCGGAGGCCTCGGCCTGGTGGGCGGCGCGGAACAGTCGCCCCTTCTTGAGGCGGCGGCTTCCGGCGGCGTAGTCGCCGAAGTCGCGGAAGTTCTCGATCGAGGCGAAGGGAAGCTTGCGGGTCATGCCCAGCTTCCTAACCAAGCAGCGTGACGATTGCGAGGCGGACGCAGCGTCAGCTTACCGTTCTTTCACTTGCTCCCTGTTCCCCGCGCCGCCATGACGGACCTGGGGAGTGCTGCCGTAGCTGTCGTTTTCAACACCGGGGCCGGATTGCGAACATGCTGATCATCGAGAATCTGACCCACGTCTACGCCAACGGGACGCGGGCCCTCGACGAAGTAAGCCTGACCGTGCCCAAGGGCATGTTCGGCCTGCTCGGCCCGAACGGCGCCGGCAAGTCGACCCTGATGCGCACCATCGCCACCCTGCAGTCGCCGACCTCCGGCCACGTCCGCTTCGGCGACATCGACGTGCTCAAGGATCCGGAGGCCCTGCGCCGTACGCTCGGCTATCTGCCGCAGGACTTCGGCGTCTATCCGCGGGTCTCCGCCTACGACATGCTCGACCACATGGCGGTGCTGAAGGGCGTCTCCAACGCCCGGGATCGCAAGGACACGGTCGAGACCCTGCTCAACCAGACCAATCTCTGGAATGTGCGGAAGAAGGCCATCGCCGGTTTCTCGGGCGGCATGCGCCAGCGCTTCGGCATCGCCCAGGCCCTGATCGGCGATCCCTCGCTGATCATCGTCGACGAACCCACCGCCGGTCTCGATCCCGAGGAGCGCAACCGCTTCCTGAACCTGCTCGCCGAGATCGGCGAGAACGTGGTCGTCATCCTCTCGACCCACATCGTCGAGGACGTCTCCGACCTCTGCCCGTCGATGGCCATCATCTGCGACGGCCGCATCGTCGGTCAGGGCGCGCCGGCCGATCTGGTCACGGGGCTCAAGGGCAGGGTCTGGAAGAAGATCATCGACAAGGCCGAGCTCGAGGGCCACCGCGCCCGCTACCAGGTCATCTCCACCCGCCTCTTCGCCGGCCGCACGGTGATCCACGCGGTCGCCGACAGCGACCCGGGCGACGGCTTCACGCCGGTGCAGGGGGATCTGGAGGACGTCTACTTCTCCACCCTCTCGACGCACCGCAAGGCCGCCTGAGCGGGCGCCCGGCGATGTTCGGCAAGATCGCGGCGTTCGAGTTCCGCTACCACTTCAAGTCGCCCATCTTCTGGGTGGCCTCGGGCATCTTCGCGCTTATCACCTTCCTGTCGGTCGCGGTCGACATCTTCAGCGTCGGCGACAGCGGTGGCGGCGCTCACGTCAACGCGCCCTACGCCATCGCCCAGACGCAGCTGATCTTCGCGATCCTGTACATGTTCGTGACCACGGCGTTTGTCGCCAGCGTCGTCCTGCGCGACGACGAGACCGGCTTCGGCCCGATCCTGAAGACCTCGCGGGTCAGCAAGTTCGACTACCTCTACGGCCGTTTCGTCGGCGCCTTCGCCGCCGTCGCCCTGTCCTTCACGGCCATTCCGCTGGCCCAGATAATCGGCGCGGCCATGCCCTGGGTCGACAGGGAGACGCTCGGCCCGTTCCTGCCACAGGCCTACGCCTTCGCCTATTTCGCGCTAGCCCTGCCGGCGCTGCTGCTCAGCTCGGCGATCTTCTTCGCCCTCGCGACCGTGACCCGGTCGCTGATGTGGACCTACCTGGGGATGATCGCCCTGCTGGTCCTGTGGGTGGTGTCGGGGATCGCGACCGACCGTCCCGAGATCGAAAAGGTCGCGGCGCTGTGGGAGCCGTTCGGCGCCGGCGCGTTCGGCGTGGCGACCAAGTACTGGACCATCTCCGAGCGCAACACCCTGATCCCCGAGCTGTCCGGGCTCTTGCTCTGGAACCGCGTGATCTTCATCGGCCTGGCCCTGGGCCTGCTTGCCGCGACCTGGTTCCTGTTCCGCTTCCAGACCGCCGCGCAGTCCGGCAAGCGGTCCCGGCGTCACAGGCTCATCGAGGCGGCTGATCCGGCCCAGCCCGCCCCGCCGCTGCGCAAGCTCGTCAAGGGCGTGTTCGACGGCCGCACCAGCTGGACCCAGCTGATGGCGCGCACCCGGCTCGACATGGGCCAGGTGTTCCGCAGCCCCGCCTATCTCGTGCTGCTGTTCCTGGGCCTGGCCAACGCGCTCGGCTCCCTGTGGTTCGCGACCGAGGTCGCCGACTACGGCGGCAAGGTCATGCCGGTGACGAGGCTGCTGATCGAGCCGCTGTTCGGCGCCTTCGGGCTGATCCCGGTGATCATCGCCGCCTACTACGCCGGCGAGCTGGTCTGGCGCGAACGCGACAGGCAGACGCACGAGATCGTCGATGCGGCGCCGGTCCCCGACTGGATGTTCGTGGCGCCCAAGACGCTGGCCATCACCCTGGTGCTGATCTCGACGGTGTTGGCGAGCGTGCTGCTGGCCATCATCGTCCAGCTCGCCAAGGGCTATTTCGACATCGAGATCGGCAAGTACCTGCTCTGGTACGTGCTGCCGCTGTCGCTGAGCATGGCCCTGCTGGCCGTGCTGGCGGTGTTCCTGCAGACCGTGAGCCCGCACAAGTTCGTCGGCTGGGGCCTGGTGCTGGTGGTGATCATCGCGGTGATGAGCCTGCCGCGCGCGGGCTTCGACCACGACCTCTACATCTTCGGCGGCGGCTTCCTGGGGCCGATGATCCCGCTCTCCGACATGAACGGCCAGGGCCGGTTCTGGATCGGCGCCTGGTGGGTCAGGCTCTACTGGAGCGCCTTCGCGGTGATGCTGCTGGTGCTCAGCTACGCGCTGTGGCGGCGGGGAACCGAGAGCCGCCTGCTGCCGCGCCTGCGCCGCCTTCCACGCCGGATCAGCGGCAAGGCCGGCCTGATCTTCGCCGCGGCGCTGCTGCTGTTCGCCGGCTCGGGCGGGTTCATTTTCTACAACACCAACATACTCAATGAGTACCGGACCTCCCGCGACAACGAGAAGTGGCAGGCCGACTATGAGAAGGCCCTGCTGCGCTACGAGCGTACGCCGCGGCCCAAGATCGTCTCGATGAAGCTGGACGTGGATCTCTACCCGGACGAACCGCGCGCGGCGGTCTGGGGCGCCTATGTCGTCGAGAACCGCACCGGCGAGCCGCTCAAGGAAATTCACGTCGCCTTCGACCGCGACCTCAAGGTCAAGGCGCTGTCGATCCAGGGCGGTCGGCCCAAGCGCACCTACGAGCGCTTCAACTACCGCATCTTCGTCCTCGACACGCCGATGCTGCCGGGCGAACGCCGCGAGATCACCTTCACCACCGAAAGGTCGCAGCGCGGCTTCCGCAACAGCGGCAACGACACCCGCATCGTCGGCAACGGGACCTTCCTGAACAACGCCGAGTTCGCCCCGCTGCTGGGCATGGAGCGCGGCGGCCTGCTGCAGGACCGCGCCAAGCGGCGCAAGTACGGTCTGCCCTCGGAACTGCGTCCGCCGAAGCTGGGCGACGTCCCTTCGCGGCAGTTCCAGTACCTTCGCCACGACGCCGACTTCGTCACCGCCGACATCACGGTCTCGACCGTCGCCGACCAGACGCCCGTGGCGCCCGGCAGGATCGTGTCAGACAAGACGTCGGGCAGCCGCCGCACGGTCCGTTTCGTCACCGCGACGCCGGTGCTGCCGTTCTTCTCGGTTCAGTCGGCGCGCTACGAGATCGCGCGGGAAACCTATAAGGGCGTCGACATCGCGATCTACTTCGACCCCCGCCATCGCTGGAACATCGAGCGGATGACGACAGGGGCCAAGGCGGCCCTGGACTACTACCAGGCGAATTTCAGCCCCTACCAGTTCGACTACCTGCGTTTCCAGGAGTTCCCGGCCTACGAGGACTTCGCCCAGGCCTTCGCCGGAACCATGCCCTGGAGCGAGGGGCTGTTCTTCATCGCCGACTACCGCGACCCGTCGAAGATCGACATGCTGACCTATGTCGGTGCTCACGAGATCGGGCACCAATGGTGGGCGCACCAGGTCATCGGCGCTGACCAGCAGGGCGCCACAGCGCTGTCGGAGACGCTGGCGCAGTACTCGGCCCTGATGGTGATGAAGCACCTCTACGGCGAGGACCAGATCCGCAAGTTCCTGAAGTTCGAACTCAATCGATACCTCAGCGCGCGGGGGTCCGAGGTGGTCGAGGAACTGCCGCTCGCCCGCGTCGAGGGCCAGGGCTACATCCACTACCGCAAGGGGGCGCTGGCCATGTACCGGCTGCAGCGCGAGATCGGCGAGGAGGCCGTCAATCGCGCCTTGCGCAAGGTGCTCGGGGACCATGCCTTCAACGGCGCGCCCTATCCCATCTCGCTGGACCTCATCGCGGCGCTCCGGGCCGAGGCGCCGGCCGAAAAGCAGGCGCTGATCACCGACCTGTTCGAGAAGATCACTCTCTACGACATCCAGACCAGGGACGTGGCGGTGAAGACGCGCGCCGACGGCCGCTTCGACGTCACCCTGACCGTCACCGCCCGCAAGCTCTACGCCGACGGCAAGGGCAGGGAGACCGAAGCGCCAATGTCGGAACGGCTCGATGTCGGCCTGTTCACGGCGATGCCCGGTGAGAAGGGCTTCGACAGCAGCAAGGTCATCGCCTTCGAGACGCGGCCGATCCGGTCAGGATCTCAGACCCTGACCTTCACGGTGGCGAAAGCGCCAGTCTACGCGGGGGTCGATCCCTACAACTACCTGATCGACCGCAACTCCGACGACAACGTCGCCAAGGCGGACTGAGCCGCGGGGCCCGTCCGCCCGGCGGGCTCTAGGACAGGCCGTCGCGCAGCGCCTTGGCCTTGGTGAGGTGATCCTGCACGATCGGCGCGGTCTTGGCGGCTGCGGCCTTGAGCACGGCGTTGTCGCCGTCCTGGGCGTAGCGGGTCATCAGGTCGAGCGTCGCCTGGTGGCCGTCGACCTGATCGTCGAGGTAGTCCTTGTCGAAGTCGGCCGCCTCGGCGGTTCGCAGCTCGGCGACGTCCTCGGCCTTGTCCTCGGGCAGGACGGTTGGCGGGGTCAGGACGAGCCCGGAGTCGGTGATCGCGGACTTGAGATCGGCCGTGGTCTGGGTGTGCATCTCGATCATCATCTGGGCGAAGGCCTTCACCTCGGCGTTCTTGGTCCGCTCGAGCGCGACCTTGCTCGACGCGATCTCGAACAGGTCGCTGGTCGCGGCCTTGGCGACGAAGTCCGGCGCAGCGGATTCGTCCGCGGGGGTCGGGACGGTCGCGGTCGGATTGGCGTCCGGCGCGGCGGCCACGTCCGTGGTCTCCGCGGGCTTGCCGCAGGCAGCGAGGGTGAGGGCGAGCGCGGCGGCGCCGGCGAGCAGGAACGTGCGATTCATCGGGGGACTCCTGGGCGCCCGCCTGTGACGGGCCGAGGCCGTAGGAAGTCATGCGGCCGGGTCCGGTTCCGGCGGCCCGCCCGATATGCTCAGCGGCCGACAGCCTCGGCCAGCGCGCGGATGATCTGATTGACGTTGTAGGGCTTGCGCACGACCGGGGCGTCGAAACCTTCCGGCGCCCCGCGCTCGCCGTAGCCCGTGGCGAACACGAACGGCGTGCCGCGCGCCCGCAGCGCCTCGGCCAGGGGGGTGACGGACTCGCCGTTGAGGTTGGCGTCGAGCACGGCGGCGTCGATCTCGAGGCTCAGCATCGCCATGCCCTCGTCCAGTTCGGCCGCGCAGCCGACGACTTCCGCGCCGGCCTCCTGCAGGCCGGCCTCGAGCTCCAGCGCAAGCAGCACGGCGTCCTCGACGATCAGCAGCCGCAGGCCGCGAATGTCGCCCGCCGACCCGGGAGGCGTCCCCTGCGACGCGCCCGCGTCAGGCTTCACCGCGGGGAGGGGAGCCGGCGCCGCCGAGACCTCGGCCGAAATCGGCGCCAGGGCCTTGGCGTCGGCCCGCAGCATGGCGCGGACCCCGTCGGGGCGGTACTCGATCTTGCAGTCGCCACCCAGCTCGCGACCGGTAACCCGCTCCAGCAAGGTCGATCCGAAGCCCAGCCGCGTGGGCGGCGCCACCTTGGGGCCGCCGCTCTCGACCCAGCGCATGACGAACCCGCCCTCGGGCGGCTCCGACCAGGTCAGGGCGACGCGGCCGCTCTCCACCGAGAGGGCGCCGTACTTGACCGCGTTCGTGGCCAGTTCGTGCAGGGCGAGCGACACGGCGTTGGCGGCGCGCGGGGTCAGGGCGATCTCCGGACCCTCCCAACGCGCCTGGCCCGGCGCCAGCCCGCCCAGTTCGGCGGCGGCGATATGGGTCAGCGCCGCGCCGCGCCAGCGGGTCGCCGTCAGCAGTTCGTGGGCAGAGGCCATGGCCTTGAGCCGGCCGGCGAAGGCGGCGAGGAAGCCGTCGGTCGAGGTGGTCCGGCGGGCCGACTGGGTGGCCAGGGACTGCACGGCGGCGAGCACGTTCTTGACCCGGTGATCGAGCTCGGCCAGCAGCACCTCGCGGTGCTCCGCTTCGGACTTCTCGTCGGTGATGTCGCGGACCACGCCGATCACGCGGCGAGGCTTGCCGTCCCGGTCGGTGACCATGACGCCCGAGCCCTGCATCCAGCGTTGTCGGCCGTCGTCGGGACGGATCATCCGGTACTGGGCCTGGTAGCGACCGTCCTTCGTCAGGCCGGCGTCGACCTCGGCCTTCAGCCGTTCGACGTCATCGGGGTGCACGAAGCGGAACGAGGCGTTGCCGCCCTGGCCGGGGGCGGAGGAATGCTCGATTCCGAGCAGGGCCTTCATCCGTTCGCTGACGAACACCTCGTCGCGCTGGATATCCCATTCGAACTCGCCGAGGCCGGCGGCGTCGAGGGCCAGCTCGACGCGCTGCTGGTCGAGCTTCGACCGGCGCTCGGCCTCGATGATCTGGCTGTCGTGGACGAGAATCTCGATGGCCAGGGAGGCGAGATCCTCCAGCGCCATCCGCTCATCGTCGGTGTGCTCGCCGTGCGCCTCGGTATCGCCCAGCGCCAACAGCCCGATGGCATGTCCGCCCGGCGCGATCAGCGGCGCGCAGGCGTAGAAGCGCACGTCGACCTGCGACAGGCTCGGCCGGATGATCTCGAAGCGCGGATCCGTGTTGATATCGCCGCTGATGACGGTCGCGGGATTGCGGATCATGTAGTCCGCGAGCGTCCCTTCGCGCCTGTATTCGCCGGAGGGGATGCCGATCCGCGCCTTGTGCCAGAGCCGATCCTCGTCGACGAGCACCAGCGCCGCCCGCGGCGCGCGGAAGATCAGCGCCGCCATCCGGGCGATGCGGTCAAAGCGGCCGTCCGAGCCGCTGTCGAGGGCGTGCAGAGCCCTCAGCGCCTTGAGGCGCTCCGCTTCCAGGGTCTCAGGCGCCCGTGACATGGCGTCATCCATGGCCGAACCATAGCGGCTCCTTTTCGGTCGCGCGAGACGTGAGAATCCTTGATGTGTCGAACGGTGTTTGGGTTAGGGTGGAACCTGACCTCGCGAGCCCGCGTTGGACCGGCTGTCCCCCCGCTACGGAGGGCCGCCGGCCGAGGCGCGCCCGTGAACCTGGAGGTTTTTGATGCCGACCAACGCCACTACCCCTGATCTCGCACCTGCCAAGGGCGAGGCCGACCAGGCCAAGTCCGCCCTGAAGGATGCCGCCAAGCACGCCGAACGGAGCTTCGTCGAAGCGACCGACATCGCGCGTGAGAAGCTGACCGACGCGGCCGCCCGCACCGAGGCCGCCGTTCGCGAAGGCCTCGACACCCTGCGCGCCCAGAGCCGCGCCTATGCGGACACGGCCAGCGCCCAGTTCGACGACGCCCAGCGTTATGTCGTCGAGCGGGTCAAGGAACGTCCCGTCACGGCGACCCTCGCCGGCGTCGGCGTCGGTCTCCTCATCGGCCTGCTGCTGGCCAGCCGGGGCGATCGCCGCTAATGATTGAACGGACGCTGATGGCTCTGGCGGCTGCGGCCGCGATCGCCGCCGCCGCTGCTGTCGGCGTCTTTTCAGCCTTTTTCGCGCTCTATGCATTGATCGAACCTCAGCTCGGGTCGCCCTGGGCTGCGGCGATCGTCGCTGTCACGGCGGCGGCCGTCGTCGGACTCGCCGGCCTTGTCGCGGCCCGCAAGGCCGAGGGAGACCGTCATGCCCACGGGCTGTCGTCCTCCTCGGCCCCCGAAGCGGGTCTGGTCGACACGGTGATGCAGATTATTCGCGAACGGCCGCTGCTCTCGGCGGGCGCCGCGGTGGCCGCGGGCCTATATGCGCTGCGCAACCCGTCGCTCGCCGCGGCGGTGCTTCGCGCCTTCATGGACAAGCCATCGTCCAATCCCACAGGACCCAAGGGGCGTCCCGGACGTTAAATGCCGGGCAGATGCCCGGAGTGTTTTAGATGTTCGTTCTCCCCGACCTTCCCTATGCCGACACCGCGCTTGAACCGGTGATCTCAGCCAAGACGCTGAGCTTCCACCACGGCAAGCACCACAAGGCCTACGTCGACACCACAAACAAGCTGCTCGCCGACGCCGGCGAAACGCCCGGCAGCCTGGAGGACGTCGTCCTCGCGGCCGTCGGCGATTCCTCCAAGAAGAAGCTGTTCAACAACGCCGCCCAGGCCTGGAACCACGGGTTCTTCTGGGTCTCGATGAGCGGCGAAAAGTCATCGCCGTCCGGAGAGCTCGCGGCGGCCATCGACGCCGCCTTCGGGGGGCTGGACAAGCTCAAGGACGCGTTCGTCACCGAGGGCGTCAACCACTTCGCGTCCGGCTGGGTCTGGCTGGTCCACGAGAGCGGGACCCTGAAGGTGATTTCCACCCATGACGCCGACGACACCCTGCCCAAGGCGGGCGTGACGCCGCTGCTGGTCTGCGACTTGTGGGAGCACGCCTACTACCTGGATCACCAGAACAACCGGAAGGGCTTCCTCGAGGCCTGGTTCGACGGGCTGGCGAACTGGTCGCTGGCCGCCGACCAGCTGAAGGCGGCCCAGGGCCAGGGCGATCTTTGGCATTATCCGAAGCCGAAATAGGCGCAGCGGAACACAGTCTCTCCCAAGGCGTTCTCAGATCCATCGGGTTGTTCGGATCACCGACGCCAATTTGGGAGAGACTTCATGCTTAGATGGGCGCTTATTTTCCTGGTGGTGGCGCTGGTCGCCGCGCTCCTCGGCTTCGGCGGACTTGCCGGTTCGGCCGTGGGCATCGCCAAGATCCTGTTCTTTATTTTCCTGGTCCTGTTCGTTGTTTCCGGGATCATGCACCTGGTTCGGGGTCGCGCGCCTTAACGGCGGTCCCTCCAGACAAACGCGAAGCGGCGGCGGGTCATCCCGCCGCCGCTTTTGTTTGTGGGCGTCGCCGCCCGTCAGGCCGAAGCGGTGCGGCGGTCCATGTCCGCCAGGGCTCGAAGTGGGAGCCGGTCCAGGCCAGCGCCGTGCAGGTGACGCACTCGTCCTGGATCTCGATGCAGTTGAAGCCGATCGGCACGCCGCGCTCGCGGATCGACAGGGTGCTGGCCCCGACCGCCCAGGTGCGGCCGTCGCCGCCCGGGTAGGGCAGGGCGAAGGGGGCATGCACATGTCCGGTCATGACCAGGTCCACCCGCGCCCGGGCGAAGGCGACGGCGGCGTCGCGTCCGCCCCGCACGGCTCCGCTCATCGGCGCCCCGATCATCTCGATCAGCGGATGATGGCAGGCGATGATCCGGAGCGCGTCCGCCGGCGCCGCGGCCAGCGCCCCGACGGCGTCGGTCACCTGCCACGAGGCGATCGCGCCCTTCGACCAGTTGGTGCGAAGCTGCACGCCGCGGGCGGTGTTGATGCGGGCGATGGCCAGCCCGGGCCGCAGGAAGGCCCGCTCGTCGACCGCCCCGAAGTAGCGCTGATACCGCTCCCACGGCGCGAACAGCCGCTTGAACAGGTTGAAGTAGGGCGTGTCGTGGTTGCCCGGCACCACCAGGGTTTCGCCTTCCAGGCCGGCGATCCAGTCCCGTGCGGCCTCGAACTCGGTCTGCAGCCCCTCTCGGGTGACGTCGCCCGTGATGACGGTCAGGTTCGGTCTGTGCTCGGCGATCCACGCCTTGGCCGCGGCCACCGCCTCGACATGCTCGCCGCCGAAGTGGATGTCCGAAAGATGGGCGAGGCGAACGCTCATGCGGACGCCTCTGCCGGCTCGTCCTCCGTCGGTGCTGGCACAAGGGCGCGGAAGGCGACCGGACGGAACTTGAACTCGGAGACAGGATCCAGCCTCGCGGGCTCGCCGTCCAGGACGGCGGGAATGTAGCTGCTGGCCCAGGCGCGGCCGGACTTGCAGCGACCGGCGTTGACCGCCGGGTCGGCGCGCCAGTCCCCGCGCGCGGCATAGACGCCGAGGCGGAACACTTCGAGCGCATTGGCCGGATCCAGCGCCGCGGCCTCGAGGAAGCCCTCGTCCTCGTCCAGCGCCTTGGAGATCAGGGGGCACATCAGCACCAGCGCCTCCGTCTTGATCCGCGCCCGTCCGTCGAGACTGAAGCGCAAACGGCCCGAGAAGGCGCGATTGAGCGCGCGCCGCGCCCGCAGGATCGCACGCTTGAGATCGCCTTCCCGCGCCGCCTCGCGCGCCTGGGCCCAGAGGGCGGGGGAGCCGAGGATGGCCGCGACATAGAAGTTGCGCCCCTCGACCTCGCCGCCGGACACGGGCTTCTCCACGCCGCTGGCTAGGATTTCAGCGAGGGCCGTCTTCCAGTCGCGTTCGCCATAGAGGGCGCGGGGCAGCATGTTCATGGTGCCGCCGGGCAGGGGGGCGACCAGCGGCCCCTTCGGCCCGGCCATTTCCGCGCCCGCCCGGGCGGTGCCGTCGCCGGCGACTATGGCCAGCAGATCGGGCTTGTCGTTCAGAGCCTCGCGCAGGCAGGCTTCCAGTCCCTGCTCGTCGGGCGCGCGCACGCTGCCCTCGATGCCGCTTTCCTTGAGGATGCGCTCGGCCTCGGCCGCGGCGTCTGGTCCGGCG
>JAZJXN010000116.1:0-14060 GCA_040390885.1 Pseudomonadota bacterium | reverse complement strand
CCTGTGGTCACTGTGATCTCTCCCCGACGCCCATTTGCAACACCCCTAACGGGAACCGACCCTACCGGTTCCGCGTCCGGAACCGGCGCGAGGGGGAGGCGTTGGGTCCCGGATGGGGGATACCGGGATTATGGAGACATCTATGTACAAGACCCTGATTGCTATCGCCGCCGCCGGCCTCCTCACCACGGCCTGCACCACCACCGGCAACGTCGAGCGCAACGCCGCCGGCGGCGCGGCCCTGGGCGCCCTCGCGGGTGCTGTGATCGGCAACAACGTCGGCGGCGGTGACGCGGGCGCTGGCGCCGCCATCGGCGCGGTGCTCGGCGGCACGGCCGGCGCCATCAAGGGCTGCAACGAAGACGGCGGCTGCGGCGCCACGGCGACCAACAAGCGCCAGTACTACGATGAGGCCGCGGGCAAGTATTATTACTACGACTCCGCGACCGGCCGTTACTTCTGGGAAGACGGTCGTCCGCGTTCTTGATTGCGGACAGCCCTTCTTTAGATGAATGATTGGGACGGTCGGCCAAAGGGTCGACCGTCCCTTTTTCTTGGGCGAAGGTTGGTGGCATGAGCGGATTTTCGAAGTGGAGCGGCCTGGCGCTGGTCGGTGGGGCCGCGATGGTTCTGACCGCCTGCGGCACGATGGGGTCGACGACGAAGGTGGAGACGCCCAATCCCTGCGAAGACCTCACGGTCTCGATCTACTTCAACCAGTACTCCGCCAAGCTGACCAAGGACGCCAAAGAGGTGCTCCGCGAGGCGGCCGACATGCGCAAGACCTGCGCGGTCGGCGTCGTCAGCGTGCAGGGTCTGGCCGGGTCCGCGGGGTCCTCGGTCGAGAACCAGCGCCTCTCTGAACAGCGCGCCAAGGCTGTCACCGCCGCGCTGGGCGGCCTCGGCTTCGGGGTGGTCAACTTCGACGCCGGCGGCTCTGCCGGCTCGGTTACGGCCGCCGGTGAACAGGAACCGCTGCGCCGTCAGGCCGAGGTCACCTTCCGCGACAAGCCTTAGCGCGCGCCGGGTTCGCGCTGGCGCACGAAAAAGGGGCAGGTCCTTGGACCTGTCCCTGAGTTCGCATCATCGAGAAAAGGGTGCGGAGACGGCAGACTGGCTTTCGCCAGTCTCAAGTCGGGGGGGGCGTCGCCGCCTCCGCAGAGATAGAACGGCGCTTTGCGCACTTCGTTCCTGAGCATCTCGCGATTTTTTTGGCCCCGCTTCCATCCCTTGTCGGGCAAGGGAACGGGGGCTTCCGCCCGGACGTTCTTATTCCGAGATACAGGAAGAAGGAGGCGTCACATGGCCGTATTTTTCAGCCGTTTTCCCCGAAAGACCGCGAGCGGCGACGGCGAGGTGCTCGAGGCGACCGATGCCCGGCAAGGTCGCTGGGGCCGCCACGTGTTCTGGGTTCTGGTGATTTCGACCGCCCTGGCGGTGATCGCCCTGTTCAGCGCCTGGGCCTTCCACTCGCCCAGCCTCACGGTCGCCAACGAGCAGAGCAAGCCGACCGTGGCGGAAGCCCAGGATTCCGGCGGACGCCCGACCTCGATCAAGGAACAGTCCGACACCCCGGGGACCTGATCCTCGCGTCCCGGATACAAAAATGGCCGCCGGTGGAAACCGGCGGCCATTCTCGTTTGCGAAGCTTGTCCTGGTCCGTCAGGCAGCCTTGGCGGTGCGGCCCGGATGGAAGAACAGCGCTTGGCCGATCGCCGCCTTCACCGTCTCCGGCTGGAAGGGCTTGGTGATCAGGAAGGTGGGCTCGGGACGCTCGCCGGTCAGCAGGCGTTCCGGGAAGGCGGTGATGAAGATCACCGGCACGTCGTAGCGGCCGAGAATGTCCTTCACCGCGTCGATGCCCGACGAGCCGTCGGCCAGCTGGATATCCGCCAGCACGAGGCCGGGAATCTTGTTGGCCACGGCGTTGACCGCCTCGGTGCGGGTGGCGGCGATGTCGACCACCGTATGGCCGAGTTCGCGAACCAGCGCCTCGATGTCGGCCGCGATGACCGGCTCGTCCTCGATGATGAGGACGTCGGTGGCCAGTTCGGCGTCGATCTCGTTCTGGGCTTCCGCGATCAGTCGCTCGACTTCCGGGAAGTCGGTGTCGAGGATCTGGGCCGCTTCACTGGGCGTGAAGCCCTCCAGAGCCGTCAGCAGAAACGCCTGGCGCGAGCGCGGGGCGATCCGCAGCAGGCGTTGGCTGGCGTCATGGTTGCCGTTGTCCTCGAGATTGCGGTCCTCGAGCTGGGCGCCCGAGGTGCACCAGATGGCATGGAAGATGTGATAGAGCGCGACCCGCGGCGAGAGGCGGTTGTCGAGGGTCTTTTCCCCGGCCGCCAGCGCCTCGAGCGCAACCCGCACATACTGGTCGCCCGTCGACTGACTGCCCGTGAGGGCGCGAGCGTACCGGCGCATGTAAGGCAGATGTGGCGCTAGGCGAGCAAGAAGACTCATAACCCCTCCCGAAGTCCGAAATAACGAAGCACACGCCAACCCCCGTTCATGAGGGGACGTGTCTCCTTGGCCGGGTGAACGCGCCAGCATAGGTGCGGTTCCCTGCGCAATTCACCTAAGTCATCATTGCGACCGATGTTATGGGAACCAGCGCCGATTTACCGCGTTCTGACCGCGAGTTGTTGGTTCCGATAGGGGGCAGGCGCCTTGCCGCGCCGAGCAGGATGATCGAACAAAGAGCCATGGAAGAGCGTCGCAAGGGTACCGCCCCGCTGGATGAAGCGCGGCTTCGGCAGCGCGCGATCGGCGTGAAACTGCGCCAGATGTTTGACGAGGTCGTCAATGAGCCCGTCCCGGACGAGTTCCTGGACATTCTTCGTGGGGCTGACGACAAAAAGACCGGGGAGCGCTAATGGCGGCTCCAACGGACGGTGCGGCTCCGGAAATGACCCCGGCGGAGCGCGACAAGATTTTCCAGCGTGAGCTGGTCACCCTGATCCCGCATCTGCGCGCCTTCGCGCGGACCCTGACCGGCGACGCCACGCAGGCGGACGACCTGGCGCAGGACGCGATGATCAAGGCGTGGGACGCTCGCAACAGCTTCCAGCTGGGCACCAACATGAAGGCCTGGACCTTCATGATCCTGCGCAACCAGTTCTATTCGGACAAGCGCCGGTCCTGGCGTTCGACCCAGCTGGACCAGGAAGCGGCTGAACGCACCCTGGTCGCGGTCGATGATCCCGAGGCGCCTGTCGCGCTCGACGAGCTGCGACTGGCCATGGGCATGCTGCCCGACGAACAGCGCGAAGCGCTGATCCTCGTCGGCGCCGGCGGCTTCGCCTACGAGGAAGCGGCCGACATCTGCGGATGCGCGGTGGGCACGGTGAAGAGCCGAGTCAGCCGGGCCCGCAAGGCCCTGCAGGGCATCCTCGAAACCGGTGACTATGACCGGGACGGCGGCCAGGCCGGCGACGCCATGCGCTCCATTCTGGCAGACGCGGAGCGGCTGAGCGCCGCCCGGTGAGAGCCGGAGAACTGCTGCGTTGGGGACCGGCGACAACCATTCGGGTCCGGCTGGGCGTCGCCTTGGCGCTCGCTCTGCTGCCCGTGCTCCTGCTGGGCGCGGGCCAGTCGCTGCTCGCCTACCAGCGCGAGACGGCTGATCGACAGGCCGTCCTTCAGTCGGCGGCGCAGCGTAGCGCCGCCACCGCCCGCGCGCGGATGGAGGCGGCCAGCGTGCTGCTCGAGACGCTTGGGCCGGGCTCCATCGGCCTCGACTGCTCGCGGCGCCTGACCGACATCCGCCGCCGGCTGCCCGGCTACGCCAATCTGATCCGTTTTGACCGCATCGGCCGCGTCGCCTGCGCCGCCGACAGCGTTCCCTACGACAACGCCCGCCGCGAGCGTGACTGGTTCCGCCAGCTCGAGGGCGGCAGGAAGATGGTCGTCACCCTCGACCCGGGCGCGCAGTACGCCGCCGAGCCCGCGCTGTTCGCCGCCACGCGGACGGTGGATCCGGAGACCGGCTTCGGCGCCCTGGCGGCGGTGATTCCGCTGTCCAGCCTCCGTCCGGAGCTGGCGGACCGCTCGTTGCCGAACGGATCCCAGGTCGCGGTGGTCGATCGCACCGGCGCGGTCCTGTCGGTCACCGACGCCGCCGCCTTCCCCACCGACCTCGGCCCGTGGATCGAGCGGGCATCGGCCCAGGGCTCGTTCTTGGGCTACGCCTTCGATCGCAAGCTGGTGCGTCGCGCCTATTCGGCGGCGCCGCTGGTCGGGGACGATCTTTTCGTGATCCTCTCGGCGCCATCGCGCGGTCTCTTCTCGACGGCCTGGCTGGACCCGCTGTCAGGGATCGTCTTCCCGCTGATCGGCTTCGTCGTGGCGCTGTTCGCGGTCTGGTTCGCGGCCGAGCGCGGGGTCGGGCGCTGGATCGTCTATCTGCAGCGGGTCGCGGCCATCTACGCCCGCGGCCGCTTCACGGTTCGGCCGCTGAAGGCCGACAAGGCGCCGCCTGAAATCCGCGACCTGGCCGAGACCCTCGACCACATGGCCGCGACCATCGTCGCCCGTGACCAGGCCCTGCACGACAACCTCGCCCAGAAGGACGCGCTGATGCGCGAGATCCATCACCGGGTGAAGAACAATCTTCAGGTCATCAGCTCGCTGCTGAGCATGCAGGAGCGGGCCCTCACCGATCCCGCGGCGCGGATGGCGATGAACGACACCCGCCAGAGGATCACGGCCCTCGCCCTGATCTACCGCGCCCTCTACCAGGGCGTGGACATCAAGCATGTCGACCTGAAGCCGTTCCTCGAGGAACTGACCGGCCAGCTGCTTGCCGGCGACATGCACGGGCACGGCAATGTCCGCACCGAGGTGCGCGCCGACAGGCTGGTGATCGATCCCGACAAGCTGGCCCCGCTGGCCCTGTTCGCCGTCGAGGCGGTCACCAACGCCCAGAAGCATGCCCTGTCCGAAGGCGGCGGCGTGCTGACCGTCGAATTCATGGTCCGTGGTCCCGAGGCCGAGCTCGTCATCGCCGACAATGGCGGCGGCAAGGGATCACCGCCGGATCCCGAGACCATCAAGGGCGTGGGCCGCACCTTGATGACCGCTTTCGCCCGCCAGCTGCGCGGCAAGGCGACGCTCGAACCCAACGACCAGGGCGGACTTACCGCGCGCCTGGTGTTTCCGACTCCGGAAGCCCATCCGGGCGGAACCTGAATCTGCCCACCGACGTTCCCTATCCGCTAGTCACATGCCCGAGGTTCGGGCCGAGGAGATTCGTCATGCGCAAGATTCTGGTTCTGGCCGCCGCGGCCACCGCTCTGCTGGTTTCGGCCTGCAACACCGTCGAAGGCGCCGGCCAAGACGTCAAGGCTGCCGGCGCCGCCGTGGAAGAAACCGCCAAGGACGCCAAGTAGCGTTCCAGCGATTTAGTAGCGTCCTGAAGGCCCTCCGCCGAAAGCGGGGGGCCTTCTTGTATCTGGACGTCAGTTGAAGCTGTATCGGATCGGCAGGGTCTTGGGCCCGCTGACGAAGCTGCCCTGGCTGAGCTTGGGCTCGCCAGCGAACTCCAGTGTCTTCAGGCGCGGCAGCAGCTCCTCGAACAGGATCCGCATCTCCATCTTGGCCAGGTGCTGACCGAGGCAGAGGTGGGCGCCGTAGCCGAAGGCCAGATGCTTGTTGGGCTTGCGGTCCACGCGGAAGGCGTCCGGCTCGTCGAACACCTCCTCGTCGCGGTTGCCCGACGGATAGGCCAGCCACAGCCAGTCGCCCTTGGCGATCTTCTTGCCGCCCAGTTCGGTATCGGCCGTGGCCGAGCGCATGAAGTGCTTCACCGGCGTCATCCAGCGGATCGACTCGTCGACCATGCCGGGGATCAGCGACAGGTCGGCCTTCACCTTGGCGAACTGGTCGGGATTGGCGCACAGGCCCCAGACCGCGCCGGCCGTCGACGACGAGGTGGTGTCGTGGCCCGCGGTGGCGACGATGACGTAGTAGCTCATCGCCTCGAAGTCGTTGATCGGCTCCCCGTCGAGCTTGCCGTTGGCGATCACGCTGGCGACGTCGTCCCGCGGATTGGCCTTGCGGTCGTCGGTGATCGCCTTGAAGTACATGAAGAAGTCCGCGATCACCGCCTGCATGGCGGCCATGCCGTCGGCGGCGGACATCTGCTCGCTGCGCTGGCGGTTCAGCTCCGGATCCTGGGCGCCGAACAGCTCCTGCGTCAGCTTCAGCATCCGCGGCTCATCCTCGGCCGGGACGCCGAGGATCTCCATGATCACGCGCAGTGGGTAGTAGAGGGCGATCTCGTTGACGAAGTCGCATTCGCCGCCAAGCGCCTCCATGCGGTCGACGTGCTCCTTGGCGATCTGCCGGATGCGATCCTCGAGCTTGCGGATGTTCTGCGGCAGGAACCACGACTGGGTCATGATCCGGTACTTGGGGTGGTCGGGCGCGTCCATCTGGACCAGCGTCCGCACCAGGTGCGGGCTGCCGCCGGTCATCGCCCGGACCGCCGCGTCGCCTTCGATGGTGGTGAAGGTCGAGGGCATGTCGCCCGAGTGGAACAGGTCGTTCTGGCGGCTGACCTCGAGAATGTCGGCGTGCTTGGTCACCAGCCAGAAGGGGTAGATGCCTTCGAGCTCGGCCTTGCCGAGCGGCTGGTTGTTCCGCAGCCAGCGGAACGCTTCATGGACGCTGTCGTCGCCATACGACCGAGGGTCGATGGCCTTGGCCGCGATGTCGTCCGGAATGCGATCTGCGTCGCTCATGGTCGTTTCCTTCTTTGCCCCGGCGCGAGATTGCCGCCATGACGCGGCGGAAGCAAAGGGGAAGTGAACAGCGTTCACTTCGACCGCGAGCCCGGCTAGGCGGCGACCCGGAAGGCGGGGTTGCGGACGAACAGACCCGGACGGCCGCTGACGGGCTGGAAGGCCTCGGTCACGCCCTCGGGCGTCTCGTTGGCGCCCAGGGCCAGGAACCCGTCCTGCGGCAGGGCGGCGGCGAGGCCCTCGAGCACCCGGCGCCGGATGCCCTCGTCCATGGCGCTCAGGACGTAGCGGCAGAAGATCACGTCGAACCGGCCCACCGCCGACAGGTCGGCGGCCAGGTTCAGCCGACGCCAGCGCACGCGCTGACGGATGCGCGGTGACAGCCGCCAGTTATCCTCGATCTTCTCGAAATGCTGGATCAGCAGCCGGATCGGCAGCCCGCGCTGGACTTCGAACTGTGTGTAGAGACCACTCTGGGCCTTCTCGAGACAGCGTTCGGCGATGTCCGAGCCGTAGATCTCGATCCGCGTCCCGGCGTCGATCCCCTTGGCTTCCTCGGCGATCATGGCGAGGGAATAGGCTTCCTGGCCGGTCGCGCAGCCGGCGCTCCAGATGCGGATCGGTTCGGACCCGCGCAGACGCGACAGGCTCGGCAGCACATGGCTGCGCAGCTGCTCGAACGGCGCCTTGTCGCGGAAAAAGGCGGTCTCGTTGAGGGTCATGGCCTCGACCACCGCCCAGATCAGGGCTTCCTCGCGGCGGACCTTCAGGCCTGCGATCAGGTCGGGAATGGAGTTGTAGCCCTCGCGACGGGCGAGCGGCGCCAGGCGGCTCTCCATCAGATAGGTCTTGGCCGGGTCGATCTTGAGGCCCGCACGGGCCTTGCACAGGGCGACCAGCAGCTGGATGTCCTCGGCGGTCATACGGCGCCCGCCTCGGCGAACTTCGCGGCGATGATGTCGCCGTCGAAGGGTTTCATGATGTACTCGGATGCGCCGGCGTCCAGCGCCTCGCGGATGCGCTCGGGGTCGCTCTCGACCGTGCAGAAGATCACCTTGGGCTTGTCGCCGCCGGGCTCGGTGCGCAGCTGGCGCAGGAACTCGAGCCCGTTCATCACCGGCATGTTCCAGTCGAGCAGGATGGCGTCCGGCATCGCCGCGCGGCACCAGGCGAGCGCCTCCAGCCCGTCCGACGCTTCGGCGATTTCGAAGCCGAGGTCTTCCAGGATGCGGCGGGCCACCTTGCGGATCACCCGGCTGTCGTCGACGAGCAGGCAGGTCTTCAAAACGGTACGCGCTCCTTCCCCGTGCCCCGTTTGTGAGGCGCGCCGGTTAACGGGCGGTATTAAGAAGTGAAACTTCAGCCGCCGAGCGGGGCGAACGCCGCCAGGGTGACGCGGTCCTCGCCGCTCTCGGCCGCGATCAGTCCGCCAGACTGCCGGGCGATCAGCGACAGGTAATAGGCCTGCACCCAGGCGCCGCCGACCGCATCGCCGCGACCCTTGCCCTCGAGACCGCGCAGCACTTCCGGCTTCAGTCGGGCCCGCGGGCCGACGGCCTCGACGCTGATCGCCAGGCGGTCGCCCGCCTCGACCGCGCGGATGGTGGCCATTCCCCCCATCGGCAGGGCCCCGGCGGCGATCTGCGCCAGGTTCATCAGGATGCGGGCGGCGGGCTTGTTGACGCCGGCGGGCTCGACCTTCCAGTCCAGCTCCGGCCGCACATGGGCGAACACGCCCCGGGCCAGCTTCTCGAGCTCGCGCGCATCGAAGGTCTCGGCCGTCGACGAGGCTCCGAAGGCGACGCGGCAGAACTGCAGCATGTCGGCCAGCTTGCGGGCGCTCTGGGTGATCAGGTTCATGGCGTCTTCGCGCATGTCCTGGGCGGTCGGGTCCTCGAGCAGGTCGAGGCCGGACACCACCGCGCTGGCCGGGCTGATGAAGTCGTGGCACAGCCGCGCCGCGATCTGGGCGGCGAGTTCCGCCGCGTCCGGCAACACCTCCACGGGCTCGGGAGCAGGGGCGGGCGCGTCGGCGGGGGGCTGATCGGTCATGACGGCCGAAATTGCCCTGATTTGAAGCGTTGGCAAACGCTCTCCCGGTCCATAGGACATCGTCATGGACCCGTTCATCGAACCCGGCGCGCTCGTGCGTCATCCGGCGCGCGAGGACTGGGGCCTGGGCCAGGTGCAGTCGGTGGTCGGCGCCCGCGTGACCGTCGACTTCGAGGAAGCCGGCAAACAGACCATCGACACGTCGGTCGTGAGGCTGGTGTACGTGGGCGATGACCCGCGCGACCGCCGGTGAGGGAATGAGAAGATGAGCAGCAGCGACGCCGATATCGGCAGGGTCCTGGCCGACATCGTCGAGGAGGCGGGCCGGCTGGTCATGCCCTTCTGGCGCTCCGAAACCGAGGTGTTCCAGAAGGCCGACTCCAGCCCCGTCACCGAGGCCGACCGCGCCGGCGAGCGGCTGATCCTCGAGCGTCTGCTCGAGCAGTTCCCAGAGATTCCGGTCATTTCCGAGGAGCATGCCAGCGAGTTCGGCACGCCCGACGCCATCGGGCCGCGCTTCTTCCTGGTCGACCCGGTCGACGGCACCAAGGCCTTCGTGCGCGGCGATCCCGCCTTCACCGTCAACATCGGCCTGATCCAGGACGGCCGCCCCGTCGCCGGCGCGGTCTGCGCCCCGGCCAGCGGCGAGACCTGGTTCACCACCGCCCAGGGCGCGATGAAGCGCGCCATGGGGGAGACCGCCGAGACGCCGGTGCATGTCCGGCCGTGGCCGAAGGGCGAGGCGATCGCCCTGATCAGCCACACCATGAAGGAAGAGACGGCCACCAAGCTCGCCGCCGAATATGGCTTCGACCTGCGCCAGCCGATGGACAGCTCGGTCAAGCTCTGCCGCATCGCCGAGGGCGCCGCCGACATCTACCCGCGCCACGGCCCGACGTCCGAGTGGGACATCGCGGCGGCCCAGGCCGTGCTCGAAGCCGCCGGCGGCTCGGTGCGCGGCTACCAGGACGCCGACTTCTGGTACGGCAAGGCCGACAAGCGGTTCCTCAACGAGTGGTTCGTGGCGAGGGGCGGCTAGGGGCCATCGCTAATCCTCCTCATGAAATGGGGAGGATCACGGGAAATCAGCCCTCTCCAGTCATCTCATGGATGTCAGCGTGCCGGTCGGGTCGGGTCACTCAAGGGTGGCCTCCGGGCCATCTACCCCCGCATCCCCAGCACATCCTGCATGTCGAACGCCCCGGCCTTCTTCCCGGCCGCCCACTTCGCCGCCACCAGCGCCCCGCGCGCGAACAGCGACCGGTCCCGAGCGGAGTGGCTCAGGGTCAGGATCTCTTCCTCGCCGGCAAACGTCACGGAGTGCTCGCCGACGATGCCGCCGCCGCGCATCACGCTGAAGCCGATCTCGCCGTCGGGGCGGGGACCGTTCAGGCCGTGGCGCGCGGGTTGCAGCACGTCGTCCAGCACCACGCCGCGCCCCTCGGCGGCGGCCTGGCCGAGCATCAGCGCGGTGCCGGACGGGCTGTCGACCTTGCGGCGGTGGTGGGCCTCGAAGATCTCGATGTCGAAGTCGCGCGGGTCGAGGGCGGCGGCGGCCTGGCGGGCGAGGCCCATCAGCAGGTTCACGCCGAGCGAGAAGTTGCCCGAGCGGACGATGGCGATGCGTGTCGCGGCCTCGTCGATGCGGCGGGTCTGGTCTTGTGACAGGCCGGTCGAGCCGATCACCAGGGCGACGCCGCCTCGGCCGGCGGCCTTTTCCGCCAGGGCGACCGAGGCCTCCGGGACGGTGAAGTCGATGACCACGTCGGCGAGGACCAGCGCCTCGTCGAGCGTCACCAGCCCCTCGCTCTCGACGCCCGGCCGCTCGTAACGGGCGACGACCACGACGTCGTCGCGGCCCTCGGCCACGGCGGCGATGGCGCGGCCCATCCGGCCGAGCGCGCCGGCGATGGCGATCTTCACGGGGGCGGTGGGCGGCTGGGTCATGGGATTGGTCTAGCGTTGGTTTGAGGGATTGTCAGCGCCTCAGGTTCCTTCTCCCCTTGCGGGAGAAGGTGTCGGCGAAGCCGACGGATGAGGGGGCGATGGCGATGTCGGCTTCGAAACGGCGGGTCCGCCAGCCGGACACATCTGGGAGCCCCCTCATCCGACCTGCTTCGCAGGCCACCTTCTCCCGCGAGGGGAGAAGGGAACGAACCGTCATTCTCCCCGCGTCACCGGTTGTCCCGGCCCCACCTGCCCGTTAGGTTGCGCCTCTTTTTCCAGACCTAGGGGCGTACGGCGCAGGCCGGCAAAGCGGCCCGCCATGCGTTGGGACGTGCCAGAAGCCTATGAGCGACTCCGAGAAGAAGACCTTCACTGACGAAGAGGCGCTGGCCTTCCACCAGTTCCCGACCCCCGGGAAGATCGCCATCCAGGCGACCAAGCCGATGGCGACGCAGCGCGATCTGTCGCTCGCCTATTCGCCGGGCGTCGCCGTGCCGGTTCTGGCCATCGCCGAGAACCCGGACCTCGCCTACGAGTACACCTCCAAGGGCAACCTCGTCGGCATCATCTCCAACGGCACCGCCATCCTCGGCCTGGGCAACCTTGGCGCCCTGGCGTCGAAGCCGGTGATGGAAGGCAAGGCGGTGCTGTTCAAACGCTTCGCCGACGTCGACGCGATCGACATCGAGGTCAGCGCCACCGACCCCGACGAGATCATCACCGTGGTCAAGAACATCGGCGTCACCTTCGGCGGCATCAATCTCGAGGACATCAAGAGCCCCGAGTGCTTCCGCATCGAGACCGAGCTGCAGGAGCTGCTCGACATCCCCGTGTTCCACGACGACCAGCACGGCACCGCCATCATCTGCGCCGCCGGCCTGATCAACGCCTGCGAGATCACCGGCCGCAACATCGAGGACGTCAAGGTCGTCCTCAACGGCCCCGGCGCGGCGGGCATCGCCACCCTGGAGCTGATCAAGGCCATGGGCGTGCACCCGGCCAACGTCATCGCCGTCGACCGCAAGGGCGTGCTCTATCGCGGCCGCACCGAGGACATGAACCAGTGGAAGTCGGCCCATGCGGTCGACACGCCGCACCGGACCCTGGCCGAGGCGCTGGTCGGCGCCGACGTGTTCATCGGTCTCTCCGCCAAGGGCGCGGTGACCAAGGAGATGGTCGCCTCGATGGCGGCCAACCCGCTGATCTTCGCCATGGCCAACCCCGATCCCGAGATCACCCCGGAAGAGGTGGCCGAGGTCCGTGGCGACGCCATCGTCGGCACCGGCCGGTCGGACTACGCCAACCAGGTCAACAACGTGCTCGGCTTCCCCTACATCTTCCGCGGCGCGCTCGACGTGCGGGCGCGGCGGGTGAACATGGAAATGAAGATCGCCTGCGCCAACGCCCTGGCGCAGCTGGCCCGCGAGGACGTGCCCGACGAGGTCGCCGCCGCCTATCACGGCCGCCAGCTGAAGTTCGGCCGCGACTACATCATCCCGACCCCGTTCGATCCGCGCCTGATCAGCTACATCCCGCCGTTCGTCGCCCAGGCGGCGATGGACACCGGCGTGGCCCGCAAGCCGATCGAGGACATGGACGCCTACCGCGCCTCGCTGGCCCAGCGCCTCGATCCGACGGCCGCCTTCCTGCAGAAGCTGTCGGGCTCGGTGCTGTCCAGCCCCAAGAAGCGCGTCGTCTTCGCCGAGGGCGAGGAGCCGAGCGTGATCCGCGCCGCCTATGCCTTCGAGACCCAGGGGCTCGGCGAGGCCATCCTCTGCGGCCGCGAGGAACTGGTCCGCGAGAACATGAAGCTGGCCGGTCTCGATCCGAAGGACGTCCATCTGCAGGTCGTCAACGCCCGCCTGTCGGACCGCAATCCCGACTACGTCGACCACCTCTATTCGCGGCTCCAGCGCGAGGGCTACCTCAAGCGCGACGTGCAGCGGCTGATCAACCAGGACCGCAACAGCTTCGCCGCCTCGATGGTGGCGCTCGGCGACGCCGACGCCATGGTCACCGGCGTGACCCGCAGCTACGACCAGTCGCTGGAAGAGATCCTGCGCGTCATCGACCCGGCCCCCGGCGGCCGCGTGATGGGGATGTCGATCGTGCTGGCCAAGGGCCACACCCTGTTCATCGCCGACACCAACGTCACCGAGATGCCCGAGGCCGAGGAACTGGTCGAGATCGCCTGCGAGGCCGCCCGGGCCGTGCGGGCGCTGGGCTTCACCCCGCGCGTCGCCTTCATGAGCTACTCGACCTTCGGCAACCCGATGGGCCTGCGGTCGGAAAAGGTCCGCGAGGCGGTGGCCATGCTCGACGAGATGGATGGCATCGACTTCGAGTACGAGGGCGAGATGCCGCCGGAGCTGGCCCTGGAGCCGGAGCGCCGCGGCAACTACCCGTTCATGCGCCTGACCGGCCCGGCCAACGTCCTGGTCATGCCGGCCATCCACTCGGCCTCGATCTCGACCAAGCTGGTCCAGAGCCTGGGCGGCGCGACGGTGCTGGGCCCGATCCTGCTGGGCATGAGCAAGTCGGTGCAGATCGCGCCGCTGTCGGCCTCGGTGTCGAAGATTCTCAACATGGCTCTGATGGCGGCGTACGACCAGCCTCTCGAGCCCGCGGCGGAGTAGGGTTCATGGCCGCATGAGGATGACCCCCAACTTCGCCTATCCGCTCTAGACGGCCCGATCGCGGGCCCGAGCGGCCCGTCAATCAAGATGCTCCCCTCTGGGGGGCTGGCAGTCCGAAGGACTGGCTGAGGGGGTTATGTGACCTGACCCCCTCCGTCCCGCCTTCGGCGGTCCACCTCCCCCGAGGGGAGGATCGCCCGTCTTCGCAGGACCATCCTCATGTCTTCCAGTCCCGACGCCGCGCTCGGCGTCGATTTCGGCACCACCAACACCGTTCTTGCGCTGGAGCGCGACGGCGAGGCGCATCTGGCGCCGTTCAGCCACGACGGGACGCCGTTCAACGCGTTCCGTTCGGCGCTGAGCTTCCACGCCCCCGACCACGACCCGACCGCGCGCCAGGTCGACGCCGGGCCATGGGCGATCGACGCCTATGTCGAGGAGCCGCTGGAGACGCGGTTCATCCAGTCGTTCAAGAGCTACGCCGCCAGCGCCCTGTTCACCGACACCGAGATCCTGCGCCGCCGGTTCAGTTTCGAGGACCTGCTCAGCGCCTTCCTGCTCAAGGTGAAGGAACACGGCGGCGAGACGCTGGCAAACCTGCCCCGGCGCGTGATGGTCGGCCGGCCGGTGACCTTCGTCGGGGCCCGGCCGGACACCGCGCTGCAGAAGGCGCCAAAGGACGACA
>JAZJXN010000115.1:0-9544 GCA_040390885.1 Pseudomonadota bacterium | reverse complement strand
ATCAAGGGCGACAAGCTGCGCGCCGAAATCGCCGCCCGCGTGGCCTCGGTGGCCCCACGATTCAAGACAAAGACCTTCCAGGCCGTCGGCGGCGCCTGGCGTAACCTAGCGCTCATTCACATGAGAATCGCCGGATATCCGCTTCAGATCGTTCATCAATATGAGATGAGCCGCGGCGACGCCCTCGACGCCGCCCGGTTCATCGCCCGCCAGTCGAAAGCCTCGCTCGAGGGGATCGAAGGCGTTTCAAAGAAGCGTCTCGAGACCCTGCCCCACGCCGCCATGGTGCTGGAGGCTCTGATAGAGCAGCTGGGGCTCGAGAAGGTCGTCATCTCCGCCTACGGCCTGCGCGAAGGCCTGCTGTTCGAGGGCATGAGCCCCGGCGTGCGGGCCTTGGACCCCTTGATCGAGGGCTGCGCGGCCCTGACCTCGCGCCAAGGCGTCGACGAGACGCTCGGGCCGACGCTCGAGGCCTGGCTCGCGCCGGTGTTCGGCGCCCTCCCCGAGCTCTTTGCGGACCGCGAGGCGGTGCTGCGCGCCGCCGCCTGCCGGCTGGCCGACCTCGGCGCCCGGCTGCACCCCGATCACCGCGCCGACCTGGTCTTCGAGCAGGTGCTGCGCGCGCCGGTCGCGGGCCAGACCCATGCCGAGCGCGCCTTCCTGGCCGTGGCCGCCTTCTCGCGCCACACCTCCGGCGGCGCGATCCCGGAAGGCGCGACAGTGGCGCGCCTGCTGACCGACGCCCAGCGCCGCAGGGCGCGGGCGCTGGGGGCCGCGATGCGGCTGGGCAGCGATCTGTCGGGTCGCAGCGCCGCCCTGCTGGCGCAATCACGGATCGGCCTCGTCGACGGCCGTCTGGTGCTGTCGGCCGCAGAAGGCTGGTCCGACATGCTGCTCGGCGAACAGACGGCAAGGCGCGCCACCGCCCTGGCGGGATTGCTTGGCGTGAAGCTCGAAATCCGGCGATAGTCGTGCCCGACGCATGTCGGGGGACCATCATGAAGCTCTTGATCATCACGGCGGCGCTGGCGGCCATCACGGCGACCGCCGCCCAAGCCGCGCCCGCGCCGCGCTGCGCCGCTGACGCGATAAAGCGCGCCAAGCCGCTGCTGACCCTGCATTTCGAGGACGACTCGACGGCCGTGAATCCGACCATCTCCATCGGCGACGAGGTGAAGAGTCTGCCGCCGATCAAGGCGCTGAAGGGAACCGGGAAGTTCGATGTTCTCGAGGTCTGGGGCTACATCTACAAGGCCGAGTACCGCATGCGCTTCCTCTACGCCCAGATCCCCGACGAGTGCGTCCTGATGGGCCAGGAAGTCCTGGAAGCGTCGGATCCCTACTAGGCGCGGCCACGAAGCAGACCCGCGGGTCGCCCTACCCCACCGGCATGGTCCGTTCGCGCACCGCGATGCGGCCCAGGATGCCCTTGACGATCAGGTCCATCGCCGAGCCCTCGCGATAGTCGGCGGCGGCGACGAAGTTGACGCGGTCGTCGCTGATCAGGCGGTGAAGCTTGGTCTGGTCATTGGGCTCGGTGCGCGGGTCATAGGCGGCGATCGAGTGGCCGCCCTTGGTGTGCATCATCTTCATGGTCGGGACGTCGGTGTCGCCATCGCCGATGAAGATCATCCGCTCGAACGGGATCGGGCGATCCTCGTCGGGCATGTAGCGGTTGATGCGCTCATGCTCCCAATTGTTGTGAACGCCCTTGTTGATGCGGAACAGGTACTGCGTCTTGGTCGTGTAGTTGATGCCCACGGCCGGCCACACGGCGCGGTCATCGGCGTCGTAGACGTACTTGCTGGCGAAGACGTGCTCGAAACGGTCGGCGATCGGGCAGCCCTCGATCATCTCCGCCAGGCCCGACGACAGGATGAAGTGTTGCACGGTCAGCCCGTACTGGGCCCCGAAGGCGTCTATGCGGTCGAACCAGCTGCCGTCGCGCAGGCCATCGAACAGGGCGACGCCCTCGCCGTGCCCCTTGAGCATCTGGCGGGTGACGTCGATGCCCTTCTCGCGGGCGGTCTGCAACATCAGCTGCATGTACATGAGAATGTCATCGCCGTCGGCGGCGATGGTCCGCGGCTTGACCGTGTCGTTCCAGAACTCGCTCGGCGACATCCCGAGCGCCGGGATGAAGCTGGTCTCCTGCATGTTGCCCCGGGCCAGGGTGCCGTCGAAGTCGTAGATCAGGGCTGTGAGGCGCTTGGACATCGGTAGGTCCTGGAAACTTGGGGAGCGATCGTCAAGCTGCGCCATGACGGCCGGTGGAGCGGACAGGCTTTACGGCCGCTCCACCATGCTTCGCATGGTCCCCCTCTCCCAAGGGAGAGGACAACTGCTTACTCCGCCGCCGCCTTCGGCGCCCGGCGCACTTCCACGACCCGCACCCGCGTGCCGTCGAGCACCAGGGCCAGCTCGCCGCGCTTGAGCTTCAGGGCGTCGGCGCCGAACGCGTCCTTGCGCCAGCCGGTCAGGGCGCCGACGTCGGCATTGTCGTCGTTGGCGATCTTTTCCAGGTCCGAGACGGTGGCGATCAGCTTGCTGGCCACGCCCGCGTCTTCCGAGCGGGCCTTGAGCAGCACCTTGAGCAGCTCGACCACCGCGCCGGCGGCGGCGTTCTGAGGCCCGCGCTCGCGATCGATCTTGGGCGCGTAGGCCTCGGGGTCCTTCAGCGCTTCCTTGATAGCCGCGATCAGGTCGGGGCCGAACTTTGAGCCGGAGAAGCCCTTGGGCACGCCGCGCAGGCGGTCGATGGCGGCGGCGTCGGTCGGGGCCTGGGCCGCCAGTTCGTCGATCGCCTCGTCCTTGAGGATGCGGCCGCGCGGCTGGTCGCGCTGCTGGGCAGTCCGTTCGCGCCATGCGGCCACGGCCTTGAACACGGCCAGGTACTTGGGCGTGTGCTTGCGCGGACGCAGGCGCTTCCAGGCATTCTCGGGATCGACGTCGTAGAGGGCCGGATCGACCAGCGCCGCCATCTCCTCCTCGACCCAGGCGAAGCGCCCTTCCTTCTCCAGCCGCGCGCGCAGCATCGGATAGAGGCGGGCCAGGTGGGTGACGTCGGCGATGGCGTAAGTCAGCTGGCTTTCAGCCAGCGGCCGCCGGGCCCAGTCGGTGAAGCGGCTCGACTTGTCGAGCTCGATCTTCAGCATCTGCCGGACCAGGGCGTCATAGGCGATCTGCTCGCCGAAGCCCGCCGCCATGCCGGCGATCTGGGTGTCGAACAGCGGCCGCGGCATGGCGCCGAGATTGTTGAAGATCTCCACGTCCTGGCGGGCGGCGTGGAACACCTTGAGCACGGACTCGTCGCGAAGGACGTCCAGCAAGGGCGCGAGATCAAGTCCGTCCGCCAGCGGGTCGATACAGGCCTCCGCGCCATTCGGCGCCGCGACCTGGATCAGGCAAAGCTTGGGCCAGTAGGTCGTTTCGCGCATGAACTCGGTGTCCACTGCGATAAACGCTTGGCCTTTCAGGGACTTGCAGAATTCCGCCAGTTCGGCGGTGGTGGTGATCGGCTGCATCGGGTAGCTATAGCCCCGCGAAGGGCCGAGTCTGCAAGAGGCAAGCCCCTTTCCGCTTGATTTTCATACCAAAAAGTTGCCGCGAAGCCCCTCATGACCTACCGCCCCAACGGCCTGACCTATGCCCAGGCGGGTGTCGATATCGACGCCGGCAACGCGCTGGTCGACGCCATCAAGCCCTTGGCCAGGGCCACCCAGCGGCCCGGCGTGGCCGGTGGCCTGGGCGGTTTCGGCGCCCTCTTCGACCTCAAGGCCGCCGGCTACGAGGATCCGCTGCTGGTCTCGACGACCGACGGCGTTGGCACGAAGCTGAAGATCGCCATCGAGACCGGGCTGCATGACACCGTCGGGATCGACCTGGTCGCCATGTGCGTCAACGACCTGCTGGCCCAGGGGGCAGAGCCGCTGCTGTTCCTCGACTACTTCGCCACCGGCAAGCTGGATGTGGCCACCGCCACCCGGGTGGTCGCCGGCATCGCCGAGGGCTGCAAGCTCGCTGGCTGCGCGCTGGTCGGCGGCGAGACGGCGGAAATGCCGGGCATGTACGCCGACGGCGAATACGACCTGGCCGGCTTCAACGTCGGCGCCGTGAACCGCGAGGGTGTGCTGCCGCGGCTCGACCTGCAGCGGGCCGGCGACGTGCTGATCGGCCTCGCCTCCAGCGGGCCGCACAGCAACGGCTATTCGATGGTCCGCAAGGTCGTCGAGCGCTCGGGCCTGGCCTGGGACGCGCCCTCCCCGTTCTCCGAAGGCCAGACGCTGGCCGAGGCGCTGATGGCGCCGACCCGGATCTACGTGAAGTCGACGATGGCCCTGATCAAGGCCGGCCGCATCAAGGGTCTCGCCCACATCACCGGCGGCGGCCTGATCGAGAACCCGCCCCGCGCCATCGCCGAGGGCCTGGAGCCGCGCTTCGACTGGAACGCCTGGACGCTGCCGCCGGTCTTCCAGTGGCTGCAGGAAACGGGCGGCATCTCCGAGCACGAGATGCGCCGCACCTTCAACTGCGGCGTCGGCCTGCTGCTGATCGTCGGCCGGGACGAGGCTCCCGAGGTGCTGGAAGCGCTGCTCGAGGCCGGCGAGGACGCCTTCGTCTGCGGCGAGCTGGCCAAGGCCTGATGATGTCGAGGCCGTGCGTCCTTCGAGACGCGGCTTCGCCGCTCGTCAGGATGACTGACTCAAAAGCTGGTCATGGTGAGGAGCGAGCCTCAGGCGAGCGTCTCGAACCACGCAATGACTGACCGCGCCAAAGTCGCCGTCCTCATCTCCGGCCGCGGTTCCAACATGACCGCGCTGGTCGAGGCCTCACGGGCGCCGGACTGCCCGTTCGAGGTGGTGCTGGTGCTCTCCAACAAACCCGAGGCCGAGGGGCTGGCCACGGCGCGGGCGGCCGGCATCGCCGCCCTGGGCATCGATCACAAGGATTTCGGAACTGACCGCGAGGCGCATGAGCGCGCGATCGATACGGCGCTGCGCGAAGCCGGGGCCGAGTACGTCGCCCTCGCCGGTTACATGCGGGTGCTGACGCCGTTCCTGGTCGAGGCCTGGGCCGGGCGGATGATCAACATCCACCCCTCGCTCCTGCCCAGGTATCCGGGCCTCGACACTCATCGCCGGGCCATCGAAGCCGGTGACGCGGTCGCCGGCTGCACCGCCCACATCGTCACCGTCGGTGTCGACGAGGGGCCCATCGTCGCCCAGGCCGAGGTTCCCGTCCTCGCCGGCGACACGCCCGAGACGCTGCAGGCTCGCGTGCTCGAGGCCGAGCACAAGCTCTATCCCACTGCCCTCGCCAAGCTGGTCACAGCTTGATGGCGCGCAGCCGCGGCTGCGAGACCTGCCGCCGCCAGTGGCTGGTCGACGGCCGCCTGCCCCACCGCCTCGGCGCCAACGCCGGCGGAGCCGTGCTCTACCGCTGCGACGCCTGCGAGGCCTGGTGGGAGGAAACCCCGCGCGGGACCCAAGTGATCACCGACGACGAGGCGCGCGACAGCTATCCGGGCATTCTCTAGCGCCGCGGCCCGGCGAAGCCGTGTCGGATTTCGCAATGCGGGCAGTTGAGTAAAGCGCAACCTTGGGTACGATGCGTCAATCGATGGCGCGAGCCGGCGTTGCGTCTTTCCAGCGCGGCGCCCCGATGTGCCTGAAATCCTCGATTTCCCGGAGCGCCGACCATGACGACTCTGCTGACGATCAACGTCACCAACCGCCAACCCCAGACACAGGAATTCTATTTCTTTCAACAGCCCACCGTCTTCAGCGGCGGATCCTGGGCCTACAGCAACAGCCTGTATTCGCAGGCGCTCGGAAACTACGACCAGACCGGCTCGCTCCTCACAGTCCAGGTCGGTACGCAGACCTTCGCCGCCATCCAGCAGGCTCACGGCATGCCGCAGGTCGGCCAGGTCTCGGGCTACGCATCGGCCACCCGGGCCATCGATCTGGCGAGTTCCTCCGGTGGAACCAACGACGCGACCACCGCCATCGTCGGTCCGTTGGGATTGGCGGCCCCCACTTTTGCGCCCGGCGTACAGCCGGGAGCCTTCCGGATCACGACGCCGGTCTATGCTCCGCCCGAGATCTACAATATCGGCTCGAGCGTCCAGGTGAACGGCTGGACGGTCCTGTCCAGCTTCGTCGTCGCGAACCCGGCTACCATCACGGATTGCCAGCCTGTGCTCAAATTCTACGTCCAGACCGGCACCTACATCCCGGGCTCGGTCGTGAACTTCACTCAGTCGAGCGTGAACGCGGCCGTCTGTGATTTCACCGGCGGGCATTCGGTCATCAACGTGACGCTCAACGCCGACGGGACGTGGACCGTGCAGATCGTCCAGTAGGTCTGCGCACCGCCGCCGGTCAGTCTCGCCGGTCCCGCCACACCAGGGCCGCCGCGATCGCCGCCGCGGCGGCGGCCGGGAACCACAGCGCCACCCCGCCGAGCCGGCCGTAGGCGGTGGCGCCGAGCGCCGCGCCGGCGGTCAGCGACGCCCACAGCATCAGGTAGGGCGCGAAGTCCCAGCGCGGTCCGCCGCGGAGGGCGGCGGCGATGCGCTGCCCCATCTTCACAAGGGCGCCGGTCAGGTAGGTGACGCCGATGCCGATGTCGCCGTCACGCTGGAAGACGGCGTTGATGGCGCCCATGCCGAGCGCGGCGAAGGCCGAGGCGGCCGGGCTGCCGAGTGCGGACAGCAGGGCGGCGATCGCGAGCAGCGCCGCGACCAGCGACAGCACCGCCACGCGGCGCCAGCGCCAGCCTTCGCGGCCCACCAGCACCCCGGCGACCACGCCGACAACGAAGAGCAGGATCAGTCCGCCGGCGGTCGCTACGATGGCCACGTCGCCCAGCGCCGCGCCGACGCCGAAGCGGGTCGAGTTGCCGCTCATGAAGGATACGAAAAAGCCGCCGAGTTTCAGGAACCCGACGGCGTCAACGAAGCCGGCCAGCGAGGCCAGCAGCGCCGCCAGCAACAGAGAGGATCTGCTGTAGCGGCGCATGTCTGGTTTGACCTAGCCGACGATGTCGGCGTCGGTGAAGAACTGGGCGATCTCGATGCCGGCGTTCTCGATGGAGTCCGAACCGTGGACCGAGTTCTCGCCGATCGACAGGGCGAAGAGCTTGCGGATGGTGCCGTCAGCGGCGTCCTTGGGGTTGGTGGCGCCCATGACTTCGCGATAGCGGGCGACGGCGTTGTCGCCTTCGAGGACCTGGACGACGACCGGCTCGGCGGTCATCTGGCCGACCAGCTCGCCGTAGAAGGGGCGCTCGGCGTGGACTTCGTAGAACTTCTTCGCCTGGGCTTCGGTCAGGTGGACGCGACGCTGGGCGACGATGCGCAGGCCGGCGTCCTCGATCACGGCGTTGACCTTGCCGGTGAGGTTGCGGCGCGTGGCGTCGGGTTTGATGATCGAGAAGGTGCGTTCAGTCATGGCTAGGAAGAGCCTTAGAGTTGGTGTTTTGAGGGTCGCGGGCTTATAGCGGCGGGCCTTCGATCCGCCAACACCTGTCACGCCCCCCGAGTCCGCTATTCCCCCATGCTTCAGATCAAAGACCTCACCTTCACGGCCTGGGGACGCCGCTTCTTCGACAAGGCGGGCGTATCGCTGCCGCCCGGATCCAAGGTCGGACTGGTCGGCCGCAACGGCGTCGGCAAGTCCACCCTGTTCAAGCTGATCATGGGCGAGCTCGTCGCCGGCGGCGACGAGATCAGCCTGCCGAAGAACACCCGCATCGGCCAGGTGGCGCAGGAGCATCCCGCGACGCCGGTCAGCCTGATCGACACCATCCTCGAGGCCGACGAAGAGCGCCACGACCTCATGACCCGGCTGGAGACGGCCGATCCCGAGGAGATGGGCGACATCTGGACCCGGCTGATCGAGATCGACGCCGACGCGGCCCCGGCCCGAGCGGCGGAAATCCTGTCGGGACTGGGCTTCAGCGTTGAGGACCTTGAGCGGCCGATGGCCCACTTCTCGGGCGGCTGGCGGATGCGCGTGGCCCTGGCCGCGGCGCTGTTCTCCGAGCCCGATCTGCTGCTGCTCGACGAACCGACCAACTACCTCGACCTCGAAGGCGCTATGTGGCTCGAGGCGCGGCTGAAGAAGTATCCGCACACCGCGCTGATCATCAGCCACGACCGCGAACTGTTGAACAACAGCTGCACCCACATCCTGCACCTGGCCCAGGGCAAGCTCGAGATCTACACCGGCGGCTACGACGCGTTCGAGAAGATGCGCGCCGAGAAGTCGCGCCTGCAGCTGTCCGCCAAGGCCAAGCAGGACGCCGAGCGCGCCCACCTGCAGTCCTTCGTCGACCGCTTCAAGGCCAAGGCCTCCAAGGCTGCCCAGGCCCAGTCCCGCATGAAGCGGCTGGCCAAGATGGAGCCGGTGGCGACGACCATCGAGGAACGCGTCGCGGCCTTCACCCTGCCCTCGCCGCCGCGTCCGCTGGCGCCGCCGCTGATCCGGCTTGAGAGGGCCAATGTCGGCTACGACGCGGGCAAGCCGATCCTGCGCCAGCTGAACCTGCGCATGGACCTGGACGACCGCATCGGCCTGCTCGGCGTCAACGGGGCCGGCAAGTCGACCTTCGCCAAGCTGATCGCCGGGGCGCTGGGCGTCGAGACCGGCGACTTCCACCGCGACCGCAAGATGAAGGTCGGCTGGTTCCACCAGCACCAGATCGAGGCCATGGACCCCGAGGACACGGCGCTGGAGATCATCCGCCGGGCCATGCCGGACGCTTCCGAATCCTCGCGCCGTTCCAGGCTGGCCCAGTTCGGCCTGCCGTTCGAGAAGCAGGAGACCACCGTCGCCAACCTCAGTGGCGGCGAGCGCGCGCGCCTGCTGCTGAACCTGGTGGCGATGGACGCGCCGCACATGCTCATCCTCGACGAGCCGACCAACCACCTCGACATCGACAGCCGCCGGGCCCTGCTCGACGCCCTGAACGACTACGAGGGCGCGGTGATCCTGATCACCCACGACCGCTCGCTGATGGAGCTGGTCGCCGACCGGCTGTGGCTGGCCGCCGACGGCACCATCAAGCCGTTCGACGGCGACATGGACGACTACGCCAAGTTCGTCATCGACCGCGCCCGCGTCGCCGCCAGAGCGCCGACCCAGGTGCGCGAGCCGGTGGTCGAGGCCGCGCCGACGCCGCCGCCCGCGCCCCGCGTCACCGCTGCCCAGGCCGGGCCCCTGAAGCGCAAGCTCGAGGCCGCCGAGGCCGTGGTCATCCGCACCACCAAGCAGCTGGCCGAGATCGATACGGTCCTCGCCGACCCGGCGGTCTATGTGAAGGACAAGGCCAAGGCCGCCGACTTCGGCCAGAAGCGCATCAAGGCCCAGGCCGCCGTCGAAAAGGCCGAGGCCGAATGGATGGCGATCGCCGACCAGCTGGCGGCGGTGGAGGCTTAGGCGTCATGGATGCTCCCCCTTGGGGGAGCTGTCGGCCCGAAGGGACGACTGAGGGGGTCTCGTCAGCGCGCAGCGCCTCACCGACATGACCCCCTCCGTCT
>JAZJXN010000114.1:0-2903 GCA_040390885.1 Pseudomonadota bacterium | reverse complement strand
GCGGCTACAACGCGGCGATCCGCGCCGGCCAGCTGGGCCTCAAGGTCGCCTGCGTGGAAGGCCGCGAGACCCTCGGCGGCACCTGCCTGAACGTCGGCTGCATGCCGTCCAAGGCTCTGCTGCACGCCTCCGAGCTGTACGCGGCCGCGGTCGGTCCCGAGTTCGCCAAGCTCGGCATCGAGGTGAAGCCGTCGCTGAACCTGCCGCAGATGATGACCCAGAAGCAGGAGAGCGTCACCGCCCTGACCAAGGGCATCGAGTTCCTGTTCAAGAAGAACAAGGCCGATTGGATCAAGGGCTGGGGCCGCATCGACGGACCCGGCAAGGTGGTCGTGACCGCCGCCGATGGCGCCGAGACGACGCTTGAGGCCAAGAACATCATCATCGCCACCGGCTCCGAGCCGACCCCGCTGCCGGGCGTCGAGGTCGACCAGACGCGCATCGTCGACTCCACCGGCGCCCTGTCGCTGCCGGAAGTGCCCAAGAGCCTGATCGTCATCGGCGCCGGCGTCATCGGCCTCGAGCTCGGCTCGGTCTGGCGCCGCCTAGGCGCCGAGGTGACGGTGGTCGAGTTCCTCGACCGCATCGTGCCCGGCACCGACGAGGAAACCGCCAAGACCTTCCAGCGCGCCCTGACCAAGCAGGGCTTCCAGTTCAAGCTGGGCAGCAAGGTCACCGCCGCCAAGAACACCGGCAAGGGCGTCGAGCTGACCGTCGAGCCGGTCGCCGGCGGTCCCGGCGAGACCCTCAAGGCCGACTACGTGCTCGTCGCCATCGGCCGCCGTCCCTACACCAAGGGGCTTGGCCTGGAGACGGTCGGCGTCCAGCCCGACAAGCGCGGCGTGATCCAGAATGACCACTTCAAGACCGGCGTCGGCGGCGTCTGGGTGGTCGGCGACGTCACCAGCGGCCCGATGCTGGCCCACAAGGCCGAGGACGAGGGCGTCGCCTGCGTCGAGCTGATCGCGGGCAAGGCCGGCCATGTGAACTACGGCATCATTCCCGGGGTCATCTACACCGCCCCGGAAGTGGCCACGGTCGGCCAGACCGAGGAGGACCTCAAGGCCGCGGGCGTCGCCTACAAGGTCGGCAAGTTCCCGTTCAGCGCCAACAGCCGCGCCAAGATCAACCATGAGGGCGAGGGCTTCGTGAAGGTCCTCGCCGACGCCAAGACCGACCGCATTCTCGGCGTCCACATGATCGGTCCCAACGTCGGCGACATGATCGCCGAATACTGCGTGGCGATGGAGTTCTCGGCCTCGTCCGAAGACGTCGCCCGCACCTGCCACCCGCACCCGACCCGTTCCGAGGCCCTGCGCCAGGCGGCCATGGGCGTGGAAGGCTGGACCATGCAGGCCTGATCCACGGCGCCGTCGCCAACCGATCACGGGCTCCCGTCGCCAGGCGGGGGCCCGTTTTCGTTGCGGAGCCGCGTCGTCCCGCCCTACCCTTTCGAAAACAAAGGGAGAGATCGCGATGACCCATGGCGCACCCGTCTGGAAGGATGCCGAGATCGCCGCCGTCCGCGGCCTGCTCGCGCAGATGAACAGCGTCGAGAACGGCCCGGGCGACTGGGCCACGCGCCGCGCCGGGATGGACGCCTTCGGGGATTCCGCGACCCTGCCCGAGGGTCTGAAGGTCGAGGCCATCGACATCGCCGGCCTGCCTGCCGAGCTGCTGACGCCGCAGGGCGCGGACACCGCCCGGGCGCTGCTCTATCTGCACGGCGGCGGCTACTGCCTCGGCAGTCCGCGCAGCCACCGGGCCCTGGCCGCCAAGCTGGCCACGGCGATCGGCTGCGTCGCGCTGGTCCCGGACTATCGCCTCGCGCCAGAGCATCGCTTCCCGGCCGCGGTCGACGACGCCGTAAAGGCCTACCGCCACCTGCTCGGCGAGATGATCGAGCCCGGCCGCATCGTCATCGCCGGGGACTCGGCCGGCGGCGGCCTGACGGTCGCCACGGCCATCGCCATCCGCGACAGCGGACTGCCGCAGCCCGGCTGCCTGTTCGCCATCAGCCCCTGGGTCAATCTCGAGCAGGCCGGCGTCGCCTATGCCGCCGTGCTGCACGACCCGATGCTGACCAGGGAAGGGCTGCAGGAATTCGCCGACGCCTATCTGCAGGGCGAGGGTCCGGCCCATCCGCTGGCCTCGCCGGCGCTCGGCGACCTGCGCGAGCTGCCGCCGTTGCTGATCCACGTCGGCGGGCAGGAGATCCTGGCCTCGGACGCGACGCTGCTGGCGGAACGGGCGGGCCTGGCCGGCGTCGAGGTGCGGGTCGAGATCTGGCCAGAGATGATCCACGTCTGGCACGCCTTCAGCGACTGGCTCGGCGCGGGTCGGCGCGCCATCGACGAGGCGGCTGAGTGGGTGAAAGTGCGGTTGGCCTAGATAGCCTTCTCCCCTCGCGGGAGAAGGATTCAAGCCCGCGGGTGCGCCTTCGAATAGGCGCTCAGCAGTCCCGCGGCATCCACCGCCGTGTACTTCTGCGTCGTCGACAGCGAGGCGTGGCCGAGCAGTTCCTGGATCGAGCGCAGGTCAGCGCCGGCGCCGAGCAGGTGGGTGGCGAAGCTGTGGCGCAGGGCGTGCGGCGTGGCGCGGTCCGAGAGCCCCAGGCGGCCGCGCAACAGCTGCATCCGCGCCTGCACGTGCCTCGGCGACAGCGGGCCGCCCCTGACCGCCCTGAACAGCGGCTCGTCCGGCGCCAGCGCCATCGGCAGCGCCGCGACGTAGGCGTCGATCGCCTCGCGCACGGCCGGCAGCACTGGCACGATGCGGGTCTTGGAACCCTTGCCGAGGATGCGCAGGCTCTCGCCGACCGGCGCGTCCGAGCGCTTCAGCGACAGCGCCTCGCTGATCCGCAGGCCGCAGCCCCAGAGCAGGGTCAGCACCGCCTCGTCGCG
>JAZJXN010000113.1:0-1987 GCA_040390885.1 Pseudomonadota bacterium | reverse complement strand
GAGATCAGGTCGTGGAAGATCTGGCGGCGGGCCAACGATGCGCGGCGCAAGGCGGCGATCCTGCTTATCTACACTGTCGACGTCGACGTGGCTGACGAGGCCTCGGTGCTCGCGCGGCTGGCTGGCGATCACCGCGTTCAGCCGACGCCCGACACCTCGTACCACCCTCCGGTGAAGGCCCCTGCGAACCGCCAGGGCTCGCGCCCCGTGGTGATCGGCGCTGGCCCCTGCGGCCTGTTCGCGGGCCTGCTGCTGGCCGAGATGGGCTTCAACCCGATCATCGTCGATCGCGGCAAGGCCGTCCGCGAGCGCACGAAGGACACCTGGGGCCTGTGGCGCGAGAGCCGTTTGGACCCGGAGTCCAACGTCCAGTTCGGCGAGGGCGGCGCCGGCACCTTCTCCGACGGCAAGCTCTACAGCCAGATCAAGGACCCCCGCTTCCTCAGCCGCAAGGTGCTGGACGAGTTCGTCGAGGCCGGGGCGCCCGACGAGATCCTGACCGAGGCCCATCCGCACATCGGCACCTTCCGGCTGGTGACCATGGTCGAGAGCATGCGGGCCAAGATCGAGGCGTTGGGCGGCGAGTACCGCTGGACCACACGCGTGACCGACCTCGAGATCGACCGCGACGCTGATGGCCAGGGCCGGCTGCGCGGCCTGCATCTGGAGGACGGCGGCTTCCTCGAGACCGATCATGCGGTGCTCGCCATCGGCCACTCGTCGCGCGACACCTTCGCGGCGCTGCATGCGCGCGGCGTCCATGTCGAGGCCAAGCCGTTCTCGATCGGCTTCCGCATCGAGCATCCGCAGAGCTGGGTCGACCAGGCCCGGTTCGGGACCTGCGCCGGGCATCCGGACCTCGGCGCGGCGGCCTACACCCTGTCGCACCACTGCAGCAACGGGCGGACGGTCTACAGCTTCTGCATGTGCCCGGGTGGCACGGTCGTGGCGGCGACGTCCGAGGAAGGCCGCGTCGTGACCAACGGCATGAGCCAGTATTCGCGCAACGAGCGCAACGCCAACTCCGGGCTGGTGGTCGGCATCTCGCCCGCCGATTACCCGGGAGGCCCGCTGGCCGGGATCGAGCTGCAACGCGAGCTCGAGAGCCGGGCCTTCGTGCTCGGCGGCGGCAGTTACTTCGCGCCGGGACAGCGGGTCGGCGACTTCATGGCCGGCCGCGCCTCGACGGCGATCGGCGAGGTCGTCCCCTCCTACAGGCCCGGCGTCACCCCGACGGACCTGTCGACCGCCCTGCCCGACTACGCCATCGCCGCCATTCGCGAAGCCCTGCCGATCTTCGGCCGCCAGATCCCGCGCTACGACGACCCAGACGCCTTCCTGACCGGCGTCGAGACGCGCAGTTCCTCGCCCCTGCGCTTCACCCGCGGCAAGGACCTGCAGAGCCTGAACACCCGCGGCCTGTTCCCCGCCGGCGAAGGCTGCGGCTACGCCGGCGGCATCCTCTCGGCGGCGGTGGACGGGATCAAGGTGGCGGAGGCGGTGGCGGCGAGCCTGGTCGAGCCGCGCTAGCGGCCTGGCGCTCGCGCCGCTCGCTCCCCTTGTCGCGGACCCAGACACTGAACTGCACCGCGCCGGTCACGGCGGCCGCCGCGGCGCCACCGACCACCGCGAGGAAAGCCGTTTCGGCGAGGGGCAGGCGCCCAAGGGCGCCGGACAGGACAGCTCCGGCGGCGCCGATTGCGAACGCGCCGACCAGCGGAGCCCGCCAGGCGCCGGGGCCCCGTATCATCCAGACGAAGATGCACCAGCCGAGGGTCGCCGTGGCGCACCCGATCAGGATGACGGTGTCGATCGCTACCATGCCGCGCCTCCGTGGAGCACCACCTTAGCGTTGCCGCCGGGACGTGCGCCACCCCGGCCCTGGCTGGGCCTCGGGGACGAGGCTGGCGGTCGCCGACCTACTTGTTGGTCAGCGTCTCGACCGGTACGTCGAGCGTGTAGACGAACCCGCTGGGCCGGTAGTCGA
>JAZJXN010000112.1:0-10295 GCA_040390885.1 Pseudomonadota bacterium | reverse complement strand
GAGGGCGCGGCGGCTCATGGCCGTGCCGGCGATGACGTTCTCGCTGACCGCCTCTTCCAGGAAGCCGTGCGGGGCGATGACCTGCACCTTGCCGGCGTCGACCTCGGCCTGGCTGACGATGCCCTTCACCCCGCCGAAGTGGTCGCTGTGGCTGTGGCTGTAGATGACCGCCACGATCGGCCGCGCGCCAAGCTTTTCGGTGACCAGCTGCAGCGCGGCCTTCGCCGTCTCGGCCGTCGTCAGCGGGTCGACGAAGGTGACGTTGGCGACGTCGAAGCCGCGCACCTGCCAGATGTTGTCGGCGACCTGGAACAGGCCGTGCCGGCGGAGCAGCTCCCCCTGCCGCCAGAGACTGGGGTTGACGCTGTCGGGGGCCTCGCCGGTGATGAAGTCCCAGGCCGAGGCGTCCCAGGCGACGCCGCCGTCGGCGCGGCGGATCACCGGATCTGCCAGGGTCCCGACGAAGCCACGATCGGCGAACTCGAAATCGCGGCGGTCCTCGAACGGCAGAGCCCTCTTCAGGGCCGCTTGCGCCTTCACGGTCGCCGGCGACGGCGCCTCGGCGGCCAGCGCCGGGCCGGCCAGCAGCGTCGCGGCCATCAGGATGACGAAGGTCTGACGCATGGGGTCCTCCCGGGACTCGTTGTTACTCGTTGGTAACTTCATACGCGCAGGTTGCCGAAACCGGAAGTCCGGTGATGGCCAAAACTCAGCTGTCGGCGTCTTCCAGCGCCGCGGCGTCCTCGCGGCGGCGAAGCCAGCCGCGGGCGACCCAGGCGCCGCCGATCCAGATCACGCCGGCCAGCGCGACCAGCACGACATGCTGCACGCCGCCGCCCTTGATCAGTTGCACGACGGAATTTCCGGCGAAGGCGGTCAGGGCGATCTTCGGGATGATGCCGATGGCCGTTCCCGCCACGAAGTGCCGGAACTTCATCGGCGCCACGCCGGCCGCCATGTTGACGACGATGAACGGCGCGGCCGGCACCAGCCGCACGATCAGGCTGGCCATGAAGCCGTTGCGGCCGATCAGCTTCATGAAGCGGGCCAGGCCCTCGCTGGCCACGTCGCGGATCAGCCGGGCGCCGAACGCCCGGCCCAGCCAGAACCCGATCGAGGACGAGAACAGGGTGCCGATCCAGCTGTAGAGCAGGCCCGTCCACGGACCGAAAGCGACCACCGCCGCGGCGATCAGCACGAACTGCGGCACCCCGACGAAGGCCAGCACGGCGAAGGCGCTGACCGCGACCGGCAGGGCCCAGACCCCGTGCGCCGCGCCCAGCCACTGCTCGACCGCCGCCTCGCCGTTCAGCCCCAGCAGCGGCGCGGCGAACAGGAAGACCACGCCCACCCCGCCGAACAGCAGGAAGGAGATGGCGATGGTCCGCCAGGCCTTGGCGTCCATATTGGTCAGAAACTGGATGATGCGCTTCATCTGGGTCCACGCCTCGCCCATCGGCGAGGTCCGGTCAAGCGGCGCGCGGTTGGTCGGGGACACCGCCTCACCGTTCCGGCTACCCTGTCCCGAACGCAGTTGTGGAGAGTCGGGTTCATGAAATTGCTGGGCGTGTCGGGAAGCCTTCGAGAGGCCTCGTTCAACTCGGCGCTGCTGCGCGCGGCCCAGGATCTGGCGCCCGAAGGCGTGGAGATCGAGATCTTCCGCCTGCACGACCTGCCCCTGTTCAACCAGGACATCGAGGACCTGGGCGACCCGGAGCCGGTGGCGCGGTGGAAGCAGGCCATCCGCGACGCCGACGGGGTGCTGTTCGCCTGTCCCGAATACAACGGCGGCGTCACCGGGGTGCTGAAGAACGCCGTCGACTGGGCCTCGCGCGGCGAGCCGGTGTCGCTGAAGGGCAAGCTTTGCTGCATCGTCGGCGCCAGCCCCGGCGCCACCGGCACCGTCCGCGCCCAGGACGCCCTGCGCCAGAACCTGCGCCGCGCCGGCACGGATGTCGCCCCCCTCGGCGAGGTGCTGGTGTTCCAGGCCCACACCAAGATCGTCGACGGCGAGTTGGCGGATGAGCGGACTCGGGCGGCGTTCCAGCGGCATCTGGCGGCGTATGTGGAGGCGCTCGGCGCCAAGCTGGGTCGCTGAGTAAGATGCTCCCCTCTGGGGGAGCTGGCGGCGCGAAGCGACGACTGAGGAGGTCGATGTCCTTCGCACAGAACCCCCTCCGTCTCGGCTGCGCCGAGCCACCTCCCCCAGGGGGGAGGATCTTCGCCCGGCCACCGCCCATAGCCCCCAGGCAATACCTTCCCGACGCTTTGCCGCCGCCCCTTCGTTGCGCTGCAGCAGAGTCGCGCGTAAGACCCCCGCAATCCTGACAATCCGGTCCAGGGGAGCTTGCTAAAACCATGTCGCTCGAGTCCGACGCCCTGCGTCGCATCGCACCGTCCGCCACCATCGCCATCAGCGCCAAGGCGCGCGCGCTGAAAGCCGAGGGGCGGGATATCATCGCCCTTTCCGCCGGCGAGCCGGACTTCGACACCCCCGACAACATCAAGGAAGCGGCCATCGCCGCGATCCGCGCGGGCAAGACCAAATACACCGACCCCGACGGCATGCCCGAGCTGAAGGCGGCGATCTGCGCCAAGTTCAAGCGCGAGAACGGCCTCGACTACAAGCCCAGCCAGGTGCACGTGGCGCCCGGCGGCAAGCCGGTGATCTACAACGCCCTCGTCGCCACCCTGAACCCTGGCGATGAAGTCATCATCCCGGCGCCCTACTGGGTGTCCTACCCCGACATGACCCTGCTGGCCGGCGGCACGCCGGTGCCGATCGAGACCACGGCCGAGAGCGGCTTCAAGCTGGACCCGGCGGCGCTCGAGGCGGCGATCACGCCCAAGACCAAGTGGCTGCTGATCAACAGCCCGTCGAACCCGTCCGGCGCCGCCTACACCCGCGAGGACCTGCAGGCGATCGCTGACGTGCTGCTGCGCCACCCGCACGTCTGGGTGCTGACCGACGACATGTACGAGCACCTGGTGTTCGACGACTTCGAGTACTTCACCATCGCCCAGGTCGAGCCGAAGCTCTACGACCGCACCCTGACCATGAACGGGGTCAGCAAGGCCTACGCCATGACCGGCTGGCGGATCGGCTATGCGGCCGGCCCCGAAGCCCTGATCAAGGCCATGGCCAAGATGATCAGCCAGACCACCTCCAACCCCTCGTCGATCTCGCAGTGGGCGGCGGTCGAGGCGCTGAACGGTCCGCAGGACTTCATCAAGCCGAACCAGAAGCTGTTCCAGACCCGTCGCGACCTTGTCGTCTCGATGCTGAACCAGGCGGCCGGCATCCACTGCCCGACCCCGGAAGGCGCCTTCTATGTCTATCCGTCGGTGGCCGGCCTGATCGGCAAGACCGCGCCCTCGGGCAAGGTGATCAAGACCGACGAGGACTTCGCCGGCGAGCTGCTGGAGTCCGAGGGCGTCGCCGTGGTCCACGGCGCGGCGTTCGGCCTCTCGCCGTTCTTCCGCATCAGCTACGCCTGCAGCGAAGCGACGCTGGAAGACGCCTGCGCGCGGATTCAGCGGTTCTGCGGCAACGTTAAGTAGGCGCTGAACTGTGGGGCGACGTCCCCACTGTCTCCACCGCGCGTTTTCAGGCCCGATCCGGCGCCGCGGGATTTTTTGTCCCGCGGGGTCGACGGCCGCTTCGCCGCCTTTCGCGGGTCGCGGGGGCGCTCCGGCGCCGGCATGGCGACGACGGTCACTCGACGGGAAAGCCTTTGTTGCACAAGGGATTTCCGCATCGACCAGCGCGGGTGGACAGGGGCTCATCCGTAAAGAATAGGCCCGTGCGCGGGGCCCGGGACCGAGCGCCGATGGTCCATCGGGACGAATGTCTTCCTTTGTCTCGCAATGTCCTCATTTGTCTCGAGAGTATATGTCTCCAGAGTCTCGCTTTTTCGCGAGCGCAACGGAGTGCGACATGGCTGGCCTGAAGGACAAGCGCGGCTTCATCGACAAGGACCGGCTCGACCTCTCGGAGCGCCAGGCCGTCGAATACTGGATGAAGCGCTGGGGCGTGACCCGCGACCAGATCGCCGCCGCCCACCGCAAGGTCGGCAAGGCGACCAAGGACATCGCCGCCGAGCTGGGCAAGAAGCGGTAGCTTCGGCGGTCCCCCTCTCCGTCGCTCCGCGCCAGGGAGGATTACAGCGCACTCTAACTTTTTCTTGCGCCTCCCCCGGGGAAACCCCGCATCGTCCCGGCAAAGAGAAAAGCGCCCGGGAGCCCGCCATGACCACCACAGACCTGTTCGACCCCTGCGAGTTCAACGGCATCAAGCTGCAGAACCGCATCGCACTGTCGCCGCTGACCCGTACGCGGGCGGACATCGACGGCAAGGTCGGCGCGCTGCAGGCGACCTACTACGCGCAGCGGGCCTCGGCGGGGATGCTGATCACCGAGGCGACGGCGGTGACGCCGGTCGGCCGTGGTGGCGCCTTCACCCCCGGCCTGTGGTCCGACGACCAGATCCCGGGCTGGAAGGAAGTCACCGACGCGGTGCACGCCGAGGGCGGCTTGGTGTTCGTGCAGCTGTGGCACGCCGGACGGCTGAGCCACTCGTCGCTGGACCTGGACGGCCGCGCGCCCGTGGCGCCCACCGCCATGCAGCAGCCGGGCAAGGTGTTCGCCAAGGGCGGCTTCGCCGACTATGACGCGGCCCGCGCCCTGACCCTCGACGAGATCGCCGAACTGATCGGCCAGTACCGCGACGCCGCCGTGCGCGCGAAGACGGCCGGCTTCGACGGCGTCGAGCTGCATGCCGCCCACAGCTACCTGATCGACAGCTTTACCCGCGACATGACCAACAAGCGCGACGACCGCTACGGCGGCTCGGTCGAGAACCGCGCGCGTCTGCTGGTCGAGGTCATGGAGCAGCTGGTCGACGTCTGGGGCCCCGAACGCGTGGCCATCCGCCTCGCCCCCATCGGCCATTCCTACAACGCCTGGGACAGCAACCCGGAGCCGCTGTTCACCTATGTCGTCGAGCAGCTGAACCGCCTCAACATCGGCTGGCTGGACCTGGTCGAGGGCGACACCGGCAACTCGCGCACCGCCGAGCCCTCGTTCGACCTGCAGAAGCTGCGCCGGCTGTTCAAGGGCGTGACCATCGCCAACAACCTCTATGACCGCGACCTGGCCCTGAAGGTCCGGGCCGACGGCGCCGCCGACATGATCGCCTTCGGCCGGCCGTTCATCGGCAATCCGGACCTCGTCGAGCGGCTGCGCCAGAACGCGCCGATCGTCGAGGCCCCGCTGGCCGCCTACTACGGCGGCGGCGCGCGCGGCTACACCGACTTCCCGACCCTGGAAGAGGAACGCGCGGCGGGTTGACCCTCGCGGCGGGCCGATGATCAATCGCCGGCCCGCCGCCTGACTTGAGGGTCCGATGCTGAACCGACGTCACCTGCTGTTCGCCGCCGGCGCCGCCGCGCTGTCCGGCCCCGCCCTGGCGGGCGCCCCCAGGGGCGACGGACCGACCCTGACGGCGTTGCTCGACAAGGCCATGCAGGACGCCCTGATGGACTCGCCGCAGCTGATGACGCTGACCGGCATGGACGCCGGGCCCTTCGCCGCCGCCAAGAGCAAGCTCGACGACCGCTCGGCCGAGGGCGTGCTCCGCCTCAAGGCGTTGATGCAGGCGATGAAGGACGGCCTGGGCCAGTTCCAGCTGCCTCAGCTCAAGGACATGGACCGGCTCAACTATCTCGTCGCCCAGGACGTCGCGGCGACGACGCTGCAGGCCTACGACTTCCCCTATGGCGATCCCGGTGTCGGCGGGGCGGTCCCCTACATCGTCTCGCAGATGACCGGCGGGTATCAATCGGTCCCCGGCTTCCTTGGTCACCAGCACGGCATCGAGACCACGGCGGACGCCGAGGCCTACCTGTCCCGCCTGTCGGGCTTCGCGGTGCAGCTCGACCAGGAAACCGAGCGCTCGCGCGGCGACTACGCCGAGGGCGCGGCGCCGCCGGACTTCGTGCTGCGCAAGACCGAGGCGCAGCTGCGCGGCATGATCGCGGGCGCGCCGGAGACGTCGGAGCTGGTGACCAACCTGACCGGCCGCGCCGCCGCCAAAAGCCTGCCCGGCGACTGGAAGGGCCGCGCCGGCAAGATCGTCGCCGACGAGGTCTATCCGGCCCTGCGCCGCCAGGCAGAGCTGATGGCCAGGACGCTGCCCACCGCCTCAAGCGACGCCGGCTGCTGGCGACTGCCGGACGGCGAGGCCTACTACCGCTTCGGCGTGCGCTCGTTCACGACCACCGACATGAGCGGCGAGGACATTCACCGGCTCGGGCTGGAGCTGGTCGCCAAGCTGACGGCCGAGGCCGAGGTGATCCTCGTGGCGCGCGGCATGACCAAGGGCTCGACGGCCCAGCGCATCGCCGCCCTGCGCAAGGATCCGGCCTACCTCTACCCCAATACCGACGCCGGCCGGGCCCAGGTGCTGAAGGACATCGACGGCATGATCGCGGCCATGAACCAGCGCCTGCCGGCCTGGTTCAACGCCCTGCCCCAGGCCCCGGTGGCGGTGCGGCGGACGCCGGTCAGCATCGAGGCGGGCGCCCCCGGCGGCACCTACCAGCCGCCCTCGATCGACGGATCGCGGCCCGGTCTTCTGTCGATGAACCTGCGCGACACCGCCGAATGGCCCAGGTTCGACGTGCCGACCTTCGTCTACCACGAGGTCGTGCCCGGCCATCACCTGCAGAACGCGATCGCCACCGAGGCCAAGGGCCTGCCGCTGATGCGCAAGATGCCGCTGTTCTCGGGCTACAGCGAGGGCTGGGCCCTCTACGCCGAGCAGCTGGCCGACGAGATGGGAGCCTATGAAGGCGATCCGCTCGGGCGGCTCGGCTATCTCGCCTCGCTGCTGTTCCGGGCCGCGCGCCTGGTCGTCGACTCGGGCCTGCACCACAAGCGCTGGAGCCGAGAGCAGGCGATCCGCTACATGATCGACACGCTCGGCGACGCCGAGACGACGGTCACCCGCGAGGTCGAGCGATACTGCGTCCAGCCGGGCCAGGCCTGCAGCTACATGCTCGGCCACCAGGTCTGGACCCGCTCCCGCGAGCGCGCCCGGCAGCGGCTGGGCGGCGCCTTCGACATCAAGGCCTTCCACGACGCCGGCCTTCTGACCGGCGCCCTGCCCCTGGCCGTGCTCGAGCAGCATCTGGACGCCTGGACGGGCTGACGTCGCGCTTGCCCCTCCCTCGGGGAAAGCGCGCACCGTCCCGAAAACAGAGAAGGAGCGGAACATGTCACGCATGCCCCTGGTCGAGCCGGACGCCCTGCCCGCCTACCTCAAGGCCGTCCACGACGCGACGCCCGAGGAGAACTGGCTGGGGCGCAACTTCGCCCGCGCCTTCGGCCCCGCCGCCGATCTGGTCGAGGCCTACCAAGGCTTCTACTACCCCTGGCACACCGGCGGCGCCGGACGGCTGGAGCCGCGGCTGAAGGAGCTGATCCGGCTGCGCATCGCCACCCTCAACGGCTGCGTGCTGTGCAAGACCGTGCGCATGGCGCCCGAGGTGGTCAGCGAGTCCGAGGCCGCCGCGGGGGTCGACGACGCCGACGGGTCCGAGTTCACGCCCCGCGAGCGGGCGGCGATCCACTTCGCCGAGAAGATGGCCGTCGACCATCACAACATCGGCGACGAGGACGTAGCCAACATGCGTCGCCACTTCAGCGACGCCGAGTTCCTCGAGCTGTCGATGATGGCGGGGCAGTACATCGGCTTCGGCCGGGTGCTGGCGATGCTGCAGCTGGAAGTGGCCAGCTGTCCGATCTGAGGTCGCGGTCCATGGGGCCTAAGGGCGCCCGGGGCTAGCGCGCCGGCGTCTCCGCAAGCGTGGCCGGACGGCTAGAGGTCCACGACCTCGAACGCCCGCTTCTCGCCCAGCCGCTCGGCGACGATGGCGCGGTGGCAGCCACAGGCGTCGGCCTCGAAGCAAAGCAGCGCGGCGGGACGACCGGCGGCGATCTGCTCGGCGTGGGCGAGCTGGACCTGGGCGTCGGGCTCGGCGAGGTGGCCCTCGAAGATGTCGCGCATCTCGGCGATGCGACCCTTGCGGGCGGCGTCGCGGCCGGCCTTGGGCGTGCCGAGCGCCCGCAGGTGGACGTAATCGATGTCCTCCGCCGCGAGGCTCGCGGCGAGCACGGTCTTGGAGAAGCCGGCCCGGCGCGAGGCGGCGATCGCGCGCACGTCGATGACCACCTTCACCCCGGCGGCCTTCAGCCGGGCGATCAGGTCGGCCTGGGTCGCGCGTTCGTAGCCGATGGTGAAGAGCGTCTGCATGACCGGCATATGGGCGCCGGCGGGCGAGAGCCCAAGGCCTGCTTTCGGCTGGTCTAGCCTTCGCCGTTGTCGTTGCGGAAGTAGGGCTCGACCGTGCCCTGCAGCTTGACCGTCATCGGATTGCCGTGGCGGTCGAGGGTCTTGCCCACCGACAGCCGCACCCAGCCCTCGCTGACGCAGTACTCGTCGACGTTGGTCTTTTCCTCGCCCTTGAACTTGATCCCCACGCCGCGGCTCAGGATGGCCTCATCGTAGTACGGGCTCTTGGGGTTGGTCGCGAGGCGGTCGGGAGGCGTGTCGCTCATGGCGTGAGACCCTGTCGGAAACGTGAGGCGCGGGTTTAGCGAGCCGCGCGGCCCGTGGCTAGCCGTCGATCCAGTCCGTCAGCCTCTCGCGGGCGTGCGCCTCGCGCAGCGCGGGGTTGGCGCGCATCGCCTGGAGATAGGCGGCGATGTTCGGCCAGGTGGTCGCGGGCCTGGGCATGTTGCGCGACCAGCGCATCAGCATGGTGACCAGCATGTCGACGGTGCTGAGCCGGTCGCCGACCATGTAGCGGCGGCCGGCCAGGTGCGCGTCGATGCGGGCCCACAGGCTTTCGATGTGGGTCCGGACGACGTCGTCGGCGAGGCCGGGACGATCCTCGACGTAGAACCACTGCCGGAAGGCCGGCATCAGGGTCGCGGGCAGCCACACCATCCACTGAAGCCATTGCGCGCGCTCAGGAGACCCGACCGCCGGCGCGAGGCCCGCTTCCGGATGGCGCTCGGCCAGCAGCATCAGAATGGCGCCGCTCTCGACCATCGGCTTGCCGTCGACGATCAGGGTCGGCACCACGCCGCCGGGATTGAGGGACAGATAGCCGGCCGCCTTCTGGTCCCTGGCGTCGAAGTCGAGCATCTCGAGCTCGAACGGGACGTCCAGTTCGATCAGCATCCAGTGCACGACCAGGCTGGCGGTGCTTGGCGAGCCGTAGAGGCGGTACATGAAAAGACCCCCGTCCGAGGTGAACGGGGGTCATTTCTGTCAGTTCGACAGCCCTGTCGAGGGGCTAGTGCTTTTCGCGCCAGGCCGCCTTGGCGGCATCAGCGGTAAGGCTGAGCTTGACCTTGTCGTCCTCGACGAAGTCCACCCACGAGACCGGGATCAGGTGGTGCTTGAAGCCGCCGGCGAAGTCCATCTTGGCCAGCTCGATCTCCGAGCCGAGGACGTGGTCGACACGGCCGACATGCTTGTCGTCCGAACCCAGCACTTCCATGTGTTCCTTGATGTTGGAGGCGTCGATCATGGTGAAGGTCTCCCTGTAGGCTACGCTTTAATCCCCGCTCCCGGTCTGAACGGCGGGCGGCTGGAGCGGTTGCCTGAATAACGCCGTTCTGCTTATGTTCGCGAACCGCCGAGGAGCCGCCGATGCTGACCCTGTTCCACGCCCCCCGCTCCCGCTCGACTCGGATGATCTGGCTGCTCGAGGAGGTCGGCGCTCCGTATGCGATCCACAGGGTCGAGATCGCGCGGCAGAACGGCGAGGGCGGCCGCGACCCGGCCAATCCGCATCCGCACGGACAGGTCCCCGCCATCGTCGACGACGGCGTCCTGATCACCGAATCCGCTGCGATCGCCCTCTACCTGACCGACAGGTTCCGGGACACGGCGGTGGTCGGGCCCTTCGTCGGCGAGCCGCTGCGCGGCCCCTACCTGACCTGGCTGGCCTACTACGCCGGCGTGCTCGAGCCGGTGATCACCAACCGCTGGACCCAGCGGGCCAATGACTCCGACAACGCCGCCTACGAGATTATGTGCCAACGTCTGCGGGACGCGCTGGCGACCGGGCCCTGGCTGCTCGGCGAGCGCTTCTCGGCCGCCGATATCCTGTTTATCAGTCTGCTCGACTTCGCCCGGCAGATGCTTCCCGACGACGCCGTCTTCGACGACTGGCTCGAGCGAGCCCGGGCGCGACCGGCCTATCAGCGGGCCCAGCGGAAGG
>JAZJXN010000111.1:6099-14207 GCA_040390885.1 Pseudomonadota bacterium | reverse complement strand
GAAGGACGACGCATGACGGCCCTGATCTCGAAGGCGCTCGGGACCGCGCTGATCGCCGGCGCCCTGCTGCTGGCGCCGGTCGCGGTCCAGGCGAGGCCCGACCTCATCGACGCCATCGTCGCGACCGACGGGGTCACGATCACCGACAATGATCAGCCGGTGCTGTTCTATCGCACCCGGCCGGCGCCGGGCGCCGAGCCCGGGCGGCTGAACTACGTGCATCCGCTTTATGCGCCCGACGGTACGATCCTGACCGAGGACCGTCCGGCTGATCACCTGCACCAGCGCGGCCTGTTCTGGGCCTGGCACCAGGTGCGGCTGGGCGACAGGGCCGTCGCCGACGGCTGGTTCATGAAGGGCCTGACCTTCGTCGTGAAGAAGACCGCCTTCAAGACCGACAGCGCCGGGGTCGGCACGCTGACGCTCGACGTCGACTGGATCGTCAGCTCTGGCCCGGAGTTGGCCTACGTCGCCCGCGAGACGACCCGGGTGAAGGTGCAGCCGCTGAAGAAGGGCGCGCGCCGCATCGACTTCGACACCACCATCACCCCGACCGTGGACGGCCTGTCGCTCGGCGGCAGCGACGACGCCAAGGGCTACGGCGGGTTCTCGATGCGGCTGATCGCGCCGGACCGGCTGCTGTTCTCCTCGGGCGGCAAGACGGTGGCGGCGGCGGTGGGGCCGGTGACGGCCGGCAGTTCCTTGGGCTTCGCCTGGCCGCACCAGCCGGGGCTGGAGTCCTGGGGCGTGGGCCTGTCCTGCAAGGTCGATGGCCGGCCGATCAGCCAGTGGATCCTGCGCAAGGAACTGTCGATGCAGAACTGCGTCTGGCCCGGTCGCGCGCCGGTCCTGCTGACCAGGGACAGGCCGCTGCGGCTGCAGTCGACGGTCGTCATCAAGCCAGCGGCGGCGAAGAAGTGACGACGCCGATCAACCTCAACCAGGCGCGCAAGGCCAAGGCCAAGGCCGAGGCGAAGACGGCGGCGGTGGAGAACCGCGTGAAGTTCGGGCGCACCAAGGCCGAAAAGTCGCTCGCCGACGCCCAGCGCGACAAGGCCGCCCGCGCCCTCGACGCCAGCAAGCGCGAGGACTGATGGCCGGGGGCCTCAAGAAACGGTCGGTGAACCTCGCCGGCCACGCGACCTCGCTGGCGCTGGAGCCGGAGTTCTGGGCGGTGCTCGACCGCGCGGCGGCCGAAGACGGCGTCAGCCTGTCGGGGCTGATCGCGCGCATCGACGAAGGGCGCGGGGAACGGGCGCTGGCGTCGGCGTGCCGGGTGTTCGCGTTGGCGCGGGGCTGACTGCGGCTAGTCCTCCCCAGTTTGCTGGGAGGGGGTCCGCCGACGACGTTAGTCGAACTTCCGCGTCAGCGGGCGATCGCGGACATCTTCCGGGATGCTCAGATACACCGTCGGCGGCGTGATCTTCAGCCGCGCCCGCGCGTCCTCGAGATTCTCGGCGAACAGGGCCGGATAGTCGACTTCCGGGAGCCAGGCCGCCTTCTTGCCGTTCCGGAACGCCTCCATGACCGCCTTTCGATAGGGGTGGCCGTTGCCGATCTTCTCGTACTGGTGGGCGCCGGCGTGGGCGATCAGGGCGAAGCCGAGGCTCCGGGTCTGGCTGTAGGAGAAGGCGACCACGCAGGCCTCGCCGAGGCCGTCGGTGCTGTAGCCGGTCAGCACGTGCCAGACGTCGTGCACGTCGCGCATGCGGCGACCGTACCAGGCGTAGGGATGCTTGGCGTCGATGTCGCCCTCGGCGGTCTTGCGGCTTTCCTCGGCCAGGCCCTCGGCCGTCAGGCCGCGCGGGGCGATGAAGGCGCGGTAGGCGGCGCCGACGGTGCCGGGGCCGAAGGTGTTGAGCCAGGCGGTGTCGGACAGGCGGTCGCAGAACTCCTCACGCTCGTAGGCGATGCGGCCGCCTTCCGGCGAGGCGATCAGGCGCCTGTAGGCGTTGGGCACCGAGTTGCCTGACAGGGCGCGCATGATCTCGAACACCTGGGCGGTGTCTTCCTTGTCCGCGATCAAGCGCTTCAGGGCGCGGGCGGCGCGCAGCGGCTGCAGCCTGTGCACCGGACGCGGCGCGACCGGAGCGGACAGGGTCTGGAGCTGGGCATCGAAGGCCATGGCGTATCCTCGGCGTGTCGTGACGCTAAAGATGACGCCGGCGTCATTTTTATGCAAGCCCCCGCGGACCGATGCTCCGCGACCGTGACATATCCGCTACGTCAACCGCCCCTCGGGCCCGGGATCGGCAGCGGCGCTGGCTGTGGATCCGGCATCGGAACCGGCCTGGGGAGGGTTGGCGCCGACGGCATGTCGACGTCCATGTCCAGCCGCGGCGCCTCCGGCTCGATCGGCCATCGGCCGGACCAGACCATCCACCCGGCGATGGCCACGACGATCACGAAGACGCCGACGACGAGGAGCGGCAGGCGACCGCCGCCCCCTGTCGGGCGCGACATGACCTAGTTCGCGGGCTTGGGCGCGTCGGGCAGCTGCGGCGCGGAGATGTTGACGTCGACGCTCTTGGGCAGCTCGGGGCCCTTGCTGGCGCCCGAGTACATGAACCAGGCGATCACGGCGACGACCACGATCAGGCCGCCGACGAGGAAGGCGAGCCAGGCATTGCTGCCGCCGCCGCTGCTGGCGTTGCCGCCCTGTTGTTCGCTCATGACATTTCCTTCCCAGTTGTCGTCCCGGCGGCATAACGGCGCTCTTGACGGGGAAGTTCCGACGCGAAGTCGGCAAGCGGCGCTTAAGCTGGGCCGCGGGCGTGCTACATATGTTCCAAATGTCCGACTCTCTTCCCTCCCCCCGCATCAGTGACCTGGCCCGCGTCGATGGCGGCCCGCCGTCCTATCTCGACGGCCTCAACCCCGAGCAGCGCGAAGCCATCGAGGCCATGGACGGCCCGGTGCTGGTGCTGGCCGGGGCCGGCACCGGCAAGACCCGCGTCCTGACCACCCGCCTGGCCCACATCCTGGCCACCGGCCGTGCGAAGCCGTGGGAGCTGCTGGTCGTCACCTTCACCAACAAGGCCGCGCGCGAGATGCGCGAGCGGATCACCCACATCATCGGCCCGCAGGCCGAGGGCCTGCGCTGGCTCGGCACCTTCCACTCGGTCGCCGCCCAGATCCTGCGCCGGCATGCCGAGCTGGTCGGGCTGAAATCAACCTTCACCATCCTCGACGACGACGATCAGCAGCGGGTGATCAAGCAGATCCTCGAGGCCGAGAACATCGACGCCAAGCGCTGGACGCCGAAGTACTTCGGCAGCCTGATCGACCACTGGAAGAACCGCGGCTGGACGCCGGACAAGCTGCCGCCCTCGGAGGGCGCGGTGTTCGGCAACAACCAGGGCCAGAAGCTCTACGCGATGTACCAGGAGCGGATGCGGGTGCTGAACGCCTGCGACTTCGGCGACCTGCTGCTGCACAACCTGACCATCTTCATGCAGCAGCCGGATGTGCTGGCCGACTTCCACAGCCGCTTCAAATACATCCTCGTCGACGAGTACCAGGACACCAACGTCGCCCAGTACCTGTGGCTGCGGCTGCTGGCCCAGGCGCGGCAGAACGTCTGCTGCGTGGGCGACGACGACCAGTCGATCTACGGCTGGCGCGGGGCCGAGGTGGACAACATCCTGCGCTTCGAGCGCGACTTCCCGGGCGCCAAGGTGGTCCGGCTGGAGCGCAACTACCGCTCGACCAGCCATATCCTCGGCGCGGCGGCGGGGCTGATCGCGGTCAACAAGGGCCGGCTCGGCAAGACCCTGTGGACCGAGGCCGACGGCGGCGAGAAGGTCCGGGTGCGGGGCGTCTGGGACGGCGAGGCCGAGAGCCGGCTGGTCGCCGACGAGATCGAGCGCTTCAAAAAGGGCGCCGACGGCGGCCCGCGCCGTTACAAGGACGTCGCCATCCTCGTGCGCGCCTCGTTCCAGATGCGGGCCTTCGAAGAGCGGTTCGTGATGCTGCAGATCCCCTACAAGGTGATCGGCGGCCCGCGCTTCTTCGAGCGCGCCGAGATCCGCGACGCCCACGCCTATCTGCGGCTGGTGCAGTCGCCCGACGACGACCTCGCCTTCGAGCGCATCGTCAACGTGCCCAAGCGCGGCATCGGCGAGACGACGGTGCAGAAGATCCTGCAGATCGCCCGCGGCGCCGGAATCTCGGCCCTGACCGCGGCACGAGGCATCGTCCAGACCGACGAGCTGGCCGGCAAGACGCGGACCTCGCTGGCCAACTTCGTGCGCGATGTCGACCGCTGGACACATCAGGCGGCGAGCACCCACCACGCCCGGGTGACCGAGACCATCCTCGAGGAGAGCGGCTATACGGACGCCCTGCGCCTCGACAAGGGCCCGACCAGCCAGACCCGCCTCGACAACCTCAAGGAGCTGGTCCAGTCGATGGCCAACTTCGAGACGCTCGGCGACTATCTCGAGCATGTCTCGCTGGTCATGGACCTCGACCGCGATGGCGGTGACGACAGCGTCCAGATCATGACCCTGCACTCGGCCAAGGGGCTGGAGTTCCCGCTGGTCTTCCTGCCGGGCTGGGAGGAAGGCGTCTTCCCGAGCCAGCGCAGCGTCGACGAGAAGGGCGAGAAGGGCCTCGAGGAAGAGCGCCGTCTCGCCTACGTCGGCATCACCCGGGCCCGCGAGGAAGCGCGCATCAGCTTCGCCGCCAATCGCCAGGTCTACGGCCGCTGGACATCGCAGCTGCCGAGCCGGTTCGTCGACGAACTGCCGGTGGGCGACGTCGAGGCCTCGTCCGAGACCGGCTACTACGGCGGCGGCCCCGGCATGCAGCAGCCGACCACCAGCCGCTGGGACGACGACCGCACCTTCGGCGCCGGCTACTCCTCTCCGGGCTGGAAGCGGGCCCAGGACCGCGGCTACCACGGCGGCCATGCCGGCCGCACGGCGGTGATCGAGGGCGAAGGCAAGCTGGTCGCCACCTCCGACAGCTCCGCCGGCAGCGCCTACAAGCGCGACGACAAGGTGTTCCACCAGAAGTTCGGCTACGGGAAAGTCCTGGCTGTCGAGGGCAACAAGCTCACCGTCCGCTTCGACAAGGCCGGCGACAAGAAGGTGCTGGACGGGTTCGTCGAAAAGGGGTGAGCGGCTCGCGAAGCGATTGCGGGATCAGGCCACGTGCCCGGTCGCCTGCTGCCCCTGGTAGACGAGCGTCTCCCAGGCCGAGACCACAATCAGGACGCCGGTCGCCAGCCAGCTGACGATCATCGGGCTCAGGCTCAACGCCGGAATCCCGAGCAGACCCAGCGCCGCCAGCCCGGCGAGCCGCGACAGGGTGACGTGGCCGAACACGCTGAGCTTGAACAGCAGGCTGCCGAGCAGGAACAGGGCCGGCCCGCCGAGCAGCACCAGCGCCGTCTTCAGGTCGGTATCGCCGTCGGGATGGGCGAGCGCCCATTCGTCGCCGACCGCCGTGACGATGATCCCGGCGACCAGGAAGATGTGCATGTAGGTGTAGGCGATCCGCGCGACCCGGCCCGGGTCGTCCGAGCTGCTGATCGCCTCGCTGGCGGCTTCGGCGTTGGCGCTGAAGTAGATCCACCACATCGCCACCGTGCTGAGGAAGGCGCTGGCGAAGGCGGAGATCACGCCCGGCGTCCAGTCGTGGTCGGCGAAGGTGGCCCCGGTGACCAGGATCGATTCGCCGAGCGCGATGATGATGAAGAGGCCGCAGCGCTCGGCCATGTGGCCACCCTCGACGGTCCAGTCGTGCGTCGATGACTTCCCCAGCCCCGGCGCCCAGAACATGGTCACCGGTCCGAGATAGTCGATGCCGAGCGCCACCGCCCAACAGGCCAGTCGAGCCGGGCCTTCCGCGACCCCGCCCAGCAGCCAGAACACGCCGGAGACGGCGAACCACAGCAGCACGCGCTGGAAGTTGCTGCGCAGCACCGCGTCGCCCCTCACCGCGTAGAGCAGGAAGGCGGTCCGCCCCAGCTGGATCAGCACGTAGGCGCTGGCGAAAACGAGGCCCGCCTTGTCGAAGGCATGCGGGATCGAGGAGGACATCACCACCCCGGCGGCCATCACCGCGAACAGCATCGTCCGCACGCCGCGATGCTCGACCTCGAGCCAGTTGGTCGCCCAGGTCGTGTACATCCAGGCCCACCAGACAGCCATCAGCAGCAGGGCGGTCTGCGCCACGCCGAGCGGCGTCGGGTGCGCGATCAACGCATGACTCAGCTGGGTCACGGCGAACACAAAGACCAGGTCGAAGAACAGCTCGACGAAGCCGACCCGGGCGTGCGCCCCGGGGGTGCGCGTCCTCAACAGAGGGCTGGTCGTGCCGTCGCTCATCGTGGTCTCCGCCTGCCCGCGACGGTAAGCGCATTCGCGGCCGCGCCGCTAGCGGGTGACGCGGGACGCCCCAGCCGCTACAGGGGCGGCCATGACCTACAACGCCGCCCAGATCATCGCCCGTGGCCCGCGCGCCCAGGCTGAAGCCGCCGCCGAGGCGCTCGACGCCGACCCCATGCTGGAAGGCGCGACCTACTCGATCCTGGAAGAGGACGAGGACAAGGGCATCTGGCGGATCGACGCCTTCCCCACCTTCCAGGAGGAGGAAGACGGCATTCGCGACAGCCTTGTCGCCTCGGGCGGCCTGAGCGTCACTGTCGAGCCGCTGGCTGACGCCGACTGGTTGGCGATGGCGCTGTCGGGCCTGCCGCCGGTGCGCGAGGGCCGGTTCTTTGTCTATGGCGTGCACGACAAGGGCCAGGTCCCGGCCAGCGCCGTGGCGCTGCGCATCGAGGCCGGCGCCGCCTTCGGCACCGGCCACCACGGCACCACCGCTGGCTGCCTGAAGGCCTACAACGACCTCCTGAAGTCGCGGCGCTTCGACCGCGTGCTCGATGTCGGCTGCGGCACCGGGGTGCTCGCCATCGCCGCCGCCCGCACCGGCTCGAAGATCGCCGTCGGCACCGACATCGATGGCCCCTCGGTACGCATCGCCAATGAGAACGCGCGCGAGAACGGGGCTAGCGCCCGCTTCGTCCACGCCTCGGGCCTGAACGACCGGCTGGTGCGCCAGGACGGCCCCTACGACCTGGTCTTCGCCAACATCCTCGCCCCGCCGCTGGTGGCGCTGAGCCACGACATAAAGCTGGCGCTGAAGCCGGGCGGATACGCGATCCTGTCCGGCCTGCTGCGCACGCAGGAGCGGCGTGTGAAGGCGGCCTACCTGTCCAAGGGCTTCCGGGCGGTGCGCAGCATCCACCGCGACGCCTGGGCGACCCTGGTGTTGCAGAGGGGCTAGGAACCTCGGCGCACAGCGCCGCGTTCCTCCGGCCACAGCGGGGAATTCGTCCCCCGGAGGCCAAGTCTTGACCTACACCGATCCCACGCCCCCGCCGCGTCCGGCCGAAGTTCACGTGACCGAAGTCCGCGGTTCCAACACCACCGCCTGGGTGGTCGCCGCCGTCGTGGCCCTGGTCGCCATCATCGCGGTGGCATTCATGGTCACCAACCGCAGCGCCGAACCCGATCCCACGCAGGTCGCCCGCGCTATCGAGCAGGGCCGCACCGAAGGCATGCTCGCCGGCGCCCAGTCGACCCTCGACAGCGCCCGCGACACCGCCAACGCCGCGGCCGCCAACACTGCCGCCTCGGCGTCCCAGGCCGCGGCTGACGCCCGCGCCGCGGCTGACGCTGCTGCCCGCAGCGCCGACAACGCCGCGTCGAACGCCGCTGACACCGTGACCATCACCGAGCCGGTCACCACCGACCAGCCGACCCCGCAGTAAGCGGCCCTTTCGTTGAAGGCTGGCGCGGAATACATCTTCGACATGCGCCAGACCTTCGATGAATCCACCGATCCGTCCTTCGGGACCCGCCATGTGCCCCTGATCCGGGAGGCCATGGCGGCCCAGGGACTGGACGGCTTCCTCGTTCCGCATGAGGACGAGCACCAGAACGAATACCTGCCCGAGGCCAATGACCGCCTTGCCTGGGCGACAGGCTTCACCGGGTCGGCGGGTGCGGCGGTCATCCTCAGGGATCGCGCCGCCATCTTCGCCGATGGGCGCTACACGCTTCAGGTCGCCGAACAGACGGACCCCTCGGTGTTCGAGG
>JAZJXN010000111.1:0-6089 GCA_040390885.1 Pseudomonadota bacterium | reverse complement strand
TCACCGAAAACGGCATGGCCAGCCGCGACAAGGTCGTCGACGGTGGCGTGCCGGCCTATCTCGAGACCGCGCCGAAGGGCGCCGTGATCGGCTACGATCCGCGCCTCCACAGCCCTGACGCCCTCCACTACCTGCGCGCCGCCGCCGAGAAGGCCGGCGCCACGCTGAAGGCCGTCGACGCCAATCCCCTAGACACCGCCTGGGGACAGGCCCGCCCTGCCCAGCCGACCGCGCCGATCGTGCCGCAGCCGCTGGAGTTCTCCGGCGAAGAGTCCGCGGCTAAGCGCGAACGGGTCGGCGCGAGCCTCAGGGAGTCCGGGGCCGACGCCGCCGTGATCACCGCCCCCGCGTCGATCGCCTGGCTGTTCAACGTGCGCGGCGGCGACGTCATCCGCTCCCCGTTGCCGATCGGCCAGGCAATCCTGAACGCAGACGGCAGCGCACGGCTGTTCCTCGATCCGGTCAAGGTGACCGACGGCCTGCCGGCCTGGCTCGGCAACCAGGTCTCCCTGGAAGCGCCCGACGCGCTGCCCGCCGCGCTCGCCGACCTGAAGGGCCGCAAGGTTCTGGTCGATCCCGCGCAGTCGTCCGCCTGGTACTTCGACACCCTCGCCCATGTCGGCGCCGAGGCCGTGCGGGCCATGGATCCCTGCACCCTGCCCCGCGCCTGCAAGAACGCCGTCGAGCTGGAAGGTACGAAGCGCGCCCACATCCGCGACGGCGTCGCCGTGACCCGCTTCCTCTACTGGCTGGCCACCGAGGGCCAGACCAATCCGCCCGACGAGAAGGAGGCAGTGGCCAAGCTGGAGGGTTTCCGCGAGGCCACCGGCCATCTGAAGGACCTCAGCTTCGACACCATCGGCGCCGCCAACGGCCATGGCGCCCTGCCCCACTACCGCCCGACCGACCGCAGCAACGAGCGTGCGGCCGAGGGCTCGTTCCTGCTGGTGGACAGCGGCGGCCAGTACCTTGACGGCACCACCGACATCACCCGCACGGTAGCCATCGGCAGCCCGTCCGACGAGATGAAGCAGCGCTACACCCTGGTCCTGAAGGGGCACCTGCATCTGGCGCGTGTCCGCTTCCCGGTCGGCACCACCGGGTCGGCGCTCGACGCCCTGGCCCGGGCGCCGCTGTGGAACGCCGGCCTCGACTACGATCACGGCACCGGCCACGGAGTCGGCGCCTATCTCGGCGTCCACGAGGGGCCGCAGCGGATCTCCAAGGCGCCCAGCACCGTCGCGCTGCGGCCCGGGATGATCCTCAGCAACGAACCCGGCTACTACAAGCCCGGCGCGTACGGCATCCGCATCGAGAACCTGCAGTTCGTCACCGAACCCGCGCCCGTGCCCGGCGGCGAGCGGCCGATGCTGGGCTTCGAGAACCTCACCTGGGCCCCGATCGACCGCAACTGCATCGTGTCCGAGATGCTCACCGACGAGGAGCGCGCCCAGCTCGACGGCTATCACGCCAGGGTGCTGGACCTGATCGGCCCCGGACTGCCCGCCGACGAACGGGCCTGGCTGGAGCGCGCGTGCGCACCGATCTGAGCGTCCTCTCCCGTCGCCGGCTGATCGCCGCCACGGCGGGACTCGCGCTCGCGCCGGGGCTCGCCATGACGGCCGAGCCGGAGGTCTGGATCCCGCTGACCTGGGTCAACGGCCTGATGGCCCTCAAGGGGACCATCAACGGCCGGCCGGTCGACATCATCCTCGACAGCGGCGCCGGCTCGACGGTCGTCGACCGGGCGCTGGCGGACGCGTTGCGGCTGCCGATGTCAGGCTCGGTCAACGCCGTCGGGACCACAGGCGAGACCAGCGGCGCGCGCGTCGGCCGCTTCACCCTCGCCTTCAGCGGTTTCAGTGTCGACTATCCGGAGGCCTCGGCGGTGGCGCTGGATCTGTCCGGCAGCGGCGTCGTCGGCGTCCCGCTCGCCGTGGTGCTGGGCCGTGACATCTTCGAGGCGGCCGTGGTCGACCTCGACCTGCCAGGCGAGCGGATCGCCTTCACCCGGCCCGAGCACTTCCGACCGCCGAGCGGGGTCGTCAACCTGCCGCTGCGGCGGGACAACAAGCGGCTGCGCTGGCTTGAGGTGTCGATCGCGGGCCAGGGCACGGTCCCGGCCACCTTCGACCTTGGCAGCGGCCTTGGGCTGGAGATCTCCGGCGAGTTCGCGCGACGCCGGCGCCTCCTCGACGGCCGTCGCACCTCGACCTGGATGGCGTTCGGCGTCGAGGGGCTCGCGCCCTATACCGTCGCCACCCTGCCAAGCCTGCGCATAGGCAACGCGACGCTTACGGACATCCCGGCGGCGGTCACCTCGCCCTGGCAGGATCCGCACACGCCCGCGGTGATCGGGATGCCGGTCTGGCGGCGGTTCCGGGTCATCACCGACTACGCCCACAACCGCCTGTGGCTGGCCCCCAGCCGCACAGCGCTGACCAAGCCGTTCGCCAAGGAGCGCTCCGGCGTGGGCGCTACGGTCAGCAGTGGCGGCATGGACGTGATCCACATCGCCCCCGGCAGTCCCGCAGAGGCGGCAGGCTGGCGGGTCGGCGAGCGCATCACCGCCGTCGATGGCCGCCCCGCCACCCGCGAGATGGCGGGCTGGGGCTGGGGCGAGGCGGGCGTGACGGTCGAGCTGACCCTGGCGGGCGGCGAGACCCGGCGGCTGGTGCTGACCGACTACTACTGAGCGGCCAGGCCTACTTCATCACGTTGTGCCAGGACTCGGCGATGCCGAAGCCCTCGCGACCATCCATCACGAACTTCGCCAGACCCTCGTTGACGAAGGTGGCGCCGCCCGGGAACGGGATCTTCGTCGGGCACATGCTCTGCACCTGACCCTCGATCCGGATCGCGCGGCCCTTGCCTGTGCGCCCGGTCAGGACGACGGTGTCATGCAGGATGGAGCCGGGGCGGAAGGTGGTCTCGACGGCGACGTCGTCGAAGGTGTCCATGCCCTCGCCGTCCTGGATCCAGCCCTCGCCCTTCATCGTGCCGTCGGCGCGGCGATGGCAGGCCCCGCCCAGCGACACGTCGGCGCCGAAGTTCATCGAGAACCAGAACACGAACGGGTTGGGCGCGGCGGACGTCGAGCCGGCCGTCGGCGAGTCGCTGCCGGCGCTCGAGCCGCCCCAGTTGCGCGGTCCCCAGGACTTGTCGCGCACGCCGTAGCCGTCGAAGGCGATCTCCTCGCCGCCGACGGTCAGGCGTCCTGTCGCGTGGATGCTCTGCTCGAAGTGACCGTGGGCGCCGTTGGCGGCAAAGTGCGGTTCCGTCAGGGTCCTGACGTCAACCGTCATCGACAGGTCGGCGGGCGTGAACCAGCCCTCGGCGCGTTCCTTGGCCGGCGTCACCAGGATGGCGCCGTCGGCGATGTCCTGAGCCGGGCCGTCGTAGGCGACCGTCCAGTGCTTGAAGGGCGTCACGCAGGTCAGGGCGAGGTTGCCGACCTTCAGGTCGCCGTCATAGGCGGTCAGGTCCTTGCCGATGTCGCGGCGGCCGTAGGTGAAGGCCACGCGCTGGCCGCCGAGGTAGACGGCGTGCAGCGCGTCGGCCCAGCCGTTGCCAGGCCGGAAGCCCATGCGGGTGAACATGCCGACGCCGGACGTCGGATCGACGAAGTTGAAGTAGTAGCTTTCGCTCCAGTGACCGTCCTCGCCGGTCGGGTGCATGGCTTCGTCGGTCTTCACGGCGGTCGTCATCCTGGTCTCTCCCCGCGGGCGACGCGTCTCAGCTGGTCTTGTCCCGTCGACGACGGTTTTGTCAGCAAGCGCTCGCCCCGCGCCAGCGGAAACTGGCCGTTTCCGGCAGGTTGTGAGGGTGACGTCGCGTCGCTACCGGATCCGCGTCCAGACCTGGGTCTTGCACAACGGCGCGACCACGCAGCCCTTGAGCTTGATGGTGTTGGCGTCGGTCACGGTGATCGAGCCGGCGTAGGTGTTGCCGTCCTCGGGATTGTAGACCTTGCCGCCCGACCAGGTGGTCGGGCCGCCCGTGAAGCCGGTCAGCAGGGTCAGCCCCTTCAGCTTCCGGCTGCGCTGGGTCGCGTCCTTGTTCCTGCCGTCGAGCGCGCCCGGCTCCTTCACCAGATGCGCCGAGCTGTTCAGCCGGCCGCACAGGGCCGCGCCGCACTTGTAGATCTCGACCTCGCCGCCAGCGCCCGGCGTGCGCCAGCGGCCGGTGATGTCGGCGGCGAGGGCGGGGGTGGCGACGGCGAGGGCCAGCAGGACGGCGGCGGCAGTGCGGATCATGGAGCGTGCTCGTCTGGCTTGCGCGGAGAGGTGTCGCGACTGAAGCTCCTCCTGAACGCGCAGGATGGCAAGAGCGGGGCGCGTCAGGCCGCCGCCCGCTCCCGCAGGAGCTCGCCGAGCACCGCCAGCCCCCGCTCCGTGTCCTCCGGCGTCGCCAGGCTGAAGTTCAGGCGGATGGCCGGACTGGAGCCGCCCTCGACCAGGAAGTGGCTGCCCGGCGTGAACAGCACCCCGCGCTGAAGCGCGCGCTCCAACAGGGCTTCCGGATCGAAGCCGCTGGCGAGGGTCACCCAGAAGAACAGACCGCCGGCCGGCCTGGTCCAGGTCGCGGCGTCGCCGAGGTGGCGCGTCAGAGCCGCGTCGAAGGCGTCGCGCTTTTCGCGGTAGAGCGCGGCGACCGCCTGCATCCGCTCGGCGCGGCCAGGGTCGTTCAGATACTGCAGGACCATCCACTGGCTGAGCCGGTTGGTATGCAGGTCCGCGGCCTGCTTCAGGCGCGTCAGCGGCGTGAACAGGTCCTCGGACGCGGCCAGGAAGCCCAGCCTGAGCCCCGGCGCGACGGTCTTGGAGAAGGAGCCCTGGTAGATCCAGGAGCCGCCCTCCCCCATCTCCGCGCAGATCGGCCGCCGCTCGCAGGGCTCGTAGACGAGATCGCGATAGGGATCGTCCTCGAACAGGATCACGTCGTGGGCCTGGCAGGCCTGCGCCAGCGCTTGGCGCTCGGTGGCGCTCCAGCAGCCGCCGGTGGGGTTCTGGAAGGTCGGGGTGACATAGGCCAGCGCCGGCGGCGCCTCGCGCCAGCCCGCCGCCGGGTCGGCGCGGTCGAGCGTCGCCAGGTCGGCGCCGAAGAAGCGGAACACCTGCAGCGCGGCCAGATAGGCGGGCGACTCGACAGCGAGGCGCGTCCCCGGATCGACGACCAGCTTGGCGGCCAGGTCGATACCCTGCTGCGAGCCCGACAGAACCATGACCCGCTCGGCCGGGCAGTCGAGACCCATGGCCGCCAGTTCCTGCGCGATCCGCGCGCGCAGGGCCGGCTCGCCCTCGGTCGGGCCGTACTGGAACAGCTCGCGCGGCGGCGGCGGCAGGTCGAGCCCGGCGAAGGTTTCCGGCGACGGCAGCCCGCCGGCGAACGACACCACGCCCGGCCGCTGGGCGATGCTGAGCATCTCGCGCACTGGCGAGGCGTGCAGATCCTTCGTCCGAGCCGACAGCCGCGCCATGATCGATCTCCGATAGCGTCAATAACATTGACCTATCGACACCGTAACGAGACGCCGCTTAATGTGTCAATATGGTTGACCTAGAACGCGAGGACGAGCTGCGCGGCGCGATCGAGGTGCTCTACTTCGCCTATCGCGGTTTCACCGACCGGACCGGATGCTCGAGCGGCGTGGCCTGGGCCGGGTTCACCACCGCATCCTCTATTTCATCGGTCGTCGGCCGGAGGTCTCGGTCAGCGGCCTGCTCGGTCTGCTGGCCGTCAGCAAGCAGGCCCTCAACGCCCCGCTGCGCCAGCTGGTCGAGGAGGGGCTGGTCGCCGCCATCGCCTCGCCGGACGACCGGAGGGTGAAGATCTTGAGGCTGACCGACGAGGGCGCGCGGCTGGAGGCCGACCTCACCGGCGCCCAGATGAGCCACCTGCAGGCCGCCTTCGAGCGCGCCGGCCCGGACGCCATGCGCGGCTGGCGGCGCGCGATCCCAAAACCGCCGCCCTGCTGCGCCCCACCGATCCGCAGCGCACGGTGCGCGCCTGGGAAGTGTTGCTCACCACTGGCCGGCCGCTGGCCGATTGGCAGCTTTATGATTGGCAGGTCTTCGATGATTTTATTG
>JAZJXN010000110.1:3083-7670 GCA_040390885.1 Pseudomonadota bacterium | reverse complement strand
CCCTGGCCTACGGCCTCGACAAGAACGACGGCAAGAAGATCGCGGTCTACGACCTCGGCGGCGGCACCTTCGACGTCTCGATCCTCGAGATCGGCGACGGCGTGTTCGAGGTGAAGGCGACCAACGGCGACACCTTCCTCGGCGGCGAGGACTTCGACCTGCGGATCGTCGACTACCTGGCCGACGAGTTTAAAAAGGAAACCAGCACCGACCTGCGCAAGGACAAGCTGGCCCTGCAGCGCCTGAAGGAAGAGGCCGAAAAGGCCAAGAAGGAGCTGTCGACCACGACCCAGTACGAGGTCAACCTGCCGTTCATCAGCATGAACGCCAGCGGTCCGCTGCACCTGAACATCAAGCTTTCGCGCGCCAAGCTCGAAGCCCTGGTCGAGGACCTGATCGCCCGGACCATCGCGCCGTGCGAGCTGGCCCTCAAGGACGCCGGCCTCAAGAAGTCGGACATCGACGAGGTGATCCTGGTCGGCGGCATGAGCCGCATGCCCAAGGTCGTCGAGGCGGTGAAGGAGTTCTTCGGCCGTGAGCCCCACAAGGGCGTGAACCCGGACGAAGTCGTGGCGCTGGGCGCTGCGATCCAGGCCGGCGTGCTGCAGGGCGACGTCAAGGACGTGCTGCTGCTGGACGTCACCCCGCTGACCCTCGGCATCGAGACGCTGGGCGGCGTGTTCACCCCGCTGATCGAACGCAACACCACGATCCCGACCAAGAAGAGCCAGACCTTCTCGACCGCTGACGACAGCCAGTCGGCCGTGACCATCCGCGTCTTCCAGGGCGAGCGCCCGATGGCGTCCGACAACAAGATGCTGGGCCAGTTCGACCTGGTCGGCATCCCGCCGGCGCCGCGCGGCGTGCCGCAGATCGAGGTCATCTTCGACATCGACGCCAACGGCATCGTCCACGTCACCGCCAAGGACAAGGCGACCAACAAGGAACAGTCGATCCGCATCCAGGCCAACGGCGGCCTCTCGGACGCGGACATCGACAAGATGGTCAAGGAAGCCGAGTCCAACCGCGCCGAGGACGAGAAGCGCAAGGCCGGGGTCGACGCCCGCAATCAGGCCGACGCCGTGATCCACTCGTCGGAGAAGGCCCTGGCCGAGCACGGCGACAAGGTTTCGGCCGAGGACAAGAGCGCCATCGAGGCGGCGCTCGAGGACCTGAAGGGATCGCTGGAAGGCGGTGAGGCCGAGGCCATCTCGGCCAAGACCCAGACCCTGATCCAGGCGTCGATGAAGCTTGGCGAGGCCATGTACAAGGCCCAGTCCGGCGAGGCTGACGCCGGCGGCGACGCCGAGCAGCCCCAGGACGACGGCGTCGTCGACGCCGAGTTCGAGGAAGTCGACGGCGACGACGACGACAAGAAGTCGGCGTGACATCCGGTCTCATGGCGGCGTGGAGATCATCCATGATTAAAGCCCGCCCGGGGACCGTCGCCGCCGCCTTCGCGAAGGCAGAAGTCCCGTCCCTCTCGTCCGCTCATGCCCCAGGCATGGCGTCGGGCTTGCAGAGGGACGGGCGCTCTACCAACTCAACAGCTATGCAGTTTTTCCCGATGTCGGCTCATGCGTGACTATTACGACGTTCTGGGTGTCGCCAAAGGCTGCGACGAAGCCGCTCTGAAGAGCGCCTTCCGCAAGCAGGCGATGGAGCACCACCCTGACCGCAACGGCGGCTGCGGGGACGCCGAATCCCGCTTCAAGGAGATCAACGAGGCCTATTCGGTCCTCTCCGATCCGCAGAAGCGCGCGGCCTACGACCGGTTCGGCCACGCGGGCGTCAATGGCGCCAACGGCGGCGGCGCCGGCGCCGGATTCAACGACGTCCATGACATCTTCACCGAGGTGTTCGGCGACGCGTTCGGCGAAATGTTCGGCGGCGGCCGCCGTCGCCAGAGCAACGGCCCGGCCCGCGGCGCCGACCTGCGCTACGACCTGGAGATCAGCCTCGAGCAGGCCTACGCCGGCGCCGAGGTCGAGATCACCGTTCCCGCCTCGATCACCTGCGAGCCCTGCGAGGGCACGGGCGCCAAGCCCGGGACCAGCCCGACCGTCTGCGGCGCCTGCGGCGGCGCCGGCCGGGTCCGCGCGGCCCAGGGCTTCTTCGCCATCGAACGCACCTGCTCGCGCTGCGGCGGCACCGGCAAGCTGATCCTCGATCCCTGCGCGACCTGCCACGGCCACGGCCAGGTGCGGAAGGACCGCGTCCTGTCGGTCCGGATCCCCGCCGGGGTCGATGACGGCGCCCGCATCCGCCTGGCGGGCGAGGGCGACGCCGGCCAGCGCGGCGGTCCGCGCGGCGACCTCTACATCTTCCTGTCGGTGGCGCCGCACGACCTGTTCGAGCGCGACGGCCTCGACCTGCTCTGCACCGTGCCGGTGGCCATGACCACGGCGGTGCTGGGCGGCGAGATCGAGGCTCCGTGCCTGGTCGGCGGCGAGAACTGCGACGGCGAGTGCCGCATCCCGGTGACCATTCCCGAAGGCGTCCAGACCGGCCGCACGATCCGGCTCAAGGGCCGGGGCATGCCGTCGCTGCGCTCGCGCGAGAAGGGCGACCTGATCGTCGAGGTGTTCGTCGAGACGCCCACGCGCCTCAACGCCCGTCAAAAGGAACTGATGCGCGAACTTGCCGAGCTCTGCGGCGAGCAGCAGCAGCCCCAGGCCAGCGGATTCATCGGCAAGGCCAGCAAGTTCTGGGACGAAGTCACCGGCAAGGCCTAGGCGTCGCCCGGCCTCCGGCGGCTGCCGAAGGCCAGCAGAACCAGCGGCGCCAGCGGAAGCAGCAGGCTGAGCCAGCTGAAGACGGAGAGCGCCGTCCGATGGGCGGCGATCACTCCGGCGAAGGCTTTTGCGTCCCGCGCCGCCGCCTCGTCGGCCGCGGTCTCGGCGGCGATCGCCGCCCGCTCCGCCGCGCTGGTCTTCGGCAGCTTGAAGACGAGCGGGATCAGGACCGTGCCTTCTACCGGGATGCCCCGTTCGAGCTTGGGGTGCATGCGGAACTCGTTTTCCGCCAGGAGTATGGTCGCCTCCCCGAAGCCGACTCCCTTCGGAATTTCCTCGGTGACGACGCAACCGCTCAACCGGCCCTCGACGTCGACCTTGCAGGCGACGCTGGCGCGGCCCTCCAGCTGCTGACGTTGCGCCTGGTCGGGATAGTAGCGTGAGACCAGCGTCGCTGGACGGCTTCAGGTCCCAGTCGGGATTGGTGATCGCGGGCGGCATCTCGAGCGCCTGCTCGAGCGGCGGCGGTGGGCCGAACGGCGACGTCGCGGCGGCCGCCAAGGCGATGATCATCACAAGCATGCGCGCAACGTCCCCCAACGCGGTTCAGAGGCTTCCACAGGGCGCGCACGGCCGCAACCGCGACGCCGAAAGTCTTAACGCTCCCCGCGAACGCCGCTAGGGTCGCCGGCGATGAACGCCCACGCCGCTCCCGCCTCGACGCAGCCTGATCCGACCGGCGCCACGCCGGTCATGCAGCAGTATTTCGACGCCAAGTCGCGCCAGCCGGACGCGCTGGTGTTCTTCCGCATGGGCGACTTCTACGAGCTGTTCTTCGACGACGCGATCAAGGCGGCGGCGGCGCTCGGCATCTCCCAGACCCATCGCGGGACGCACAACGGTCAGCCGATTCCGATGGCCGGCGTGCCGGTTCACGCGGCCGAGGCCTATCTCGCCAAGCTAATCCGGGCCGGCTTCAAGGTCGCCGTCTGCGAGCAGATCGAGAGCCCGGCCGAAGCCAAGAAGCGTGGGTCCAAGTCGATCGTCGCCCGCGACGTGGTCCGCATCGTCACCCCCGGCACCCTCACCGAGGAGGGCCTGCTCGACGCGCGCGGGGCCAATCGGCTGGCCGCGATCGCCCTGCGCGGCGGCCAGGCGGCGGTGGCCACGGTCGAACTGTCCACCGGCGAGGTCGAGAGCCTGCTGATCGCGCCGTCCGGTCTCGCCGCCGCCCTGGCGGCCCTGCAGCCCTCCGAGATCCTGGTCCCCGACCGGCTGTTCGCCGACGAGGCCGTGAGCCTGGCGCTGGCCGGCGTCGGCGGGCTGGTGCAGCCGGTGGCCCAGGCCCTGGCCGAGCCCTCGGCCTCCGAGGCGCGGCTGAAGCGCCTGTACGGCGTTGACACCCTCGACGGCTTCGGCGGACTGGCGGGGGCGGAGATCTCGGCGCTCGGCCTGATCGCCGCGCACCTGGAGATGACCCAGGCCGGCAAGCTGCCGGCCCTGTCGCCGCCGAAACGGGCGGGCGAGGCTGACGTCATGGCCATCGACCCGGCCACCCGCGCCAGCCTCGAAATCGAAAAGACGCTGTCCGGCGGGCGCGACGGCTCGCTGCTCGGCAGCATCGACCGCTGTGTGACCGCCGCCGGTTCGCGCCTGCTGGCCGCGCGGCTGGCCCGGCCTTTGCTCGATCCCGCCGCCATCGATGTCCGGCTCGACGCCGTCCAGTGGATGGTCGAACGCCGCCACCTGCGCGAGCGGCTGCGCGACGCTCTGCGCCGGTCCGGCGACCTCGTGCAGCAGGATCGCCTGCTCGAAGCTCGTCATGCCAACCCTCCGCGATGCTGTAGCCCGC
>JAZJXN010000110.1:0-3073 GCA_040390885.1 Pseudomonadota bacterium | reverse complement strand
GCCGCGGCGGCCCGCGCGACCTCGGCTGCCTGCGCGACGGCCTGCGCACCGGCGAGGCCCTGTCGGCCCTGCTCGCCAGCGAAGGCGCCCAGCTCGCCCCGCCGCCGGTCGAGGTCGAGCAGGCGCTGGCGGCGGTGAACCCGTCTCTTTCGGTCGATCTGTCCGGCCTGCTTGCGCAGCTGGAACAAGGCCTCGGCGCCGACCTGCCGGCCCAGGCGCGCGACGGCGGCTTCGTCGCCGCCGGTGTCCGCCCCGAGCTCGACCAGGCCCGTGGCCTGCGGGACGACAGCCGCCGGGTGATCATCGACCTGGAAGCGCGGCTCGCCGCCGAGAGCGGCATCGCCCTGAAGATCCGCCACAACGCGGTGCTCGGCTACTTTGTCGAGACCACGGCGGGCAAGGCTGATCCGCTGTTCCAGCCGCCGCTGAACGCGACCTTCATCCACCGCCAGACCCTCGCCAACCAGGTCCGGTTCACCACCGTCGAACTGGCCGACCTCGACGCGCGCATCGCCCAGGCCGGCGAGCGCGCGCTGGCCATCGAGATGGCCACCTTCGAGGCCTGGCGCGAGGGCGCCTGCGCCCTGGCCTCGCTGATCCAGGCCGCCGCCCGCGCGCTGGCCACCCTGGACGTCGAGGCCGGTCTCGCCGAATGGGCCGAAGACCAGCAGGCCGTGCGGCCGCTTGTCGACAGGTCCTTCTGCTTCGAGGCCGTCGCCGCCCGCCACCCGGTGGTCGAGGCGGCCGTCAAACGCGCCGGCGATCCCTTCACGCCCAACGACTGCTGCCTTGACGGCTCGGGCGAGGCCGGCGCGCGGCTGTCGATCGTCACCGGGCCGAACATGGCCGGCAAGTCGACCTTCCTGCGCCAGAACGCGATCCTCGCCGTGCTGGCCCAGTCCGGTTCCTTCGTGCCGGCCCGGTCGTTCAAGCTGGGCGTGGTCGACCGTCTGTTCAGCCGCGTCGGGGCCGGCGACGACCTCGCGCGCGGCCGCTCGACCTTCATGGCCGAGATGGTCGAGACCGCCGCCATCCTGACGCAGGCGACGCCGCGCAGCTTCGTGATCCTCGACGAGATCGGACGCGGCACGGCGACCTGGGACGGCCTCGCCATCGCCTGGGCCTGCGCCGAGGCGCTGCACGGCGTGAACCGCAGCCGGGCGTTGTTCGCGACCCACTACCATGAGCTCGCCGCGCTCGAGCACAAGCTCAGCTACGTCTCCAACCTCAGCCTGCGGGCCAAGGAGTGGAACGGCGACCTGGTCTTCCTGCACGAGGCCGGCCCGGGCGCCGCCGACCGCAGCTACGGCGTCCAGGTGGCCAAGCTGGCCGGCGTGCCGCCAGCGGTGGTCGCCCGCGCCCGGCAGGTGCTGGAACGGCTGGAATCGGAGGCGGAAAGCCCGGCCCGGCTGGAGGGATTGCCGCTTTTCGCCGCAACCGCGCCAACGCCCGTGAAATCCGGCCCCAGTCCCGTAGAGGAAGCCTTGCGCGGTATCGAGCCGGACGGCATGAGCCCTCGCGAGGCGATGGAAGCGCTCTATCGACTTAAGGGGATGCTCTAGCGGTCTGGGGGGACCATATAGGCTGTCATGGTTGCTCGTCTTCGCCCCACCCGCCTTGAACATGTCGTCGACGGCCACGCGCTTCGGGCGCGGCTGTCGGCCGCCGCCCTCGACGCCGTCGGCAACGAGGCCGAGCAGCGCAAGCAGGCGCTGGAAATCCTCAAGGCGGCGCTGTTCCGCGGCCGGATGATCGCCAAGGAGCGGCTCGAGAACGGAGCGGGCGGGGTCGAGACGGCCCGGCTGCTCAGCGGCGTCACCGACGAGGTGATCACCGCCCTCTACGACTTCACCACCGTGCACATGTTCCGGGCCCGCAACCCGACCGAAGGCGAGCGGCTTTGCCTGCTGGCGGTCGGCGGCTACGGCCGCGGCGTGCTGGCGCCCTACAGCGACATCGATCTGCTGTTCCTGCGACCGTACAAGCAGACCGCCCACAGCGAGAGCGTGATCGAGTTCATGCTCTATGCGCTGTGGGACCTGGGCTTCAAGGTCGGCCACGCCTCGCGCACCGTCGAGGAGTGCGTGAAGCTGTCCCGCGAGGACTACACCATCCGCACCTCGATCCTCGAGGGCCGCCGCCTGGCCGGCGACGAGGCGCTCGGCGAGGAGCTGAAGCGCCGCTACCGCGGCGAGGTGATGAAGGGAACGGGGGCCGAGTTCGTGGCCGCCAAGCTCAAGGAGCGCGACGAGCGTCACGGCCGCGCCGACTCCAGCCGCTACCTGGTCGAGCCCAACGTCAAGGAAGGCAAGGGCGGCCTGCGCGACCTGCACACCCTGATGTGGATCGCCCAGTATCTGCATCCGGTGGACAAGCCCGAGGACGTGTTCACGCTCGGCTACTTCGACCGGCGCGAGGTCAGCGCCTTCGTCAAGGCGTTCGACTTCCTGCACGCTGTCCGCGCCCATCTGCACTTCACCACCGGACGGCCCGAGGAGCGGCTGACCTTCGATCTGCAGCCCGAGATCGCCCGGCGGATGGGCTATGGCGACCGCGCCGACAATCCCGCCGTCGAGCGTTTCATGCGCCGCTACTTCCTGATCGCCCGCGAGGTCGGGGCCCTGACCCGGACCTTCTCGGCCAAGCTCGAGACCGAGCACCTTAAGGCCCATCCCAAGGGGCTGTCGCGCTTCATCCCCGGCCGGGGCGGGGCGAAGCGCAAGCCGCTCGACATCGCCGGCTTCAACGAGGAGGCCGGCCGCCTCAACATCGACGGGCCGGAGGTCTTTGAAGCCGACCCCGTCGACCTGATCCGCATCTTCCGCATCGCCGACGCCCGGAACCTGGACCTGCACCCGGACGCCTTCACGGCGGTGACCCGGGCGCTGCCGCTGATCACGTCGAAGGTCCGCCGCGACCCCGACGCCGCCAAGGCCTTCCTCGACATCCTGGCGCGCGGCAAGCGCACCTACCGCACCCTGACGCTGATGAACGAGTCCGGGGTGCTGGGGCGGTTCCTGCCGGAGTTCGGCCGGATCGTCGCCCAGATGCAGTTCAACATGTACCACTCCTA
>JAZJXN010000109.1:2712-10219 GCA_040390885.1 Pseudomonadota bacterium | reverse complement strand
CGACTCCTTCATCACGTCCTTGAGGTTGCCGGTGATCGACATCCGGCCCTTGCCGCTCATGCGGATGGCCTCGATGGTCAGGATGTCGCCGCCGAACTCGGTCCAGGCCAGGCCGGTGACGATGCCGACCTGGTCTTCCGCGTCCGTCTCGCCGTAGCGGTACTTCTTGACGCCCGCGTACTTGGCCAGACGCGCATCGTCGATGGTGATCGTGGCGAGGCTCTCGCGCGCCAGGTCGCGGACGACCTTGCGGGCCAGGTTGCCCAGTTCACGCTCCAGCGACCGCACGCCGGCTTCCCGCGTGTAGTAGCGGATGAGGCCGCGGATCGCGTCTTCGGGCACCACGAACTCTTCCGGCGTCAGGCCGTGATCCTTGGTCAGCTTGGGCAGAACGTGCCGGAGCGCGATCTGGACCTTCTCATCCTCGGTGTAGCCGGGGATGCGGATGATTTCCATGCGGTCCAGCAGCGGCTGGGGCATGTTCAGGCTGTTGGCCGTGGTCACGAACATCGTCTGGCTCAGGTCGTAGTCGACCTCGAGATAGTGGTCGGCGAAGGTCGAGTTCTGCGCCGGGTCGAGCACCTCGAGCAGCGCCGACGACGGGTCGCCCCGGTAGTCGCTGCCCATCTTGTCGATCTCGTCGAGCAGGAAGAACGGATCGACCTGCTTGGCCTTCTTCATCGACTGGATGACCTTGCCGGGCATCGAGCCGATGTAGGTGCGGCGGTGACCGCGGATCTCGGCCTCGTCCCGCACGCCGCCGAGCGACAGGCGCACGAACTCACGGCCGGTCGCCTTGGCGATCGACTTGCCGAGCGAGGTCTTGCCGACGCCCGGAGGGCCGACGAGGCACAGGATCGGGCCTTTCAGCGAGTTGGTCCGGGCCTGGACGGCCAGGTACTCGAGGATCCGCTCCTTCACCTTCTCGAGGCCGTAGTGATCCTCCTCGAGGATGGCCTCGGCCTTGACCATGTCGATCTTCTTGGCCTTGGCCTTGCCCCACGGAATGGACAGCAGCCAGTCGAGGTAGTTGCGCACCACCGTGCTCTCGGCAGACATCGGCGACATGTTGCGCAGCTTCTTCAGCTCGCCTTCCGCCTTGGCCCGGGCCTCCTTCGAGAGCTTGGTCTTCTTGATGCGCTTCTCGAGCTCGATGAGTTCGTCGCGACCATCGTCCTGGTCGCCCAGCTCGCGCTGGATCGCCTTCATCTGCTCGTTCAGATAGTACTCGCGCTGGGTCTTCTCCATCTGGCGCTTCACGCGCGAGCGGATCTTCTTCTCGACCTGGAGGACGCTGATCTCGCCTTCCATGAGGGCGAAGACCTTCTCCAGGCGCTTCACGACATCGAAGATCTCCAGCAGCTGCTGCTTGTCGGCGATCTTCACCGACAGGTGGGCGGCGATGGAGTCGGCCAGCTTGCCCGGCTCGGCGATCTGCGGGATCGAGGCCAGGGCTTCAGGCGGGATCTTCTTGTTGAGCTTGACGTAGTTCTCGAACTGCTCGGCCACGGCGCGCGACAGCGCCTCGGCCTCGTGCTCCTCGCCGTCATCCTCGTCGATGGCCGCGGTCTCGGCCTCGTAGAAGTCCTCGCGGCCGGTGAACTTGACCACGGCGGCGCGGCTCTTGCCCTCGACCAGCACCTTCACGGTGCCGTCGGGCAGCTTCAGCAGCTGCAGGACAGTGGCGATCACGCCGACGTCGTAGATGGCGCCGGTGGCGGGGTCGTCGTCCGCGGAGTTCTTCTGGGTGGCGAGGAGGATCTGCTTGTCGGTGCGCATCACCTCTTCGAGGGCGCGCACGGACTTGTCGCGCCCCACGAACAGGGGAACCACCATATGGGGAAACACCACGATGTCCCGAAGCGGCAACACCGGAAGCGTACGGATGTCGGTCATACCAATCTCCTGTGCGCGGCCCCGAAAGGGAGGCGCCGCGCAGGCCGGTCAACGGAAACTGTCCGGCCTTTCCTGAAGATATGTGGCCGCTTCGCGCCCGGGTTCAAGCTGGCGAGCCCTCCAGCGGCGAACCGCCTCACATTTGGGCAGCGGTTTTCCACGGGAATCGGGGGCTTGGCGGCAATCCTTCCCGACTTCGTGGGGCGGATCGTCGGTCTACGTCCCCCGCGCCTTCGCCCCTGCGTCGAGCAGCTCCGGACGCTTCGGGCTCATGTCGGCCAGGTTCCAGTCGGCCTCGACGAACGGGCGGCGCGTTTCCGGCGTCACCGGATAGCCGTGCAGGTCGTTCTCGCTGTCGATGATGTTCCCGCGCCCCTCGGCGACGTCGGAGATGAGCTGCACGTCCAGCGCGTCGCGGTCCCAGGGCCGGGCGCCCGCCTCGGACAGCACCCACTGCTGCACGTCGGCCGACGGGATCGCCGTCAGGCCCGCCGGCCAGAACGGCGGCGTCTTCAGCGGGATGATCTTCGCGGGCGTGGTCGTGTAGCGGCCGAACATCGGCAGCGGCTCGCCCCAGCGATCGACGGCGAGGTTGTCGCGTCCGTAGAATTCCAGGTCGCCATTGCCGCCGATCATCAGGAACGGCAGGCCCTGGGGTGTGTCCTGGCCCGCCCGCAGCACGTTGCCGACGGCGACCATCTTCCCGACCTGCCAGGGCTCCCTGCCCCACTCCTCGGCCATCAGGTTGTAGTGCACCGCGCGCTGGCCGGGATTGAAGATCAGGTTGTTGATGATCGTCCCCCAGACGCCGCCCTTGAACATCGGATTGCGCTCGTAGTTGTGCGCGTAGAGGTTCCCCCAGATCAGGATGCCGGTGACGTTGTCGTGCACCAGGGTGCCCTTGGAGTGCTCGATCTTGCCGTGGGTCGAGTAGCGCAGGCTCTCGGCGATGATGTTCTGCGAGAAGGTGATGTTGCGCGAGGTGCCCGCCCGCCACTCGTCCGGGGTCTTGCCGACGAAGCGCGGGCCGGAGGCCGACAGGTTCTCGTCGGTGCCCCAGGTCAGGGTGCAGTGGTCGACGATGATGTTGTAGCTGACGCCCTGGGTGGAGATGCTGTCGAAGTCCTTGCCGGACTTCTTGGCCGCTCCCGCCTCCCCCGGGCGCACGCGGATGTGGCGCACCACGACGTCGTGGGTGGCGATGTCGATGCCGCCCTTGATGAAGGTCACGCCGGGCGACGGCGCGGTCTGGCCGGCGATGGTCAGGAACGGCTCGCGGATGGTCAGGGTCTTGCCGCCGAGATCGACGACGCCGCCGACCTCGAACACGACGATGCGTGGCCCCTTGGCCTCGACCGCCTCACGGAACGAGCCCGGCCCCTCGCCGGCCAGGGTGGTGACGCGGATGATCCTGCCGCCGCGCCCGCCCGGCGTGCTGGCGGCCCAGCCCTGGGCGCCCGCGAAGGCCAGCGGGCCCGCCGCGACCGGGGCTGATTCGCCCTTCGGCGCCGGGGACGCCGCGCCGGCGCCGGCCATCGCCAAGAGGCCGAGCGCGAGCCCCGCAATCGCTGATCTGGACACGTGCTTCACTCCCCATGTGACGTCATATCGCGGTTCTCTCGCCGCGCGCCGTTGAAAATGACACCGGTTTCCTATAGACACAACCGAGACCCCGAAACTGGGGCCAACGCGGCGGGAAGGACAAGGGGCGTGACGTCAGGGGCGAGTGTTTCGACGACCAGTCCAGGCGGCGGCGCCCCCGCCGATATCGCCAGGGCCTTCGTGGAGGCGCGACGTGGCGCCCGCGCCCTGCCCGGCTATCCCGGCCCGCTGCCCAAGACCCTGGCCGAGGGGTACGCCATCCAGGACATCGCCCTCGGCCTCTGCCCGGACACGGTCGCCGGCTGGAAGGTGGGGCGCATCCCGCCGGCGCTGCAGGCGCGACTTGGCGCCCAGCGGCTGGCCGGTCCGACCTTCAGCCGGTTCCTGCAGACGGTCTGGTCCGGCGAGACGGTGGCGCTGGAGGCCATCACCGGCGGCTTCGCGGCGGTCGAAGCGGAGTTCGTCTACCACCTCGCCAAGGACGCGCCGGCCGGCAAGACCCGCTACAGCACCGCCGAGGCGCTCGACCTGGTGTCGGGCCTGCATATCGGCGTCGAGTTCGCCGGCAGCCCGCTGCAGACCATCAACGACCTCGGCTCGACCGTGGTCGCCAGCGATTTCGGCAACAACGCCGCCCTCGTCGTCGGCCCGGAGATACCGGGCTGGCGCGACCGGTCGGACGCGAGCCTCGCCTGCGAGACCTTCATCGAAGGCGTCTCGGTGGGAACCGGCTCGGCCGCCTCGATCCCGGAGGGGCCGGCGGGGGCGCTGGCCTTCCTGCTCGGCCACTGCGCGTCGCGCGGGCGCCCGCTGACAGCGGGCATGTACGTGACCACGGGCGCAGCGACGGGCATCCATGACATCTATGCGGGCCAGCGCGCCCGCGTGAGTTTCGGCGAGTTCGGCGAAATCTTCTGCATCGCAGTGGAAGCAAGACCGGCCGCCCCCTAGGGAGCGACGAATGACGACCCAGACCGAGGCGACGCCCGGAGTCCGCGTGGGCAACTACCGATGGGTGGTGGTCGCGCTGCTGTTCACCGCCATGGTGATCAACTACGTCGACCGACAGGCGATCGGCATTCTCAAGCCGACCCTGAGCGCCGAGTTCGGCTGGAGCGAGACGGACTACGCCGACCTCATCTTCTGGTTCCAGGCTTCCTACGCGGTGGCCTACCTGGTGTTCGGTCGGGTCATGGACCGGATCGGCGCCCGCTGGGGCTTCGGCCTGGCCTTCCTGCTCTGGCAGCTGGCGTTCATCGCCCACGCCGGGGCGCGCAGCCTGAACGGCTTCATCTTCGCCCGCATCGCCCTTGGCGTCGGCGAGGGCGGCGGCTTCCCGGGCGGCATCAAGGCGGTCACCGAGTGGTTTCCCAAGAAGGAGCGCGCCTTCGCCACCGGCATCTTCAACGCCGGGACAAACATCGGCGCCATCGTCACGCCGCTGGTGATCCCGGCCATGACCCTGGCCTGGGGCTGGGAGATGGCCATCATCGTCACCGGCGTCGCCGGCCTGATCTGGCTGCCGGTCTGGCTGCTGGTCTACCGCCGCCCGCGCGAGCACAAGAAGGTCACCGCCGCCGAGCTGGCCCACATCGAGCAGGACCCCGCCGATCCCGTCGAGAAGATCGCCTGGAGCAGGCTGCTGACCAAGCGCGAGACCTGGGCCTACGCGCTGGGCAAGTTCCTGATCGACCCGATCTGGTGGATGTTCCTGTTCTGGCTGCCCGACTTCCTGGGCAAGCGTTACGGCCTCGACCTCAAGACCTTCGGACCGCCGCTGGTGGCCATCTACCTGCTGTCCGACGTTGGCAGCGTCGGCGGCGGCTGGCTGTCCTCGACCCTGATGAAGCGCGGCCTCAGCCTCAACGCGGCGCGCAAGACGGCGATGCTGATCTGCGCCGTCTGCGCCCTGCCGGTCGGCTTCGCGGCCCTGGCCGACAACCTCTGGGTCGCGGTGGCGATCATCGGCCTGGCGACGGCGGCCCACCAGGGCTTCAGCGCCAACCTCTACACCCTGCCCGGAGACGTGTTCCCGCGTTCGGCCGTCGGCTCGGTGGTCGGGATCGGCGGGATGGTCGGCGCCTTCGGGGGCATGGCCATGGCCAAGTACGCAGGCTGGGTGCTGGACACGATCGGAACCTACACGCCGATCTTCGTGGTCGCCGCCACCGCCTATCTGCTGGCGCTGCTGGTGGTGCATCTGCTGACGCCGAAGATGGAGCCGGTGTCGCTCTAGCGAGGCCGCAATGCGTTCAGCGAACACGTTAGGTGAATGCACTCGTCAGGACGTCGCCGCCGCCAGGATGTGGTCACCCACGCGATCGGCTCGCCGCCGACACTCCGCGTGCGATCGCCAGGCGACGGCAGAAATCCTTCACAGGCGTCAAATACATCTGGCGCCCCGATAAGCCCGCCGACGTTGCTTAGTGGCGGGGTCCCCTTCGATTCCGGAGCCGCGCCATGTCCGACCGCCCCCTGCACCCCGAGACCCTTGCCCTGCACGCGGGCTGGCGGGCCGACCCGGCGACCGGCTCGGTGGCCCCGCCGATCTACCAGACCACGTCGTACCAGTTCCGCGACACCGAGCACGCCGGCAACCTGTTCGCGCTGAAGGAACTGGGCAACATCTACACCCGGCTGGGCAACCCCACGACCGACATCCTCGAGCAGCGGCTGGCCGCGCTCGAAGGCGGCGCGGCCGCCCTGGCGGTGGCCTCGGGCCAGGCGGCCTCCGCCTTCGCCATTCAGAACCTGGCCCAGGCCGGCGACAACATCGTCAGCTCCACCGACCTCTACGGCGGCACCTGGAACCTGTTCGCCAACACCCTGAAGGGCTTCGGCATCGAGGTCCGGTTCGTTGATCCGACCGACCCGCAGGCCTTCGCCCGGGCCACCGACGCGCGGACCCGCGCCTACTACGCCGAGACCCTGCCCAACCCGAAGCTGGCCGTGTTCCCCATCGCCGAGGTCGCGGCCATCGGCCGGCCGCTGGGCATCCCGCTGATCGTCGACAACACCGCCGCGCCGCTGCTGGCGCGGCCGTTCGACCACGGCGCGGCGATCGTGGTCTATTCGACGACCAAGTACATCGGCGGCCACGGCACCTCGATCGGCGGGGCGATCATCGAGGGTGGGACCTTCGACTGGGGCGCGGTTCCCGAACGCCAGCCGCTCTTCAACACGCCGGACCCCAGCTATCACGGCGCGGTCTGGGCCGAGGCGGCCAAGCCGCTGGGCCCGATCGCCTTCGTGCTGCGCGCCCGCACCATCCTGCTGCGCGACCTCGGCTCGGCGCTGTCGCCGTTCAACGCCTTCCAGATCCTGCAGGGGGTCGAGACCCTGCCGCTGCGCATTGCCCGCCACTCGCAGAACGCCCAGGCCGTGGTCGATTTCCTGAAGGGCCGCGCCGGGGTGACCCAGGTCATCCACCCCTCGCAGCAGACTGGCGTCCAGCGCGAGCGGGCCGACCGCTACCTGAAAGGCGGCTACGGCGGCCTGGTCGGGTTCGAGCTGGCCGGCGGCCGCGAGGCCGGCCGCCGCTTCATCGACGCGCTGAAGCTGCTCTATCACGTGGCCAACATCGGCGACGCGCGCAGTCTCGCCATCCACCCGGCCAGCACCACCCACTCGCAGCTCTCGGCCGAGGACCAGGCGGCGACCGGCGTGACCGAAGGCTATGTGCGGCTGTCGATAGGGCTGGAGCACGTCGACGACATCATCGCCGACCTGACCCAGGCGCTGGACGCGGCAGGCTAGGCGGGGTCGGGCCAGGCCATCCCTCAGGGCCCGAACACGCGGAGCTCTCCGAGACGGACCGTGCGTTTCTCGCCCTCGCCGCCCGACAGGCCCGAGATGCGGATCGCGCGGGCCTCGACCGGCGGGAAGCTGAAGCTGTAGCGGCCGTAGTGGGGGTGCAGGTGCTTGTCGTTGTCGAGCGCCAGCTCCGGCGAGGTCGCGATGCCCGGAATGGCGCGCCACTGGCCGTCGGCGCCGAGGTATTCGACGCCGA
>JAZJXN010000109.1:1275-2702 GCA_040390885.1 Pseudomonadota bacterium | reverse complement strand
AAGCGGTTCTGGTCGAAGCTCACCTTCACCCGCTCGCTGCCGAGCGAGGTGAACCAGCCCGAGGCTTCGTCCATATGGCCCATGGTCACGACGATGGCGGCGACGGTCACGGGTCGAAGCCAGCGATAGCCGAATGTCTCGACGGCGACCGGTCCCGGCGTCGTGACAACGTCCACGCCGTCGACCGTCCGGCCGTCGCGCAGCGGCTCCAGCTTGCCCGCGAGACCCACGTCGCCGGCGAAAATCTCGACGGCGGCGGGCGCGAGGTTCTCGCCCACCACCAGCCAGGACAGGTCGCGCTGGACCGACCGGCCCTGCTCGCTGGCTTGCAGCGTGGCGGCGTAGCGGCCGACCTTCGTGGGGACGCCCGACACCTCTCCGCCGGCGCCGAGCGACAGGCCCGGCGGAAGCTTGCCGGCGGCGACGCTCCAGACGGGCGCGAGGCCGCCGCCATAGAGGGACCAGCGCCACGGCTCGCCGCGCTCCAGCGTGCGCGGCGGCTCGGCGGCGATCTCAAGCGGCGGCGTGAAGCGGGCGTCGATGGGGATGACCAGGGTCGGCCCGTCCGGCCCGTCCTCCAGCCGGCCGCCGTTGGCCAGCACGACCTTCTCGGCCTGGACAAGCGTGCGGCGGGCCATGTCGCGGATCGAGGCGCTCGGCATGTCGCGTCGCGAACGGTTCAGGTAGCGGTCGTTGAACGGCTCGGTCCAGCCCTCGACCGGGTAGAGGAACACGCGGGGAATGCCGGCCACGCCCTGCGCCATCCCGAGCAGGCCGCCGAGGGTGGCCGCCTGGTTGTCGGCGTCGAAGCCCATGGCCGAGGCAAGGTCGAGCGTGCGCTGGAAATCGCCCTCGCCGTACAGCAGCGCGAGGATCGCGCAGGCCCCGTTGAGGTTCGCGTCCCAGATCGAGCGGCGTTCCTGGGCGATGTAGTATTTCGCCGCCATCTCCGCCCGCGCGGCTTTCCAGTCCTTGGGGTGCTTCGCGTGGAGCGCCTTCATGTCGGCGATCACCAGACGGAACTTCTCGCCCTCGGGCAACGCCGCGGCGCCGATATCGACCAGCTTGCGCACGTCGGGCTCGGTTATGGCGGCGGCGAACATGGCGCCATAGGCGATGGTCGGGCCGAGCCCCTCGCCGTCCGCCATGACGCGGCCGGCCCAGGCCGACTTGGCGGCCGCGTAGCCGACCATCCCAGGCGCGGTGATCGCCCAGATCTCGTTGACCAGTTGCGGGTCGATCTGGAACCAGTCGGCGTTGACGCCCTCGCGGCCGGTGTAGGGCGGGCCGTAGCCTTCGTGCATCAGCGCCAGCGTCTGGCGGTTGGCGAGCCACACCCAGTTGTCGACATGGTCGATCCAGGCCTGACGCAGCGGGCCGTAGCCGGGCTCGACGCCCTGCTCCTCCATCAGCCGCAGGTAGACGTA
>JAZJXN010000109.1:0-1265 GCA_040390885.1 Pseudomonadota bacterium | reverse complement strand
CGAACTTGTCGCGCGCGGCCTCGATCAAGGCATCGATGTCGGTATCGTCATCGGAAAACGCGCCGCCGAACGCGCGCATCACCCCGGTCATCTTCGTGCTGGCGAAATGGTGCTGGTAGTAGGAAATCCCGAGCGCGTCGTAGCCATAGGGAAAGCCGTCCGGCCCCGGCCCGTCGATATGGACGTTCTCGTGCGGCAGCCCGTAGATGTTGCCCGCCATCTGGCCGAGCCAGGACGCATAGATGCGATCCTCGAGCACGGCGCGCGATACGCGGATCTCGGGCGCGGCGTTGGCTGTAGTGGCGGCGATCAGGACCGTGAGCGCGGCGACTGCCGGCCCGAACAGGCGTGTTCCGAGCTTTCTCATGACGTCCCCTCCACTGATGACCGACACGCGCCGGCCAGCGAAGGTGACGTGTCTGTCCGCCTTACTCTTTCACCCGCTTACCCGTTCTCTTTCATTGAATGGCCGGGCCTTTGAACCAACCCGCTCGAAGGTCGTCGATGGGACGACTCCATCGCTGACTTGATTGTCGGTGATGTCGCCCTGATTACCGGCGCCAGCCGCGAGGGATGCTGCAAGGCGAAGACCAACGGAAGAGGGCCTACCGGATAACCCGCGCGCCCTTGCCCTTCATCACCGCCTCGACCTCGGCGGCGCGGACCATGGATGTGTCGCCGGGGGTGGTCATGGCCAGGGCGCCGTGGGCGGCGCCGTAGTCGACGGCGGCCTGCGGCCCCTTCCCTTCCAGGAAGCCGTAGGCGAGGCCCGAGGCGAAGCCGTCGCCGCCGCCGACGCGGTCGAAGATCTCGAGGTTCTCGCGCACCGCCGACTGGTAGAACTGGCCCCCGGCGTAAAGGATCGCCGACCAGTCGTTGAAGGTCGCGGTCCGGGCGTTGCGCAGCGTCGTGGCGGCGACCTTGAAGTTCGGGAACTGGCTGACCGCCGTCTCGATCATGGTCTTGAAGTTGGTCGGGTCGATCTCGCTGATATGCTCGTCGAGGCCCTCGACCTCGAAGCCGAGGCAGGCGGTGAAGTCCTCCTCGTTGCCGATCATCACGTCGACGTACCGGGCGATCTCGCGGTTGATCTTCTGGGCGCCAGGCTTGCCGCCCTGGCTCTTCCAGAGGGAGGCTCGGTAGTTGAGATCGTAGCTGACGATCGTGCCGTACTTGCGGGCGACCTCGACGGCTTCGATCACCGCTTCGGCGGTGTTGCTGGCCAGGGCCGCGAAGATGCCGCCGGTGTGGAACCAGCGCACGCC
>JAZJXN010000108.1:3877-7195 GCA_040390885.1 Pseudomonadota bacterium | reverse complement strand
TCGCCTCGAGCCGCGCCGTGTAGCGAGCCTTGCCTTCGCCCTCGATGATCACGAAGCGCCAGGGCGCCAGCTTGCCATGGTCGGGGACGCGCGCCGCCAGGGTCAGCAGGTCGTCCAGCTCCGCGGCTGACGGGGCCGGCGCAGTCAGGCTCGGCGCGGGGGTCGATCGCCGCCGGGCCAGGAAGGCGAGGACCTCGGGCGAGGCGACGAGCGGCTCGCCGAAGACCGGCGGCCTGGGAAGTCCATGGGTCATGAACGGGCGGTCCTCAGGTGGTGGTGACGGCTTCGGCGTCCTCGAACACCGGACGAAGCTGGATGCGCGTCTCGGGCGCGATCAGCTGGTAGATCGAGTCGAACTCGGGCGCGGCCTCGCCGTCGAGCGTGACCGTGCCCTTGAGCTCGCCGGTCGCATCGTCGCGGACGAAGACCTCGCAGGACTTCTTGCCCTCGAGATCGGCCATCGACTGGGCCAGGATCGCGAGCAGCGGCAGGGTCTGTTCCGTCTCGGCCGGTTCGCCGTCCATCAGCACGACGATGTCGAGCGCGTTGAAATGGAAGGTGGAGCAAAGCGCCGCGCCCTCGACCTTGACGGTCTCGCGGACGACCATCTGCAGGTCCGGCTGGTCGGAAATCCGGTAGCGGCTGATCTGCTTGACCTCGTCGCCCTTGGCCTCGACGAAGGCGATGTCCTCGCAGCTCTGGTCCTTGGCCCGCCAGCTCGAGCACCACACCTTGTTGCTCTTGAGCACGCCAAGCAGGCCGTCGCGCGTCAGCGGCGCTTCCGCGGCGCGGGCGGGCAGGGCGACCGGCAAGGCCAGGGCGGCGGCGAGGGCGAAAGCCTGAAATGCACGCATATGCAACACCTAGGGAGCTATGGAGCTTACGGCAACACCGCCCTTGGCGAACTCCGTTTTCCACCCCATATCGGCCGCAAGGGCGAACCAGGGCGGCGCCACGGTGTTTGTGCTATAGGCGCCGGGGACTATTGGGAGGGCTGACATGCCCAGGAAGTTGGAAGTCGTCGCGCCGGACACGGCGCCCCCCGTCTGGGCCGCCCTGCGGAACGAGGCCGAACGCGCGGCGCGCGAAGAGCCCACCCTCGGCAGCCTGCTGAACGCGGTGATCCTCTCGCACGGCACCATGGGGGACGCGCTGTCCTACCAGTTCGCGCGCAAGATCGGCGATCAGGAGCTGCGCGCGATGAGCGCCCGCGAGATCGCCCAGGAAGCCTTCGAGGCTGATCCGAGCATCCTCGCCGCCGCCGAGCTCGACCTGAAGGCGGTGTTCGAGCGCGACCCCGCCTGCAAGGGCTATGTTCAGCCGTTCCTGTTCTTCAAGGGCTTCCTGGCCCTGCAGAACCACCGCATCGCGCACTGGCTGTGGACCCATAGCCGCGAGACCCTGGCCTTCTATCTGCAGAGCAAGGGCAGCGAGGTCTACCAGGTCGATATCCACCCCAACGCCCGGATCGGCTCCGGCGTCTTCCTCGACCACGGCACTGGCGTCGTCATCGGCGAAACAGCTGTGGTCGGCGACGACGTCTCCATGCTGCACGGCGTGACCCTGGGCGGCACCGGCGCCGAGCGCGGCGACCGCCACCCGAAGATCGGCAAGGGCGTCCTGCTGGGCGCCGGGGCCAAGGTCCTCGGCAACATCACCATCGGCGAATACGCCAAGGTCGCGTCAGGATCGGTGGTGCTGAAGCCGGTGCCCAAGCACTGCACCGCCGCCGGCGTGCCCGCCCGTATCGTCAACTGCCCGACCTGCGACGAGCCGGCCAAGACCATGGATCACACCCTCGCCGACGTGGTCTACGACTACGTCATCTGAGGCCGTGGCCCGCGGCGGGGCTTGCCTCGCCGGGGGATGACGGTAGGTTCGCGCCGAATGCGCCAAGGCGCCCCCGCATATCCAGGAGCCACGCCGTGGACGAGAAACACATCAAGCAGGTCGAAGCCCACCTGAAGCGCACCTTCGGCAACCCGCACGTGGCGGTGAAGGCGCGCAAGCAGAAGGACTCTGCCGAGGTCGAGCTCAAGGGCGAATTCATCGGCGTCATCTACGAGGACGAGGACGAGCCCGGCTCGTTCATGTTCGAGATGGCGATCCTGGCGGAAGACCTGGAGTAGGCGCCGGCCTGGAGATGCTCCCCTCTGGGGAGCTGTCGCCGCTTGCGGCGACTGAGGGGGTCGATCTGGCGCGCAGCGCCTCACGGACCTGACCCCCTCCGTCCCGGCTTCGCTCTTCGAGCTTCGCAGGGCCACCTTCCCTAGAGGGGAGGATTTCAGCGATCTCGCTTGACGATCCGCCGCCTCCCCGTGAGGCTCGCACCATGCCAAGAGCCGAGCCCCCGCCGTACAGCTATCGCGGCGATCCGGCTGTTCCGGGCTTTTCCGACGAACGGCCGATCATCGTCTTCGACGGCCACTGCGTGTTCTGCTCGGCCTGGGCGCGGATCGTGCTGCGTTATGACCGCAAGGGCGTGTTCCGGCTGCTGCCGGCGCAGACGCCGCTCGGAACGGCGCTGTATCGCCACTACGGCCTCGACCCCGACAACTACCAGACCAACATCCTGATCGAGAACGGCCGCGCCCGGTTCAAGGCTGACGGGTCGATGCGCATGGCGCAGCTGCTCGGCTGGCCGTGGAAGGCGGCGCTGGTGTTCCGAGGCCTTCCGCTCCCAGTGGCTGACTGGCTCTACGGAATCGTGGCGAGGAACCGCTTGCGCATCTTCGGGCGCAGCGACGTCTGCTATCTTCCCGAGGCCCGCTACGCCGACCGGGTGCTCGGCTGATGAGAGTGCTGATCGTCGGCGGCTACGGGACCTTCGGCGGGCGGCTGGCGCGGCTGCTCGCCGATGAGGCGCGGCTGACGCTGCTGATCGCCGGACGGTCGGAGGAGAAGGCGCGGTCCTTCATCGACGGCGTGGAGAGCAAGGCGGCGCTCATGCCCTGGCGCTTCGACCGGGACGGCGACCTCAGCGCGCAGCTGGCCGCGGCCAAGCCCGACCTCGTCGTCGACGCCAGCGGTCCGTTCCAGGCCTATGGCGAGCGGCCCTATCGCGTGCCGCAGGCCTGCATCTCGGCGGCCATCCCTTACCTCGACCTTGCCGACGGCGCCGACTTCGTCGCCGGCATCGGCGCGCTGGACGCGGCGGCGAAGGCGAAGGGCGTGTTCGCGCTGTCCGGCGTCAGCACCTGTCCGGCGTTGAGCTCGGCGGCCGTGCGCCACGTCACCAAGGGCTGGCGCGGCGTCTATGCGATCACCGGCGGAATCGCGCCGACGCCCTGGGCCGGGCTTGGCCTGAGCGTCGTCGAG
>JAZJXN010000108.1:416-3867 GCA_040390885.1 Pseudomonadota bacterium | reverse complement strand
GTGACTGCCTACGCCGGCAAGCCGGTGGCGCTGCTGCGCGGCGGCAAGGCCGCTACCGGGCCGGGCCTGGTCGAGACCCGCCGCTTCACCATCGGTCCGCCCGGCCGCGTACCGCTGCAGAGCACGCATTTCTCGCTGGCCGAGACGCCGGACCTCAAGGTCCTGCCGCCGCTGTATCCTAAGCTGCGCGACATCTGGATGGGGGCGGGGACCCGGCCGGAGGTCCTTCACCGCGCGCTGAATCTGCTGGCGGGCCTGGTTCAGCGCGGACGGATCAAGAGCCTGACGCCGTGGGCGAAGCTGTTCCACTGGGGCGCGTCCAACCTGCGCTGGGGCGAGCATCGCGGCGGCATGATCGTCGAGGTCGCCGGCGAGGATGGCGACGGCTTCCATGTGACGCGCAGCTGGAACCTGCTCGCGGAAGGCGACGACGGGCCCTTCATCCCGGCGATGGCCGCCGAGGCCGTGATCCGCAAGATGCTGGCCGGCCAGCCGCCGGCCCCGGGCGCGCGGGCCTCGACCGACGACCTGGACATGGCTGACTTCGAGACCCGGTTCGCGGGGCGACGGCTCTACACCGGCCTTCGCGACACCTTGCCCAGCCGGGCGCCGGTCTATCGCCGGGTGATGAGCGAAGCCTACGACCGCATGCCCCCCGCGTGGCGGGCTATGCACGACCTGAGGCTCGGTTCGAAGATCGCCGCCGGCAAGGCCTCGGTCGAGCGCGGCGGCAATCCGCTCGCGCTGCTGGTCGGCGCGGTGATCGGCTTCCCGGCCGCGACCCCGGACGTGCCGGTGACGGTGACGTTCGAACGTCAGGGCGAAGCGGAGTTGTGGACGCGCGAATTCGGCCGTCACCGGTTCTCCAGCCTGCAGGCGGCGGGGGAGGGGCGGTCGCAGCATCTGATCGTCGAGCGGTTCGGACCGCTGGCCATCGCGATGGCCCCGGTGGTGCACGAGGGCCGCATGCACCTGATCATCCGCCGCTTCAGCGCCTTCGGCGTTCCGCTGCCCCTGTGGCTTGGACCGACAACGGCCGCCCACGAGGAAGTCGTGGACGGCCGCTTCAGGTTCGATGTCGAGATCGGCCACCCGCTGACCGGCATGATCGTCCGGTATCGCGGGTGGCTTGTTCTAGGACCCGGCTAGAGGACGCCGAGCATCTCCGCGACCAGCGGGTGACGGACGATGTCGACATCGGCGAGGCGGACCACGGCGATGTTGGGCACGGCCTCGAAGCGGTCGGCGACGTCGCCCAGGCCCGAGAGCCCGGTCAGCAGGTCCGACTGGTTGGGGTCGCCCGTCACTACCATGGTCGAGTGCCAGCCCAGCCGGGTGAGCAGCATCTTCAGCTGGCCGTAGGTGCAGTTCTGGGCCTCGTCGATGACCACGAAGGCGTTGTTGAGCGTGCGCCCGCGCATGTAGCCGACCGGGGCGATCTCGATGGCCCCCTCGGCGATCAGGGCCCGCACCCGCTTCATCGACAGCCGGTCCGACAGCGCGTCGTAGAGCGGCCTCAGATAGGGGGCGAGCTTGTCCTCCATGTCGCCGGGCAGGTAGCCGATCGACTCGCCGGCCTCGACCGCCGGGCGGGACAGCACGATCTTGGCGACCTTGCCCGCTTCCAGCGCCTCCACGGCCTTGGCGATGGCGAGGTAGGTCTTGCCGGTCCCTGCCGGGCCGAGCGCCATGACCAGGTTCTTGTCGTCGATGGCCTTCATCAGCTCTGCCTGGCCCTCCGACTTGGGTTTTATGGTCTTGAGATACCCCTGCTCGCGGTCTTCATCCCGTCCGAGCGGCGACCATCCGTTGCCCACCGGCAGGCGGCGGACCTTGCCGCCGTCGTCGTTGGAGAACTGGGCGTGGTCGAATGCGCCTTCGCGCACGGTCCGCTTCAGGGCACGCTTGGTCATCGGGAAGCCTCCATGGGGGCAAGAAAAAAGGGCGTCGCCGAAACGGCGCGCCCTTGGGTCGAGATAGAGGAGTGAATGTCGCATGCGCGGCCGGGAGGCTCGCTTGCACTTCGCGAAGCTGGAGGCGCATTTGGACGCCTGGACACGATACGCGACACCCGGTTCTCCGTCGTCAGGAGACCGTGGACGAAGAGCCGCCCACGTAAGGATACGAGATGGCCGTGGCCCCCTCGAATCGCCCGACTATGATGATGGTTCTTGGTTTATGAGCGGTTAATCAAGCCGTCACGGCAAAGTTAAGGGGACTCTGTATGACTGTTTATGCTTTAGGCGCCGTGACGCCCCAGCTGCCTTCAGGCGGCGAATACTGGATCGCACCAAGTGCGTCAGTGATGGGCTCCGTGATTCTCAAGAAGAACGCCAGCATTTGGTGGGGCGCGGTCGCTAGAGGCGACACCGACACCATCACGGTAGGCGAGAACAGCAACGTCCAGGACGGTTCTGTACTCCACGCCGACCATGGCAGCCCTCTGCTGATCGGAGCCAATGTGACCGTTGGTCACCTGGTGATGCTTCATGGCTGCACGATCGGCGACAACAGCCTGATCGGCATCGGCGCGATCGTGCTCAACGGCGCCCAGATCGGTCGCAACTGCCTGATCGGCGCCGGGGCGCTGATTCCCGAGGGCAAGGTGATTCCGGACAACAGCCTGGTGATGGGCGCGCCCGGCAAGGTCGTCCGCGAGATCGGCGAGCAGCAGGCGGCGGTGCTGACGGCCTCGGCGATGCACTATGTCGAGAACTGGAAGCGCTACGCCCGCGAGATGACGGTGGTCGGGTAGGCCTTGCGTTGTTCGAGACGCGCCGCGGGTTCCTCACCATGACTGGGTTTTGAGTCAGTCATCCTGAGGAGCGAGCCTCAAGCGAGCGTCTCGAGGGACGCAACGCGTTGACGGACGGTACGGAAGCTCGCCCTCATGATCCCAATCAAAAAGGGAGCGCCGCATGGCCTACGAGTTCATCAAGGTCGACCGCGAGGGGCCGGTCACCATCTTCACCTTGAACCGGCCGGAGGTCATGAACGCCCTCCATTCGCCGATGCACTTCGAGCTGGACGAGGCGTTCAACGCCTTCGCCGCCGATCCCGACCAGTGGGTCGGCATCGTCACCGGCGCCGGCGAGCGCGCCTTCTCGGCCGGCAACGACCTCAAGCACCAGGCCACCGGCGGCAAGATGGGCAGCCCGCCGTCGGGCTTCGCCGGCCTGACCAGCCGCTTCGACCTCGACAAGCCGCTGATCGCGGCGGTCAACGGGGTCGCCATGGGCGGCGGCTTCGAGATCGCGCTGGCCTGCGACCTGATCATCGCCTCGGACAACGCCGTGTTCGCGCTGCCGGAGCCGAAGGTCGGCCTCGCCGCCCTGGCCGGCGGCCTGCACCGCCTGCCGCGCCAGATCGGCCTCAAGCAGGCGATGGGCATGATCCTCACCGCCCGCCGCGTCAGCGCCGTGGAAGGCAAGGAGCTCGGCTTCGTCAACGC
>JAZJXN010000108.1:0-406 GCA_040390885.1 Pseudomonadota bacterium | reverse complement strand
CGCCGTGGTGCCGCAGGCAGACCTGCTGACCGAAGCCAAGAAGTGGGCCGCCCAGATCGGCGAATGCAGCCCGATGTCGATCCGCGCCAGCAAGCAGGCCGTGCTCCAGGGCCTCGAACTGACCCTGCCGGAGGCCATCGGCACGCAGTTCAAGATGCCGGCCGTGGCCGCGCTGTTCAAATCCGAGGACTTCAAGGAAGGGCCCATGGCCTTCGCCCAGAAGCGCGCGCCGGAGTGGAAGGGGCGCTGATCCGTTTCCTTCTCCCCTCGCGGGAAAAGGTGTCGGCGTAGCCGACGGATGAGGGGGCCCCACGGCCTCAAACGAGAAGGGGGCGCTCCCGATCGCTCGGTGCGCCCCCTCATCCGACCTCCTTCGGAGGCCACCTTCTCCCGCGAGGGGAGAAGG
>JAZJXN010000107.1:19396-20495 GCA_040390885.1 Pseudomonadota bacterium | reverse complement strand
CCTTCAGCCAGATCACGGCGAGGGCGGCCATGGCCCCCACCAGGAAGGTCGACTGCCCGATCAGCACGACCATGGCGCAGGGCGACAGCACCAGCGCCAGCACGCCTGTCAGCAGCCGATGTCGGGGCACGACGCTCGCGGTCACGCCCGCGAACAGCAGCCCGGTCGCGCCGGTCCAAAGCCCGTAGGCCCACCAGAACGGCAGCGTCGCGAACGGCAGGAACAGCAGCAACCCGCTCGGCGGATAGACAAACGGCCGTAGCCCGTGGTGCGCCTCGAGGGCCCAGGCCTGCCGCTCGGTGATGGCGACGAAGTCGTAGACCTCGCGGTGGCCGTCCAGCCACGCGCGGGCGCCCGTCCACATCGGCAGGAAGTCGATGCCGAGCGGTTGCGCCGCCAGGACGATCGAGACCTGGTGGACAGCGGTCACGGCCATCAGCGCCGCCAGCACCCACAGCGCGATCAGCCGGAAGCGGAGCTCGGCGGGCGTGGTGGCGGCGGCGTCTGGCGTCACGAAAGGCTTCCGGTCCGTGAGGGCGGCGACCGCTTCGGCCGCCTCAGGAGTCCGGCGTCGATAGACCGCATCTGGTCAACAACGGATAACCACGATCACAGTTCACGCAGCGGCCCGACGCCGCCGTCAGCCGTCGGCGCGACCGCGAAGGTCTTGAGCACGGTGGTGGTGAAGTCGGTCGCGGCCACCGTCGAGACGGCGACCATCTTGGCCGTCGCGTCCGTGGGGGTCAGGGTCAGCAGCACGAAGCCCTTCGACGCCGCGTCGATGAACTTGACCTCCGGGTTGCGCTTCACGAACGCGTCGTTGAGCGGGAGATGGGTGAGCCGCTCGCCGAAGCCCGGGCTGGTGACGGCGGTCGCCCCGAACTCGGCGGCGACGCGGGTCTTGCGGCCCTCGTCCCAGAGCTCGTTGCTCCAGAAGCTGTGGCTGTCGCCGGTCAGCACCACGGGATGGGCGCGGGCCGCCCTGAACAGGTCGTACAGCCGCTCCCGCGCGGCCGGATAACCGTCCCAGCCGTCCAGCGTCGCCGGCAGGCCCAGCGCCGACATCGCGGCGGCGTTCTGCATGCCCTTGCGCGTGCCC
>JAZJXN010000107.1:15342-19386 GCA_040390885.1 Pseudomonadota bacterium | reverse complement strand
CGGCGAAGCGTCGAGCGATGCTCGCCCGGCACGTCCTGCCAGGCCGGCTTGCCCATCACCGCCTCGAAGTCCGGCGCGCAGACCCGAGCCATCACCACCTGGTTGCCGATCACCTGCCAGGTCTCGCCGGCCTTGACCGACCGGTCGAGCTCGCCGGCCAGCCACTGCTCCTGGCGCGCGCCCATCATCCGCCGCGTGGGGTCGCGCCAGACCTTGTCGAAGTGGGCGACGTCGGGCTTGCCGTCGACCACCGGCAGCAGTGTCGGATCCTCGTAGCCCAGCGGCAGGTCCCGGCCCGAGAGCCGGGTCTCGACCATCATCAGGCTGGCGAGGTCGCCGAACCGGAAGCTGCGATAGCCGGCTTCCAGCAGGCCGCCGGGGGCCGGATCGCGGATCGGCATCCACTCGTAGTAGGCCTTCAGCGCCGCCGCCTTGCGGGTCGCCCAGTCACCTTCGCCCTTGTCGGGATTGTGGTTCTCGGCGCCGCCGGTCCAGCTGTCGTTGGCGGTCTCGTGGTCGTCCCAGACCACGATCCAGGGGGCCCTGGCGTGGGCGGCCTGGAGCTGGGGGTCGGCCTTGTACTGGGCATGACGGGTGCGGTAGTCGGCCAGCGACAGGCACTCGTGCGGCGGCTGCGGGGCGCGCAGCTGCGAGACCGGCGACGTCATGCCGTAGTCCTCGGGGCCGGCGCCGTACTCGTAGATGTAGTCGCCCAGATGCAGGACCACATCGACCCGCTCGAGCGCGGCGATGGCGCCATAGGCGTTGAAGTAGCCGTTCGGGTACAGCGAGCAGGACGCCACGGCCATCACCAGGTCCCGGGTGGGTCCCTCCGGCAGCGTCCGGGTGCGGCCGACCGCCGAGGCGAAGCCGTCGAACTCGAAGCGGTACCAGTAGTCCGTCCCCGGCTTCAGGCCGTCGACGTCGGCCTTGACCGTCCAGTCGCGGTCGGCGCCGGTGGTGACGGTGACCGTGCGGGCGCCCTTGAAGTCGGCGCTGGTCGCGATCAGCAGCTTGCCCGGATACGGGCCCATGAAGCCGGGCGACGAGGGCGTGACCCGCGTCCAGAAGACGATCCGGTCCTGCTGGGGATCGCCGCTGGCGACCCCGTGCTGGTAGCTGACCGCGGCCAGCTTCGTGGCCAGGGCCGGGGTCGCCGTCGCGCCCGCGCCGAACAGGGCCAGGAGCCCCCGTCTGCTGATCGTCATGTCCGCTGTCCCCGCCTTCCGCTGTGCCGCGGATATCGCAGCGTCAGGCTACAGCCCGATGACGCCTGCGCGCACCCCTAAAAAGCCCGGCGCCGGCGCGGTCCTGAACGGCCGCGCCGGACTTCCGGGGACCTAGTATGTCCAGCCGACCGTGAAGCCGTACATGCGCGGCGGACCGGCGATGAAGGTCGGCAGGCCCAGCGAGTCGCCGGTGTTGCCGGCGTCGATGATGTACGCCTCGTCGGTGAGGTTCTTCACGAAGGCGCCCAGGGTCCAGTTTCCGGCGCCCGGCTTGAACCCGACCCGAAGGTCGAGCAGTCCGTAGCCGTCCTGGACCTCGTCCTGGTCGTTGTCGGGCAGGAACGACGCCGGCGGCTGCTGGAACTCGGCGCGGTCGTTGTTGTCGTCGAAGAAGACCTTCGACTGCCAGCTGTAGCTCGGCCGGATCGACAGCTCGCCGCCGAACAGGTCGTGGGTCCAGTTGGCGCTCAGCGACAGGCTGTGGTCCGGCGACAGCCGGAAGTGGTTGCCGTCATAGGCGCCGCCGTCGAAGCGGGCGTGGTTGTAGGCGTAGGTGGCGTAGAGCTGCAGGTTCGAGGCCGCCGACCATTCCACCTGGCCCTCGAAGCCATAGGCCTTGGCCTTGCCGGCGTTGGTCAGGACGAACAGCGTGCCCTGCTGCTCGACCGTCTGGAAGTTGTCGTAGGCGTAGTAGTAGACGCTGGTGTCGAGGCGCAGCGTGCGGTCGAGCAGCGCAGTCTTGAAGCCGACCTCGTAGCTGTCGACGGTTTCGGCCTCGACCGCCTGGAAGCGGGCCGGGGCGTAGGGGACGGCGGGCCCGGCGGTGGCCAGGACCTCCGGCCGGCGGCCGCGGGCGTAGCTGGCGTAGAGGTTGGCGTCGTCGCTGACCGCGTAGCGGCCGACCAGGCGCCAGGTGAAGCCCTCGTCCTTGTGGCTGGCCGAGGAGACGATGGTTCCGTTAGCCACGGTCGGCTGGAAGGTGATGCCGAAGTTCGGCACGGCCGCGTCCGGGAACAGCTGGAACGCCGGACTCGCCAGCGCCCCGAGCAGGGCGTTGGCCTGGCCGACGGCGCCGGCGTTGTAGAGCGTCGTCGCGGCGATGATGCCGCCGACCGCGCTGCGTCCGCCGATGGTGCGCGAGGCGAAGCTCGTGGTGCGGTCGTCGGTGGTGTAGCGCACGCCGGCCGCGATCTCGAAGCGGTCGGTGACGGCGAAGGTGGCGTCGGCGAACAGGTCGTAGGAGTCGAGGGCGCTGGTGCTGGTCGCCTCCTCGACGTGGTTGGCGCGCAGGTTGCCGGCGATCGCCTGAGCCTGTGCGGGGGACAGCACGATGCCGCCGCCGGTGTTGGCCGCGACCAGGCCGCGGATCAGGGCGCCGGTGAAGGCGGTGTTGCCGAAGTAGGCCAGGGCCGCGGGGTTGTTCGCGGGCAGGCCGGAGCCCGCCGCGCCGGCGTTGAGCTGGCCCGTGACCAGACCCAGGGCGACGCGCTCGTCGATCTGGATCGGGATGCGGCTGACCGAGTCCTCGCTGAAGAAGGTCCCGCCGACGAAGCCTTTCCAGCGGCCGCCGGCGTCGTAGTTCAGGCGCAGCTCCTGGCTGAACTGCTCGTTAGTGGCGTCGTTGAGACCGGTGAACACCGGCAGCGCGATGCCGTCGGCGTCGAACACTTCCTGCGACTCGAACTCGCGCCAGGCGGTGACCGAATTGAGCGTGAAGGCGTCGTTCAGCTCCCAGCCGATCAGCCCGGTCGTGCCCCAGACCTTGCGGTCGACGCCCAGCTGCCGGCCGCCCTGGAAGTTCGGGGAGGCGGCGAGCGCGGCGGGGTCGCCCGGGCGGATGCCGCCGAGCGCCGCGCCCGTCGCCGGGTCGGTGGCCAGGAACTTGATCGACTTGAACGCGGTGCCGGTCGAGTTGTCTTCCTGGTAGTTGAAGATCAGGTCGGCGCGGAAGCGGTCGGTCGGCTCGAAGCCGACGCCGATGCGGCCGGCGCGACTGTCGACCGACTGGAAGTCGTCGCCGCCGAGCGCGTTCTCGACATAGCCCTCGCGCTCGCGCGCACGGCCGCCGAGGCGGATCGCGAGCACGTCCGACAGGGGCAGGTTCACCATGCCCTCGAGCATGCGATAGCCGTAGTCGCCGGCCTCGGCGCCGAGACTGGCCCCGAACCCGCCGACGTCGGCCTTGTTCTGGATGACGTTGATGGCGCCGATCAGGGCGCCGCGACCGTAGAGGGTCGACTGCGGACCCTTGGCGACTTCGACCCGGTCGATGTCGAACAGCTCGACGTACGAGCCCTGGGCCTTGGAGATCGAGACGCCGTCCTGGAACACCGACACCCGCGACTCGGCGAAGCTGTCAGTGGCGTCGGAGGTGATGCCGCGGATCACGAAGCCCGGGTTGTTGGCCGACTGGTTCTGGACCACCAGGCCGGGCGTGAACCGCGACAGGTCGGCGAAGTCCTGGACGCCCAGCGCCTCGAGCCGCTCACCGCTGTAGGCGGTCAGGGCCATCGGCACGTCGAGAGCCTGTTGCTCGCGCTTCTGGGCGGTGACCACGATCTCCTCGACGGCGGTCGCGGAAGGCGCGGCGTCCTGGGCCCAGGCAGTCCCGGCGGCGGACAGAATGGCGGAAAGACCCGCTGCGGAGAGCAGCAGGCGGCGGGTGGTCGGCGTCATGTTCGTATCCCCTCGAACCTGAACAATGTTCACCCTCGCCTAGCCGGGCTGGGTGACAGGCGAAAGACGGCGCCGCCACGGAACCCCTGAAAATGGGCATCAAACTTGCGGTCCGTTGCAGGAAAGGCGTTACCGGCGT
>JAZJXN010000107.1:0-15332 GCA_040390885.1 Pseudomonadota bacterium | reverse complement strand
GGGCGCCCGACAATCCGCCTCTCTCGGCGCCGCCCCGCGGGCGGTGTAAGGGTGACGTCACCCCACCCCCAGGAGCACTCCCGAATGTCGAGCGAAGGCCTGCACGTCCCCCGCGAAAAGCTGCAGAAGAAGACCCTGCTTCAGCACTACGCCATCACCTCGCTGATCGAGGAGCTGGAGGCCGTCGACTGGTACCGCCAGCGGGCCGACGACTGCGAGGACGAGGAACTGCGCAAGATCTTGCTGCACAACGCCCGCGAGGAGCTCGAGCACGCGGCGATGGCGCTGGAGTGGCTGCGACGCAGCGACCCCGAGACCGACAAGAACCTGCGCGAGTACCTGTTCAAGGACGGCTCGATCACCGGCCACGAAGAGGAAGCGACAGGCAAGGCGTGACCGCGGACGACACCCTTCCCGATCCGCTGATCGACGAGGACGAGCCGGTCGATACGGGGCCGGCCGACGTTCGCCTCGTCGAGATCACGGGCCCCATGGCCGGCGGCCGGCTGGACAAGACCCTCGCGGAGGCCACGGCGGAGCTGTCGCGTGGTCGCATCCAGGCGCTGATGGCGGCCGGCCTGATCAGCTTCGGCGACAAGCCGGTCACCGACGCCTCGTCGAAGGCGAAGGAGGGGTCCTACACGATCCTGATCCCGCCGCCGGCCCCGGCGGAGCCGCAGCCGGAGAACATCCCGCTGACGGTCCTGTACGAGGACGAGCATTTGATCGTCATCGACAAGCCGGCCGGCATGGCCGCCCACCCCGGCCCGGGTACTGAGAGCGGCACCCTGGTCAACGCCCTGCTGCATCACTGCGGCGACAGCCTGTCCGGCATCGGCGGGGTGGCCCGGCCGGGGATCGTCCACCGCCTCGACAAGGACACCAGCGGGGTGATGGTGGCGGCCAAGACCGACGCCGCCCACCAGGGCCTTTCTGCGCTGTTCGCCGCCCACGACATCGACCGGCTCTACGTCGCGCTCGTCCGCGGCGCGCCCAACCCGGCCAGGGGGACGATCACCAACCGGCTCGGCCGCAGCCAGCACGACCGCAAGAAGATCGCCATCCTCAAGACCGGTGGGCGCGAGGCGACCACTCACTACCGCACCGAGCGCACCTTCGGCCCGGCCGACAAGCCGACGGCGGCGCGGGTGTCCTGCCAGCTCGAGACCGGCCGCACCCACCAGATCCGCGTCCACATGGCCAGCAAGGGCACGCCCTGCCTGGGCGACCCCGCCTACGGCTCCGGCCCGCCGGCCCAGCCCGTGCGCGAGGCGATGGCGGAGTCCGGGCTCGCGCGTCAGGCGCTTCACGCCGCGGTGCTTGGCTTCGTCCACCCGATCACCGGGGAGACGCTGAGGTTCGAGACGCCGTTGCCGGCCGACATGGGCGGGCTGGAAGAGCGGCTGGCGGGCCTCTAGGTCCCTTCTCCATCGAGGGGAGAAGGAGGGGCCCGCGCCAGGCGTGGGAGGCTGAGGGTTCACGCCCCTTCCGCAGTATCCCCTCACCTTCCCACCGCTGCGCGGCGGGTCCCTTCCTCTCCCTCCGGGAGCGGAGCCGTTGCTGCGGAACAACCATCCGTCTCAGCCGCTTTCGACAAGACGCCGCCACGCTTTCGGCCGAGGTTGGCTCACCCATGGGAAACCGGGTGCATCTTTTCTGACAACGCACCGACACAATCTGGATATCCGACCGCCACAGTCGGAGATTACAAAGCGTTCACTGGCCTTAAAACCGCCAGTGCGGCTTCCTATCTGGGAATTCGAAGGGGGCGGACGACGGTTCTGTGTGTGCCGTAGGTCCGCTGAGCTACGAAGGGGATAGATCACATGGCAACTTCACTCGCAGTCATGACGCCTGAGGGCGGTCTGTCGCGCTACCTCACTGAAATCCGCAAGTTCCCGATGCTCCCCAAGGACGAGGAGTTCATGCTCGCCCAACGCTGGAAAGAGCATCAGGACTCCGAAGCGGCCCACAAGATGGTCACCAGCCACCTGCGCCTCGTGGCGAAGATCGCCATGGGCTATCGCGGCTACGGCCTGCCGATCGGCGAAGTGATCTCCGAGGGCAACGTCGGCCTGATGCAGGCCGTGAAGAAGTTCGAACCGGACAAGGGCTTCCGTCTGGCGACCTACGCCATGTGGTGGATCCGCGCCTCGATCCAGGAATACATCCTGCGCAGCTGGTCGCTCGTGAAGATGGGCACCACCGCGGCGCAGAAGAAGCTGTTCTTCAACCTGCGCAAGGCCAAGAGCCAGATCTCGGCTTTCGAGGAAGGCGACCTGCACCACGAGCATGTCACCACCATCGCGACCAAGCTCGGCGTGCTGGAAGAAGAAGTGATCTCGATGAACCGCCGGCTGTCCGGCGGCGACGCCTCGCTGAACGCGCCGATGCGCGCCGACGGCGAGAGCGAGTGGCAGGACTGGCTCGCCGACGACAACGCGGTCAGCCAGGAAACCCAGCTGGCCGAGAGCGAAGAGCACTCGGTGCGCATGGATCTCCTCGGCGAGGCCATGGGCGAGCTGACCGACCGCGAGAAGCACATCCTCACGGAGCGCCGCCTCAAGGACAGCCCGACCACCCTGGAAGACCTGGCCGCCCAGTACGGCGTCAGCCGCGAACGGGTCCGTCAGATCGAGGTCCGGGCCTTCGAGAAGCTGCAGAAGTCGATGCGCGCCGCGGCCGTCGACCGGAACCTGGTCGACGCCTAAAACGTCAGCGGGGACATGGACTCGAAGAGTCTATGTCCCCGCTACAATCTGATCGGAATTGGGGACACGCGCCGTTCAGGCGCCTGTCCCCTTTTCTTTACGCCGCGCGCGAGGCCTCGACGTCCTTGGGCATGAAGTCGAGCAGGCCGAGGATCGAGCGGCGCAGGGCCGACTTGTCGGGCTCGCCCTCCGGCGGCAGCAGGCGGGCCATGGTCGCGGCCGCTTCCACCAGCTTGAGATCGCCGACGGCGACGCCGGCCTGCTGAAGGTCGGCCGCCTGCGCGGCCAGGGCGCGGCGGGCCTGCATCCAGTCGCTGTCCAGCGAGCCGGCGGCGGACCGCACGATCTTGAGCGCCTGCAGGACCCGGGCCTTGTCGGGCGAGGCCCGTTCGTCGGACTTGCGCTTGCGCGGGCCGGCATATTCGCCGGAGTTGAAGCGGCGCCGGTCGGGGCCGACGTACTGGACCGCCTCGACCCAGTCGCGCTTCTTCAGGATCACCGCCTCGAGCCGGCGCAACAGGTCCTTCATGGTGTACGGCTTGCGCAGGAACTCATGCACGCCGGCGTCGCGGGCGCCCAGGATCGCCTGGGCCGTGGCCTCGCCGGTGACCATGACCACCGGCGCCATGCGGCAGGAGAAGTCGCTGCGACGAATGGCCCGGGTCAGGCGCGCGCCATCCATGCCCAGCCCGGAGTGCTCGACGAAGATGATCTGCGGGTCGACCGACTGCGCCAGGACCATGCCTTTGGCGTCGGTCGGGGCCGCGAACAGCTGGCCGGGCGTGATGGTGCGCATCAGCTCCTGCAGCAGCTTCACCGAGGCCGGCGCAGGGTCGACCACGAGGACCCGCTGCAGACGGGGGGCGAGGCGCTGGAAGAGCTTGTCTTCGTCGGTGAGCACGGCGGCAGCCTTTGGAATCAGTTCGGTGCGACGCTGACCCGGAATGGGTAAAGATCAGCTTTACCAAGCCCTCAGATGGCGAGCTGTTCGCCGAGACTGGCCTCGAAGTCCTGGAAGATATCCACGGCCTCGTCGACCGGCGCCACGGGCGGGCGCCCGAGCGGGAAGCGGTAGCGCCAGAAGCTGGCGATGTGCGACGCCGCCCCGACCTTCTCGCCCAGCGACAGGAACATGCGCGGCGCATCGAGCAGGAAGGCGCGGAAGATCTTGGGGTCGCCATGCCGGGTCAGGCCCTGGAACGCCGCGTCATAGACGGCGAGCGACCGGTCGACCTGGGCCCGCTGAGTAGCGATCGCGCGCTTGAGGCGCTGGCGGGCGCCCTCGAGATAGAGGCCGGTCTCGACGTCGCGCGGGCCCGAGACGGCGAGCGCGCCGATTTCCTTGGCCACCGCCGCCAGCTGCGGCTGAAGCGCGCTGAGCATCCATTTGTAGTAGAGGAACCCCTTCCAGCTGAAGACGCCTTCGCGGAAGTCGTCGCCCTCGAGCATCAGGGTCAGGCGCAGGGGCTCCAGCCGCTCGTCGACATCCGTCGACAGCAGGGCCTCGACCAGACGGGCGGTGTAGGCGCCGCCGCCGTTGTCGTAGGCCAGCCGGATCAGCTCTTCCATCTGGTGGCCGACGTAGCCCTGCATCGACTCAAGATCGGCGGGGGAGATGGCGAAGTAGCAGGGCGCGACAAAGTGGTCGTGCCGGCGCAGGTGCTCGCGCAGCAGGAACGGGTCCAGCGACGGCAGCTTGTCGAGCAGCTTGAGGATGCGGACGTCCTGCTCGAGCGACTTGGCTCCGGCGCAGGCATCGCGCAGCAGGTCCATCCAGCCGCGCTGGCCGACGAAGAAGGACTGCCCGCCGAGGCCCAGGTCGCTGCGTTCGAACGGCACGATGATCTTGGTCGCGGCCGTGCGGTAGTCGTCGAACAGGTAGGTCTCGTCCTGGCGCAGCCGGTGCTTCAGGATCAGGCTGGCGTTGAGCACCCGGTTGGTGAAGAGCGGCTGATTTTCCCAGTCCTCGCGCGTGCCGTGCTTGGCGGCGACGGCCAGCAGGTTCAGCACGCGGCTGGTCGATGCCGAGCGTTCCAGCGCGCGCAGACTGCGCGACGTCCGGTCTACGCTGGCCGCCAGGCCTGTTCTGCGCCGAGCCCTCACCTGATCCCCCAAACCCTAGCCGAGCAAGGGTTCTAGGAGATCAGGTCATAAGCAATCGCTAACCGTGAACGCCGTTCTACCAAGGCGTTCAGCCCTGGAAGGGATCGCGCATAAGGATGGTGTCATCGCGCTCGGGACTGGTCGACAGCAGGGCCACGGGGGCTTCGATCAGCTCCTCGATCCGACGCACGTACTTGATGGCGTTGGCGTTGAGGTCCTTGAACGAGCGGGCGCCAGCGGTGCTTTCGCTCCAGCCGTCCATTTCCTCGTAGATCGGCACGGCGGCGGCCTGGTCGCGCATGCCGGCCGGCAGGTAGTCGACCGTGCGATCGCCGATCCTGTAGCCGACGCAGATCTTCAGCGTCTTGAGGCCGTCGAGCACGTCGAGCTTGGTCAGGGCGATGCCGTGGATGCCGTTGATCGCCACCGACTGGCGCACCAGCACCGCGTCGAACCAGCCGCAGCGGCGCGGCCGGCCGGTGTTGACCCCGACCTCGCGGCCGACGGTGGCCAGGTGGCGGCCGACCTCGTCATCAAGCTCGGCCGCGAACGGGCCCTCGCCGACGCGGGTGGTGTAGGCCTTGACGATGCCGAGGATGTAGCCGGGCCCGCGCGGGCCCATGCCGGAGCCGGCGGCGGCCTGGCCGGCGACGGTGTTGGACGAGGTCACGAACGGATAGGTGCCGTGGTCGACGTCGAGCAGCGCGCCCTGGGCGCCCTCGAACAGGATCCGCTTGCCGCTCTTGTAGGCCTGGTCGAGCAGGCGCCAGGCGGGCTGGGCGAAGGGCAGGATCTTCGGCGCGATCTCGAGCAGCTGGGCCAGCAGCTCGGCGGCGTTGGCCTCCGGCAGCCCCAGGCCCTTGCGCAGCGCGTCGTGGTGCGAGAGCAGCCGGTCGATCTTGGCTTCCAGCGCTTCGGGATCGGCGAGGTCGGCGACGCGGATTGCGCGGCGGCCGACCTTGTCCTCGTAGGCCGGGCCGATGCCGCGGCCGGTGGTGCCGATCTTCTGGGTCGAGGCGGCCTCGCGGGCCTGGTCGAGGTCCTTGTGCACGGGCAGGATCAGGCAGGCGTTGTCGGCCAGCACCAGCAGCTCGGGGCCGATGTGGACGCCCTGGGCGGCGATCTTCTCGATCTCGCCGAGCAGGTGCCAGGGATCGACGACGACGCCGTTGCCGATGACCGACAGCTTGCCCTGGACCACGCCCGAGGGCAGCAGCGCCAGCTTGTAGACCTTGCCGTCGACGACCAGCGTATGGCCGGCGTTGTGGCCGCCCTGGAACCGCACGACCACGTCGGCGCGGTTGCTGAGCCAGTCGACGATCTTGCCCTTGCCCTCGTCACCCCACTGGGCGCCGACAACGGTCACATTGGCCATGGATACGATCCTCCCGCCTGCCGAGGCTATCCAGCGCGCCCTTCGACAGGCTCCTCGGCGCGTGGACTGGGATCAATTGTAGGGCCGCGCGAAAGCGGCCGCGGCGGCTATAGCGGGCGCATCCGCCCGCGTCCACCCCATCGCTGACGAAGTTAAGAGCCGCTGCCCGCCACCGCGCCCCAGGACCGTCCCTGGCCGGTCGGCGCGCGCTCGGTGGCGGCCTTCAGCCAGGCGACATTGTTGGCCACCTGGTCGGGCGGCAGGTCCTGGCGGACCAGCTGCTCGGCTTCGGCGACGCGGCCCTGCAGCCCGACGACCAGCGCCAGGTTCATCCGGACGCGCGGCTCGGCCCGGCCGGTCGCGGCGGCGGCGCGCAGCATCTGCTCGGCGCGCGGCAGGTCGCCGTGGCTGGCGTAGTACATGCCCATGTTGGCCATCACCGCCGGCTCGTTCGGGGCCAGGGCCAGGGCCTGGCGGTGGTAGCCGAGGGCTTCGTCGTCGCGGCTCGCCTGCTCCAGCGCCACCGCCAGCAGCGACACCGGCCGCCAGTCGCGGGGCGCCAGGGCCTGGGCGTGCTTGGCCGGCTCGATGGCGTAGAAGCCCTGGCCACGGCCGATCTGGGCGCGGGCCGCTTCGAGCAGCGCCTCGACATTGTCGGGCGCGATGATCAGCACCCGGGCGACGGCGTCGGCGGCTTCCTCGTTGCGGCCCATCTGGCGCAGGGCCTGGGACATGCCGATGCCGGCCTCGGCGTCGCGGCCGTCGATCTCGAGCTCCCGCGCCCAGAACGCGGCCCGGGCCAGCGGATCGAGGCGGCGGGCCTCGGCGCGCTGCTGCGGCGCGGCCTTGGCGCGCGACGCGGCCGCGGCGGCGGGCGCCGACTTGACCGGGTCGGCGGCCAGGGCGGGGCCCGCGAGGAGGGCCAGGACTGTTGCGGCGAGAGCCGGCGTGCGACACATGGAAAGCGAGCCTTTGCGCGAGCGTGGCCCCCAGCTTCCTCGCCCCGGCTCAAGGAATCGTTAAGCATAAATCCGAGGCCATGACCGAAGTCCTGCTCACCGCCCCCGAGGGCGCGACCATCCCCGTTTCCGTGATCGCGGAAGGGGCCCTCGACGGCCTCTCGGCCTTCGAGCAGGGGCTGGCGAAGACGGCCGAGTTCCGCGGCAAGAGCGGCCAGGTCCTGGCCATCCCGGGCCCCGACGGCGCCACCATCCGCGTGCTGCTCGGGATCGGCGACCCGGCCAGGGCCCAGGCCATGGCCTTCCGCGCCCTGCCTGCCCGGCTGGCGGTCGGCGACTACCGCATCGACGGCGCGCCGGCCCATCTCGACCCGGCCCAGGTCGCGCTCGCCTTCGCGCTCGGCAGCTACGGCTTCGACCGCTATCGCAAGAAGCGCGAGCACCACGCGCGGCTGGTCGCGGCCGAGGGCGTCGACGTCGCCGAGATCCGCACCATCGCCCACGCCTGCGCCCTGGCCCGAGACATGGTCAACACGCCGGCCAACGACATGGGCCCGCTGCAGATCGAGACCATCGCCCGCGAGATCGCCGAACAGCATGGGGCCAGCATCGCGGTGGTCACCGGCGACGACCTGCTCACGCAAGGCTACCCCGCCGTCCACGCCGTCGGCCGCGCCGCCGATCCTTCGCGCAGCCCCCGGATGATTGAGATCAGCTGGGGCGAGGCCGGCGCGCCGCTGGTCGCCATCGTCGGCAAGGGCGTGGTCTTCGACACCGGCGGCCTCGACATCAAGCCGTCGGCCGGCATGCGCAACATGAAGAAGGACATGGGCGGCGCAGCCCATGCCCTCGCCCTTGGCCGCATGCTGATGGCGGCGAAGCTGCCGATCCGGCTCTCGATCCTCGTCCCGGTAGTCGAAAACGCCATCAGCGGCGACGCCATGCGTCCCGGCGACGTGCTGCAGACCCGCAAGGGCCTCACCGTCGAGGTCGGCAACACCGACGCCGAAGGCCGGCTGATCCTGGCCGACGCCCTCACCCGGGCCGGCGAGCTGGAGCCGGTGCTGACCATCGACATGGCCACCCTGACCGGCGCCGCGCGGATCGCGCTCGGGCCGCAGGTGATCCCGTTCTTCACCGACGACGAGGCGCTGGCCGACGACCTCGCCGCCGCCGCCCTGACGGTCGGCGACCCGCTGTGGCGGCTGCCGCTGTGGCCGGGCTACGAAGAGGCGCTCGATGGCGACATCGCCGACCTCAAGAATGACCCGGACGGCTGGGCCCAGGCCGGGTCGGTCACCGCCGGCCTGTTCCTCAAGCGCTTCGCCCCAACGGTCGGCAGCTGGGTGCACCTCGACATCTTCGCGTGGAACCCGAAGGGCCGGCCCGGCTATCCGACCGGCGCCGAGGCCCAGGCGATCCGTGCGCTCTACGCCCTGCTGCAGAACCGCTTCTCGTGACGACGACGCCGGACCCGCGCCTGACCCTGATGCGGGATGGCGTCGCCGCCCGCACGCTGGAGGGGCTGGTTCCGGCCGAGCGCTACGTCGATCCGACCGTCCGTCAGTGCGCCCTGCCCGCCGCCGCGATCCGCAAGGCCCCCGCGGCGGACGCCGAGCTGGGCGACCAGCTTCTGTTCGGCGAGCTTTTCGAGGTCCTGCTCGAGGAGGGCGGCATGGCGTTCGGCCGGGCCCGCCGAGACGGCTACGTCGGCTGGGTCGAGAACGCCGCCCTGTTCAGTCCCGTCGAGTCGCCGACCCACCGGGTCCACGCCCTGCGCGCCTACGCCTTCAGCCGGCCGGACATCCGCACGCAGCCGATCGGCCTCTATTCGATGAACAGCCTGCTGACCCTGGAGCGGCGGGACGGCCGCTTCGCCAAGGCCGTCGGCACGGGCTGGTTCGTCGAGGCGCAGCTGGGCCCGGTCGGCCTGGCCCTGTCACGCGACCCGGCCGGGATCGCCGAGGCCTATCTGGGCGCCGCCTATCTGTGGGGCGGGCGTGACAGCCTGGGCCTCGACTGCTCGGGCCTTGTCCAGCAGGCGCTGTACGCCGCCGGCAAGGCCTGTCCGCGTGACACCGACATGCAGGAGGCCGTCCTCGGCCGCCCGATCGACCGCCCGGCCCTGCGTCGAGGCGACCTGGTGTTCTGGACAGGCCATGTGGCGATCATGCTCGACGAGACGCGGATGCTGCACGCCAACTCCCACCGCATGGCCGTGACCATCGAGGTGCTGGACGACGCCATCGTCCGCATCCGCTCGTCCGGCGGCGGCGAACCGACGAGCTTCCGGCGGCTTTAGAACGCTGGGCGCGACTTACCTCAGGTGAGTGATTTCAGGGCTTGCGGCTCCAAAATTTCCGCTCATCCCCGCGTAGGCGGGGACCCAGGGGTTTTTCCTGGCCGACTTTCAAACGCATAGGCCCGTCAGAACCGCCGCAGATACAAAAAGCCTGGGTCCCCGCCTACGCGGGGATGAGCGGCATGGGGGGGGCAAGCTTAGGCCCGCGCGAGCCGCATCCGGGGCAGCTGCAGGCCGACATAGACCAAGCCGCCCGTGATCAGCGCCGGCAGCGTCGCGCCGATCTCGGGCGCCAGCCGGCTCATCGCCTGATAGGCGACGATGCCGATCGCCCAGGCCAGCAGGCCGGTCAGATGGAAGCGCGACAGGACACGCGGCTCGAGGCGGCGGGGCCGGACGATGAAGTGCTCAGCCAGCAACACGCCGAACAGAGGCGCGAACACCGAGCCGATCAGCAGCAGGAAGGTCTCGTACCTGCCGAGCGGCGCCACGCAGGCGATCGCGGTGCACAGCAGGCCGAACACCAGCGCCAGCCGGACCGGCCGCACCGGGACCATCGTCGCGGTGGAGACGGCGGCCGAATGGATGTCGGCGAAGGCGTTGTCGGTCTCGTCGATGACGATCAGCAGCAGGGCGATGCCGCCGCCGCTGGCCGCGAGGGCCGTCAGCAGAAGCCCCTCGCCGCCGCCGGAGGCCAGGGCGTAGGCCGCGCCAAGGCTCATGAACCAGATGTTGGCCAGCACATAGCCGGCCGCGCTGCCCCGGAACATGGCTCCGGGCGAGCGGCCAAACCGGGTGTAGTCGGCGATCAGCGGCAGCCACGACAACGGCATGGCGATGACCAGGTCGACGCCGCCGCCGAAGCTCATCTCGCCCGTCCCGGCTCGCGCCAGAAGCTCGGCGACGTCGTGCTCGGCGAGCAACCGCCAGGTCAGCCAGCCCGCGCCCGCCAGCAGCAGCCACAGGCCCCAGGCGCGCAGGAACTTCCGCACGAACGACACCGGCCCGACGATGGCCAGCAGGGTCGCCAGCCCCCCGAACAGCAGCGTCCAGGCGATCGGGCTGGACACGCCGAAGCTCTGCTTGCCAAGCGCGTCGGCGGCGTCGCGCATGGCGATGATCTCGAACGCCCCCCAGCCGGTCAGCTGCACGGCGTTCAGCACCGCCGCGATCGAAGCGCCGCGGACGCCCACCGCGGGGCCCAGGCAGCCGATCGCCGAAAGGCCGGTCTGGGCCCCGATATAGCCGGCCGTGGCCAGCAGCAGCGCGCCCAGCACCGAGCCGGTCACGATCGCCGCCAGCGCCATGCCCAGACTCAGCCCTGGCACCAGGAAGGCTCCGGCCTGCAGCACCAGCAGCCCGATGCCGAGACTGAACCACAGCGAGAACGCATCGCGGCCGCCGAATACCCGGCGCGCCTCCGGCACGGGGGTCAGGGGATCATAGCTGTCGTCGGGCTGGGCCATGCCTCAACCCTGTCGCGGCGTCGGCCCCGATAGACAAGACGTTTCTTCAGGATGCCGGTCCGGCCCAGGAGCCTGACTCCATGCCGATCATCCGCGGCGCCCTGGGTCGCCAGCCTAGTCCTCGCTCCACATCCGCAGCAGGTTGCCGATGCTCTTGTCTAGCAGCAGGGTCGCTTCGGTCTCGGGGCCTGCCGCGTCACGGACGCGGTCCAGGTCGTGGAGAATCTCCCGATGATCGGCCCGCCGGATCCGGCTCTGGACCCAGCCGACGCAGGCCAGGCGTACGCCGCGCGTGACCGGCATGACCCGGTGCAGCTGTCCGGTCGGATAGAGCACCATCGACCCCGCTGGCGGGCGGTGCTCGCGGTCGCCGGAGAGGTCCCGGATCAACAGCGCCCCACCTTCGTAGGCGTCAGGCTCGGACAGAAACAGGGTGAAGCTGAAGTCCGTGCGCAAAGGCCAGCCGTGCTCGTCGACCATCGCGGCGTTGTCGGCATGAAGCCCGTACTGCTGCCCCGAGCCATACCGCGAGAAGATCAGGCTGGACCAGCGCACGGGCCGCACCAGCGTGCGGATCACGGGCTGGGCGTCGAGCGCCCGCCGCACCGTCGCGGCCAGCGCCATGACCCCCGGGTCGTCGCCGCGGGCCTGCTCGTTGTCCTTGACCTTACCGGCGGCGGGACCGGCGGTGACCCGTCCGTCGCGGAATGGCGCGGCGTCCAGCGCCTCGCGAACGGCGCGCGATTCCTGGGGAGTCAGGACGTCGGACAGGACAATCAATCGTCGCTCCTCAGGCCGGCGGGCGCGTGGCCCCGGACCGCTATGTCTGCACGACGTCAATCATTCGCAAGCCGAAGCGGCGCCATTCCACTTGCGGGCGGCGCGGACCGGGCCCATTTCTGGTGCGCGGCCCGGGCCCCTCTGGCGACGAGCGACCCTGTTGGTCGTCGCGATGTCGGACGCATCACGTTTTAACGTGAGGCCCGATTGTCCGACCGTCATCGCGCCTCCCATCTGCCAAGGAAGCCTTGATGCCCCTTCTTCTATGTCCGAACGACAACAGCTCCATGCAGACCGTGGACCGCGCCGGCGTCCAGTTCGACATGTGCCCGACCTGCCGGGGCGTCTGGCTTGATCGCGGCGAGCTGGAAAAGCTCATGAGCGCCAGCGCCGAGGACGCCATCGCGTCCCAGCCCGCGCCGACGCCGCCGCCGGCCTATCGCGCGCCCCCGCAGCAACCCCAGCAACTCCAGCAGCCTCCGCAACAGCCCTGGGCGGGCGGCTACGGAGAGCGCGGTGAGCGCGGGGAATACGGCGAGCGCGGGGAGCGGGGCGAGTACGGCCACGGCGGCTATCGCAAGCAGCGCCACTCGATCTTCGACATCTTCGACTGACCGACTGACCCGCCCAAAAGCAGAAAGGCCGCGCCGGGGATCCCGGCGCGGCCTTCATGTTGTCTGTCGAGCGCGCCTACTGGCCGGCGGGCGGGGTGACCGCGGGGGTCGCCGTGGTGCCGGCGGCCGGAGCCGGGGTCGCGGTCGTGCCGGTGCTGGTCGGGGCGGTCGCCGAATCGGCGGCTCCCGGAGCAGCGGCGGCGTCGGCGGCCGGGGCGGCGGCTTCCGGCGGCTTGGGCGCCGGAACCGGCAGGGTCGAGCCCAGGGTATGCAGGTACGAGATCATGGCGATCCGGTCTTCCTGCTTCTTCAGGCCGACGAAGGTCATCTTGGTGCCCGGGAGATGCTTCTGCGGGGCCTTCAGGAAGGCGTCCATCTCGTCATAGTCCCAGATCGGGTGCGCGGCGCCTTCGCCCTTCATGGCGTCGGAATAGGCGAAGCCCGGGTGCGTGCCCGGCTTCTTGCCGAGGGTGCCGTACAGGTTCGGGCCGGTGCCGTTGGCGCCGCCTTGCGTGAAGGTGTGGCACGACGCGCACTTGGCGCTCACGGCCTGGCCGGCGGCGATGTTGGCCGGCAGCAGCAGAACCGAGCCCCAGTCCGGAGCCACTTCAGCCGCCGCGCCGCCTTCGCCGGCTTCCTCGACCACGGCCACCGCGAAGCCAGGCTTCTCGGGCGGGTGGCTCTGGAACACGATGCCGCTCAGTTCACGCAGGCCGAAAATCGCGAGTCCCGTCGCCAGCAGTCCGCCAGCGATCTTGTTGAACGTCAGGTCGCTCATGTCCGCCAGTCTTCGTCCTCTAGAGGGCCCCGGGCTAGGGGCCTGTACCGGCGCCGACCGGAATCCCGGCGACGCGCCCTGTGTTGCGCCGGGCTCTCTTACACGCTACCGCCCCTAGCGCAAGCCGGGCCAGGGGGTCCGGATCGCCGCAACCGATATCGACGCCGATGAACCCGATCGTCCTCATCCCCGCGCGCATGGCGGCCACCCGGCTGCCGGACAAGCCGTTGGCCGACATCGGCGGCGTGCCGATGATCGTGCGGGTGCTGCGTCGGGCGGAAAGCGCCGGGATCGGTCCGGTCGCCGTCGCCGCGGGCGATGAGGCGATCGTCGAGGCCGTCCGCGCCGCCGGCGGCCGCGCCGTTCTGACCGACCCGGCTCTGCCGTCCGGCTCCGACCGCATCCAGGCCGCCCTCGAGGCGCTCGACCCGGACGGCGCCCATGACGCGGTGATCAACCTGCAGGGCGACATGCCGTTCGTGCCGGCCTCGATCGTCGCCGCCTGCGCCAGGCTGCTGGCCGACCAGCCGACCTGCGACGTGGCCACGGTGGTCGCCGCCGAGGCCTCGCCCGCCGACCGCTCCAATCCCGATGTCGTCAAGGCCGTGCTGGCGCTCGGCGAAGGCGCGACGACCGGCAAGGCCCTCTATTTCACCCGCTCGACCCTGTACGGCGACGCCCCGATCTGGCGGCACGTCGGCATCTACGGATATCGCCGCGAGGCCCTGGCGCGATTTATCACCGCTCCACCCTCGCCGCTCGAAACGCGCGAGAAGCTGGAGCAGCTGCGAGGCCTCGAAATGGGCCTCTCGTACTGGGCCGCCGTCGCCGACGAGGCCCCGATCTCCGTAGACAACCCGGCCGACCTTGAGGCGGCCCGGGCTTACGCGAAAGCACATGACCATGAGCTCGCTCCCTAAGATCGCCTTCCAGGGCGAACCCGGCGCCAACAGCGATGAGGCCTGCCGGACCCACTTCCCCGACCACCAGCCGCTGGCCTGCGCCACCTTCGAGGAGGCCTTCGAGGCCGTGAAATCCGGCGAGGCCGACCTCGGCATGATCCCGGTCGAAAACTCGATCGCCGGCCGCGTCGCCGACGTCCATCACCTGCTGCCGTCCTCCGGACTGAAGATCATCGGCGAGCGCTTCAAGGCGATTCGCTTCCAGCTGATGGCCAACCCCGGGGTGAAGCTCGCGGACCTGAAGTCGGTCGCCTCGATGCCGATCGCCCTGGCCCAGTGCCGCAACACCCTGCGGCCGTACGGGCTGAAGCTCGTCGCCACCGGCGACACCGCCGGCGCCGCCAAGGAGCTGTCGGAGCATCCCGATCCCACCCGGGCGGCGGTGTCGCCGCGGCTGGCGGCGGAGATCTACGGCCTCGACATCCTGCTCGAGGACATCGAGGACGAGCACAACAACACCACCCGCTTCCTGGTGATGTCGCGCGACGCCATCGAGCCGCCGGCCGACGTCGCCTGCGTGACCAGCTTCGTGTTCCGCGTCCGGAACATCCCGGCCGCGCTCTACAAGGCCATGGGCGGTTTCGCGACCAACGGCGTCAACATGACCAAGCTGGAAAGCTACATGGAGGGCGGCGCGTTCACGGCGACCTTCTTCTACGCCGAGGTCGACGGCCGGCCGAGCGACCCGGGTCTCGCCCTGGCGCTCGAGGAGCTGAAGTTCTTCTCCGAGAAGATCGAGATCCTCGGGGTGTTCCCGGCCGATCCGTTCCGGGATCGGGTCTAGCCGCCCTCTCACTGTCATCCCGGACGCGGCAGGCGATCCGGGATGCCGGTGGATTGGACGCCCCTTCGCATCGCCTCGTTCCCGCTCTACCCTCTCCCCACAAACAAGCCTGGGGAGGGCGACATGCTTCAAGGGGTTTCCTGCCTGCAGTCCGTGCTGGCGCCGGTTCTGGCGCTGATCGCCTGGACGCTGCTGATCTGGGTGTGGATGTACGCCAAGCGGCTGCCGGCCATCGCCGCCGCCAAGCTCGACCCGCAGGACGCGCGGTTCCCGGGTTCGCTGAGCATCCTGCCCGACAGCGTCCGGCAGGCAGCCGACAACTACAACCACCTGATGGAACAGCCGACGATCTTCTACGCGCTGGCCTTCTTCACCTATCTGGCCGGGCAGCAGAACGATCTCACCGCCGGCCTCGCCTGGGCCTATGTCGGCCTGCGGGTGGTGCACAGCCTGGTGCAGATCACCGTCAACCGGGTGGCGGTGCGGTTCCTGGTGTTC
>JAZJXN010000106.1:35989-37527 GCA_040390885.1 Pseudomonadota bacterium | reverse complement strand
AGAAGATGGGCCAGCACGGCGCCCAGATCCACGACATCACCTTCGACAACGTCCGCGTCCCGGCCTGGAACCGCCTCGGCGGCGAGGGCGAGGGCTTCAAGGTGGCGATGCAGGTGCTCGACAAGGGTCGTCTACACATCGCCGCCCTCTGCGTCGGCGTCGCCGAGCGGCTGATCGCCGACAGCGTCGCCTACGCCGGCGAGCGCAAGCAGTTCGGCCAGGCCCTGGCCCAGTTCCAGCTCATCCAGGGCATGATCGCCGACATGAAGACCGAGGCCATGGCCGCCCGCGCCCTGGTCATGGAAGGCGCCCGCAAGCGCGACGCCGGCCAGAACATCGTGCTCGAGGCCGCCGCGGCCAAGTACTTCGCTTCGGAGATGGTCGGCCGTGTCGCCGACAAGGCCGTGCAGATCTTCGGCGGCGCCGGCTACGTTGCCGACTATGGCATCGAGCGCCTGTACCGCGACGTCCGCATCTTCCGGATCTACGAGGGCACCAGCCAGGTCCAGCAGATCGTTATCGCCCGCGAGACGATGAAGCGGGGCGGCTAGGGCAGGTCGTCGCCGTAGAGGCTGATCGCCCAGTCAGGGAGCTCTGCCGAGACTGAGGTCGCCTTGCCGCCAACGAAGCTGATCAGGCGTTTTGGGCTTTCGCTCAGCAGGCTGTTATCGAACACAAACGCGCGGTGCGCCTTGAGCACCGCCTCGCGTATCAGAGGCTGGTTTCGTTGGTATCGCGCGCGGATGCGGTCCTCGGGAGCAGGGTGACCGCCCTGCGAGACACGGCCGCTCACGCGCTGGACCGCCACGTCCGCATCGCGAACATTCAGGTGATAGACCGTGACTTGATAGCCGAGCGCCTTCGCTTCTTCGACCAGAGCCAGTTTGGATGGATGTGAGAACGTGGTCTCGGCGACCAGGCTCTGCCGCGCCCGCATCAAGGATCGCCGCCGTTCTTCCGCGAGCCGTTGTCCCTCCGCGCTTTCAGCTTGCGTGACTGCGACGTGTCCAAACGCCTCCATCGCAAGCCGGTCGGCATTCACGAACTCGGCCGTCGTCAGGCGGCGGAGCATCTGCTCATAGAAGGTCGTCTTCCCGGCGCCATTCGGCCCCGCGATGACGTGCAGGGTTGGCGGGGCGAGCGCCAATCCGCGCGCCTACTTCACGGTTCGCAGGCGAGGCTTGGCGGCGACACGAACCAGTTTGCCCTTCTTATCGACACCGACCGCGCCGGGTCGGGAGCCGATTTCCCTATAGGCCGCGCGGACGTCTGCAGGCGGGTTGTCGAACCAGTCGCCCATGGAGTCGAAGACGGCCGCCTGCTCCTGAACCGAAAGGGCTTCGAGGGTGACCTTGCCTTCCAGCGTCTGGCGCACCCGCTCCGACGGCATGCCCGGCGCGCCCTCCAGAGCCCGACCCAGACGGGCCCAGTGTTCGATCTGGCCGCCTAAGGAGCGATTGAAGAGCTCGGCTTCCTTGCGGGCCTCATCGACGAGGTCGGCTTTCAGCTTCACGGAAGCGAAATTGCGGGCGGCCATG
>JAZJXN010000106.1:35422-35979 GCA_040390885.1 Pseudomonadota bacterium | reverse complement strand
CCATGGTTGTCCTCCGGCTACAGGTGTCAAAATGCCACCTGGCGCCGGACTTTTCAAGTCAGGCGGCCTGTTTGAGAGCCGCCGAGCCCTTGTTGGTCAGCCAGCCGCGATACAGGTCAACGTAGTCCGCGGGCGCCGCGGCCTGGACGCTCGGGCGGGCGGCGAGCGCTTCGCGCCAGGCGGCGACGCGCGGAAGGCCGTCGGATAGCGACGGCACGCCGGCGCCTTCGAGCACGTCGAGCTGACGGAAGGCCGGCGCGAAAGCGGCGTCGGGGTAGGAGAAGTCCTTCCCGGCGAAGTACGGGCCTTCAACGGCGATGGTGTCTTCAAGCCTGCGCAGCTTGGCGACCACGCCGTCACGCGCGGCGGGCAGGTCGGCTGCGTCGGTGGCGCTGGTCAGGCGGAACTGGTCGCCGAGCAGGGTGGAGGCAAACTCGATCCACGAACGGTGGCGCGCACGTTCGAGGGCATCGGCGGGGTGCAGGGCGCGGCCGCCGGCGGTCTCCTCGATGTACTCGACGATGACCGCGCTCTCGAACACCACGGCCGGCTCGTGC
>JAZJXN010000106.1:27201-35412 GCA_040390885.1 Pseudomonadota bacterium | reverse complement strand
CGTCGCGCTCGACCTTCAACACCGGCACCTTGCCCAGCGGCGACAGCTTCAGGAACCAGTCCGGCTTGTTCGTCAGGTCGATGTAGACGACGTCGTACGGGACCTTCTTCTCCTCGAGCGCGATGATGGCGCGCTGGACGAACGGGCAGAGCGGGAAGCTGATCAGGGTGAGCTTGGTCATGACGACGGATCCTGAGAAGGCGGGCATCCGCGCCCGCGCCTGTTGCAATCAGATAGGTGTGAATCCGGAAAGCGCACTTCCCTGGAAACTGAGATCGCCTTCAGGAGTTCTGGCTGGCAACGGCGGCGTACGAGGGCCTATCCATGACCATCACCTTTAGTGTCGAGAGCAACCCATGCGTCGATGTCATCTCGTAGGCCGAATGCCGGCCTGACTTCGCGCCACGGCCCGGCGGAAGTCTTCCCGGTCCGAACTGCTCGTCGCGCTCACCGATAGCGCCAAGTTTTTCTAATGACATAAAGGAGCCCGTCATGGCTCTGCTGATTTCCGTTACGCCTGCCGGCGAAGGCTGGGCTGTCCACTCCGACGCGCTCGACCAGCCTCTGTCGTTCTCCGGCGGCGCGCGCGCCGAACAGGCGGCCCGCGCCCTCGCCAGCCGCTATGCCGACGCGGGCCAGAGCGCCGAAGTGCGCGTGTTTCTGAAGGACGGGGCCCTGGCCGGGCGCTTCCTGCACCCGACGCGCGGCGCGCCGACGCTTCTGGCGGGCTGAACCGCTAGCGGTTGAACCCGGCCTCGGCGAAGTCGAGCATCCGGGTCAGCAACGCATCGACCTCGCCCTCGCGCGTCGCGCCTTCCGACAGCACATGCAGTCGGTCCAGTTCCATGAACCGGTTCTGGTGGATCATCCCGAGCACGAAGTGCAGCCGCCAGTAGGCTTCCCCCGCGGGCAGGTCAGGCCGGGCTGCGATGAGGGCGTCGGCGAAGCGCTTCAGGTGCGAAACGTCGCTCGAGAGCACTTCGCGGATTTCGGCCGTGCCCTCGCTGCGGGCCCGGATCAGGAACTGCAGCGAGATGCGGCGGTCGTTGGTCGGGTCCAGCCAGCGCAGGGGCGGGGCGAACAAGGCGCCGAGGATGTCGCGGACGGGCGGCTTGCCCCCGTTCCGGTCGTTCGCCTCGTGCAGCATCCGGGCGCGTTCGCGGTTCAGCTCCGTGGTGCGGCGGCGGAAGATCTCAAACAGCAGCGCGTCCTTGGAGCCGAAGTGATAGTTCACGCTGGCCAGGTTGACGCCGGCCTCGGCGGTGATGTCCCGGACGGAGACGTTCTGGAATCCATGCAGCGCAAACAGCCGCTCGGCGGCGTTGAAAACCAGCTGCTTGGTGGCGGCCTCGGCCTCCGGAGTCAGCGACTCGGAGCCGGGATCGTCGGTGATACTCAAGGCGGGGCCCTTCCCTTCCGTATCGGGAGCTTTACGGGCGTTCGATCTTTACGCAAGCGTCAATAAACAAGCGTTTGGAATCGGCGCTGCAGCGCCTCAACCCGAAGCCAATTGGTGCTGTTCGGTCGTCGCCGACAGGCGTTGGACGGGACGGGGACACCGACGGTGGTCGCGGCCGGCGCTTGAGAGCGGGGCTAGGCCCGCGCGGTGACAATCCAGACCGCGCCGGGCAGGCGCACGCCGTCGGCGCCCTCATGCTTGGCCATGGCGTCGCGGACGGCGTCGATCACCGCTTCGCGCTGGCCAGGGTTCTCTCGCAGCAGGGCGCCGAGCGGACCGACCTTCATCGCCAAGGCGACGCTTTCATCCAGCGGGTTGCCGCCGATCATGAAGTCCTGCGGCGTGATCTGGACGTCCCAGAACCCCGCTCCGCCGAGGATATCGCGTACACGGTCGGGATCGGCGAAGGCGAATGGCCCCGGCGCCAGCGGATCGCCGGGCGCGGGTGGTGCGACAGAGGCGCGGGACAGCGCAGCGCGCATCGGCAGCTGCATCCATTCGTTCTCGGCCAGCGGCCGCCAGCAGACGAACGCGAGGCGCCCCCCAGGCTTCAAGGCCTTGTGGATATTGGCGAAGGCCGCGGGCGGGTCAGCGAAGAACATCACGCCGAAGCGCGAGAAAATGGCGTCGACGGGATCGAACGGCCAGGTCTGGGCGTCAGCCTCAAGGAAGCTGACGTTGGCGAGTCCTTCGCTGCGGCGACGCGCGACCCTCAGCAGCGGGACGGAGATATCGACGCCGAGCACCGCGCCCTCCAGGCGGACGCGTCCGGCCAGCGCCAGCGTCGTCTGGCCGGCGCCGCAGCCGATGTCGATCAGCTGTTCACCCGGTGTCGGGGCGAGGGCAGCCATGGCGGCCTCGCCCAGCGGTTCCAGCTGGCGGTCGAGCTTGTCCTGCTGTTCGGCCCAGGTTTCTCCAGCCTGGGCGTTCCAGTAGGCGATCTGGGCGGCGTTGGCGGCCTCAGTGACCACGGACAAGTTCGCGCATGGCCTTGTCCAGCCCGTCGATGGTCAGCGGATACATCCGGTCGCCCATCAGCTGCTTCATCACCGTGATCGACTGGGTGTAGTCCCAGTGGCGCTCGGCCGTCGGGTTGAGCCAGACGGCGCTGTGATAGATCTGCGTGACGCGATCCATCCAGATCGCGCCCGGCTCCTCGTTCCAGTGCTCAACCGAGCCGCCCGGATAGGTGATCTCGTACGGGCTCATGGTCGCGTCGCCGACGAAGATGACCTTGTAATCGCTCGGGAACTTGTGGAGCACATCCCAGGTGTTCTGCTTCTCGGACTGGCGGCGGCGGTTGTCCTTCCAAACGCTCTCGTAGAGGCAGTTGTGGAAATAGAAGAACTCAAGGTTCTTGAACTCGGTGCGGGCCGCGCTGAACAGCTCCTCGCAGAGCTTGATGTGGCCATCCATCGAGCCGCCGATGTCGAAGAAGATCAGCACCTTGATCTTGTTGCGGCGCTCGGCGCGCATCTGGATGTCGAGATAGCCCTTCTGCGACGTGCCCTTGATGGTGCCGTCGAGATCGAGCTCGTCCGGCGCGCCCTCGCGGGCGAACTTGCGCAGCCGGCGCAGGGCGACCTTGATGTTGCGGGTGCCGAGTTCGACGCTGTCGTCGAGGTTCTTGTACTCGCGCTTGTCCCAGACCTTCACAGCCTTGCCGTGGCGGCCCTTGTCCTGGCCGATGCGCACGCCTTCGGGATTGTAGCCGTTGGCGCCGTAGGGGCTGGTGCCGCCGGTGCCGACCATCTTGTTGCCGCCCTCGTGGCGCTTCTTCTGCTCGGCCAGCCGCTCCTGCAGCGTCTTCATCAGCTCGTCGAAGCCGCCCATGGCCTCGATCGCCTTCTTCTCCTCGTCGGTCAGGAACTTCTCGGTCAGAAGCTTCAGCCACTCGGCCGGGATTTCGGAGGTGACATCCTCGCCCAGCGACTCCAGGCCCTTGAAGACATGGCCGAAGACGCGGTCAAACTTGTCGAGGTTCTTCTCGTCCTTCACCAGAGCCGAGCGCGACAGGAAGTAGAAGTCCTCGACGGACCGATCGATGACGTCCTTGTCGAGCGCCTCCATCAGCATGAGGTACTCCTTCAGCGACACGGGCACCTTGGCCTCGCGGAGCTCGGTGAAGAAGCGCATGAACATGGGCGTGTCCCGAAGCTGTCTGGGCGGTTTCGAACGGTCGTTTGACAGAAGATGAGGGCTGACGCGGCCTCTGTCCAGTTTGGAGACGCGCCGTGCGTCCTTCGAGACGCCGCTGCGCCGCGCCTCAGGATGACAGAGGTGAGGGGGGCTCCAGCAAAGTTCGTAATGGTGGGGAGCGCGCAGCGCGTCTCGAACCGCGCCCGACTCATCCCCGCCGCAGGATGAACTCCTGATCCAGCGTCTCGCCGACGGGGAACACATAGCCGCCCACCTTCTCGAACCCGAGACGGGCATAGAGTCGCTGCGCGCCGAGGTTCTCGGACCAGACGCCGATCCACAGCGTGCGAGGCCCGTCACGCTCGAGCCAGTCCAGCGCGGTCTGTAACAGGCGCGATCCCGTGCCGCCGCCTTGATGGGCCCTGAGCACATAGATCCGCTTCAGCTCGCCGCAGGCCGGGGTCACCTCGGGGTGGGGCAGATCACAGGCGCCGGCGAGGGCGTAGCCCACCGCCTCGCCGTCGACCTCCAGCAGCCACATCGCCGTCGCCGGGTTGGCGAGGTCGGCCGCTATCCGCTCTAGGCCGTAGGCATAGGGCAGGAAGACCGCCAGGTCCTCCGGCGGATAGAGATGCCCGAAGGTCTCGGCAAAGGTCTCGGCGCCGAGGCGGCTGAGGGTCTGGGCATCGTTGGGCGTGGCGCGACGGATGGTGGGCTGGGACATTTTCCAGAGCCGGTTAGTATGAAGCCATGACCCTCGCCCTCTACACGCATGTGGCCATGTTCGACCATCGTCCCGGCGCGTCGCATGCCGAGCGGCCGGAACGGCTTGGCGCGGTGATCGACGCGCTGGACGACGCGACCGGCCTGGGCCTCGAGACCCTGGAAGCGCCGCTGGCCGAGGCGGCGGACCTGCTGCGCGTCCATCCTCAGGCCTACATCGACGCGATCTACGCCGCCGGCCAGACGCCGGGCATGGTGCAGCTGGATGCCGACACAGCGATGGGGCCAGGCAGCCTGCAGGCGGCGCTGCGGGCCTGCGGCGCGGCGACGGCGGCGGTGCGGTCCGTGGCGGCAGGCCATGTCGATCGGGCGTTCTGTGCGGTGCGGCCGCCGGGTCATCATGCCGAGCCCGACCGGGCGATGGGCTTCTGCGTGTTCGGCAACGTCGCCGTCGCGGCGCGGGCGGCGCAGGCCGCCGGCCTGGCGCGGGTGGCGGTGGTCGACTTCGACGTCCACCACGGCAACGGCACCCAAGCCGCGTTCGAGAACGATCCCACCCTGTTCCTGGCCTCGATCCACCAGCGGCCGCTCTATCCGGGCACCGGCGATCCGTCCGAGACCGGCGTCGGCAACATCGCCAACGGCGTCGTGGGTCCGCATTCGCCCCGAGAGAAGTGGCGCAAGGTATTCGACCGCCTGATGGAGCGGGTCGACGGTTTCGCGCCGGACCTGATCATCGTCTCCGCCGGCTTCGACGCCCACGCCCGCGATCCCCTGGCCAGCCAGTCGCTTGAAGCGGAGGATTTCGCCTGGGCGACCCGCGCCATCGTGTCGGTTGCCAACCGCCACGCCCGGGGCCGGGTTGTCTCCTCGCTGGAGGGTGGCTACGACTTGGAGGCGCTCGGGCAGTCGGCCCTGGCGCATGTGCAGGCGTTGCGGGAGGGATGACGGGGCGCGGGACGGTCCATGTCGTGGGGACTCTCCGCAGACACCCTGGAGGATCATGGTCGACGCAACCGCCGACGATGTCTTCGTGACGTCCACCGTCGCCCGGCCGGGCGCGGTCATCCTCGCCCGTCACGGCGAACCCGACATCTCGCGTAAGGTGAGGCTGTCCGCCGACGAATATCGCCTCTGGTGGGGATCGTACGAAACCAGAGGGCTGCTCGCGGGGCAGACCCCGCCGGAGGGCCTCAAGCAGATCGCCCGCACCGCCGGGGTGCTGATCGCTTCGGTCCGGCCCCGCGCCATCGAGACGGCCGGCGCCGTCTGTGGCGATCGGGCCTTTGCGCGAGACCCGCTGTTTGTGGAGGCGCCGTTGCCGCCGCCACGCTGGCCGGCCTGGATCCGGCTATCGCCAAGGCTCTGGGGCTTCATCGCCAGGACCTGGTGGTGGTTCCTCGACCACCACGAGGGACAAGAAACCCGGGCCCAAGCCGAGCGCCGCGCCGATCAAGCCGCCGCCATGCTTGTCGAACTGTCGCGTCAGGGCCAGGACGTGCTCGTCGTCGCCCATGGCTTCTTCAACGGCATGGTCGGGGAAGCGTTGAAGCGGCAGGGCTGGCGCTGCACCGACGACCAGGGCTTCAAATACTGGCGTGCACGGCGTTTCGAACGCGCTTGACCACACCGTCGAAGACCCCGATTGCTCCCGCGGAGCCCCCTGTCTAGGGTGACCGCATTCTCCTGGAACACGAAATGACCGACACGCCCGCCATCGATCCGGCCACAGCCGCCATGAGCTTCGAGGAAGCCCTCGGCGAGCTTGAGAAGATCGTCCAGCGGCTAGAATCCGGCTCTGCGCCGCTCGAGGAGTCGATCTCCATCTACGAGCGCGGCGCGGCCCTGAAGGCTCACTGCGAAGCCCGGCTCGAGCAGGCGCGACTGCGTGTCGAGAAGGTGGTGCTCAGCCAGGGGGCGGCGACCGGCGTGGAGCCGGCCGAGTTCTCGTGACGCCTGGGCTTCGCGAGAAGATCACGTTCGACGACTTCGAGCGCGTGGACATCCGGGTTGGCACTGTCGTGACGGCGGAGCCGTTTCCGGAGGCGCGCAAGCCGGCCTATCGGCTGACCGTCGACTTCGGGCCCGACATCGGGCTGAAGCGATCCTCCGCGCAGATCACAAAGCACTACGCCCTTGAAGAGCTGCCGGGGCGCAAGATCGCGGCGGTGGTCAATTTTCCGCCACGCCAGATCGGTCCGATGATGTCGGAAGTGCTTTGTCTGGGCTTTCCTGACGAAGAGGGCGGCGTGGTCCTGGTCGGTGTGGACCGGGACGTGCCCAACGGCGGAAAGCTTTTCTGATGCCTTTGACCCGCCAGATCGCTGAAGCGGCCGACATCGTCACTGTGGCGCTGGACGCCCTGCTGCCGCGCGGAGAGGGACCTGAGTCCCGGCTGACGGAGGCGATGCGCTATGCGGCGCTCGGCCCGGGCAAGCGGCTGCGTCCGTTCTTCGCCATCGAGACCGGGAGGATGTTCGACCTGCCCGAGCGGCCGGTGCTGCGGGCGGCCTGCGCCCTCGAGTGCGTCCACGCCTACAGCCTCGTCCATGACGACCTGCCGGCGATGGACGACGACGACACCCGTCGTGGCCGGCCCACGGTTCACAAGCAGTACGACGAGGCCACCGCCATCCTCGCCGGCGACGCGCTGCAGACCGCTGCCTTCGACATCATGGCCCACCCGGACACTCACCCGGACGCCAATATCCGCACCGAACTGATCCGCAAGCTCGCCCACGCCTCGGGCGCGCAGGGCATGGCCGGCGGCCAGATGATCGATCTGCTCGGCGTCCACGACGACCTCGGCGCGGTGGCGCGTATGCAGCGGCTCAAGACCGGCGCGCTGATCGCCTACGCCTTCGAGATCCCGCTGGTCATGGCCCACGCCCAGGAAGCCGAGCGCCACGCGCTGATGGCCTTCGCCCAGGATCTGGGGCTGGCCTACCAGATCGTCGACGACCTGCTCGACGTCGAGGGCGATCCGGAAGCGCTCGGCAAGGCCGCCGGCGGCAAAGATGCGGTCAAGGGGAAGACCAACTACGTCACCCTGCTCGGCGTCGACGCCGCCAAGGAACGGGTCGCTCTTCTGGCTGATCAGACCCGCGCCCACCTCGATGCTTTCGGACCACGGGCCGCAACCTTGCGCGCTGCGGTCGATTTCGTACTGGACCGGCGCTCATAACCGCGCTGTTGTCGCCGTAATTCGGACTCCACGGAATTTTCATGCCCACAACCACCCCTTTGCTCGACAAAGTTTCGTCGCCTGCCGATACCCGCGGTCTCTCGATCGCTGAGCTCAAGCAGCTGGCGGCCGAGGTTCGCGCCGAAACCATCGACGCCGTTTCCGTGACGGGCGGGCACCTCGGCGCGGGTCTGGGCGTGGTCGAGCTGACCGTGGCCCTGCACCATGTCTTCGAAACTCCGAAGGACATCCTGATCTGGGACGTCGGCCACCAGGCCTACCCTCACAAGATCCTCACCGGTCGTCGCGACCGCATGACCACCCTGCGCCAGGGCGGCGGGCTGTCGGGCTTCACCAAGCGGGCCGAGAGCGAATACGACCCCTTCGGCGCCGCCCATGCGGCCACCTCGATCTCGGCGGCCCTCGGCTTCTGCGCGGCGCGCGACGCCAAGGGCGAGGACAATAACGTCATCGCCGTGATCGGTGACGGCTCGATGAGCGCGGGCATGGCCTACGAGGCCATGAACAACGCCGCCGAGGCGACCAAGAAGCTGATCGTCATCCTCAACGACAACGACATGTCGATCGCCCCGCCGGTCGGGGGGATGAGCGCCTATCTCGCGCGCGTGGTTTCCGGCGGCGGCTACCAGTCGCTGCGCAACCTCGGCAAGAAGGTCGCCCACGCCTTCCCCAAGCCGCTGCAGGA
>JAZJXN010000106.1:2900-27134 GCA_040390885.1 Pseudomonadota bacterium | reverse complement strand
CTTCCAGTACGTCGGCCCGATCGACGGCCATGACCTTGGCGCCCTCGTGCCCGTGCTGAAGAATGCCAAGGACATCGACCGGCCCGTTCTGGTCCACGTCGTCACGCAGAAGGGCAAGGGCTACGAGCCGGCCGAAAACGCCGCCGACAAGTACCACGGCGTGGTCAAGTTCAACGTCGTCACCGGCGAGCAGGCCAAGGCCGCCGCCGGCCCGCCCAGCTACACCAAGGTCTTCGCCCAGGCGCTGGTCAAGGAAGCGGAGAAGGACGACCGCATCGTCGCCATCACCGCGGCGATGCCGTCGGGCACCGGCCTCGACGTCTTCGGCAAGGCCTTCCCGGACCGCATGTTCGACGTCGGCATCGCCGAGCAGCATGCGGTGACCTTCGCCGCCGGCCTCGCCGCCGACGGGATGAAGCCGTTCTGCGCCATCTATTCGACCTTCCTGCAGCGCGGCTACGACCAGGTCGTCCATGATGTCGCCATCCAGCGCCTGCCGGTGCGCTTCGCGATGGACCGCGCCGGTCTGGTCGGCGCTGACGGCCCGACCCACGCCGGCAGCTTCGACGTCGGTTTCATGGGCGCGCTGCCGGGCATGATCCTGATGGCCGCCGCCGATGAGGTCGAGCTGGCGCGGATGGTCGCCACCGCCGCCGAGATCGACGATCGCCCCAGCGCCTTCCGCTATCCGCGCGGCGAGGGCGCCGGCCTGCAGATGCCGGCTGTCAACGAGCCGCTCGAGATCGGCAAGGGCCGCATCGTCCGCGAAGGGACCAGCGTGGCCATCCTGTCGTTCGGTACGCGCCTGGGCGAGAGCCTCAAGGCGGCCGACCTGCTCGCGGCCCGCGGCCTCTCGACTACCGTGGCCGACGCCCGTTTCGCCAAGCCGCTCGACATCGACATGATCCTGCGGCTGGCCCGCGACCACGAGGCTCTGATCACGGTCGAGGAGGGGGCCATGGGTGGCTTCGGCGCCTTCGTGCTCCAGGCCCTGGCCGAGCACGGCGCGTTTGATCGTGGCCTGAAGATCCGCACGCTGGTGCTGCCGGACGTCTTCCAGGATCAGGACAAGCCGGACCTGATGTATGCGCAGGCCGGCCTCGACGCCGAGGGTATCGTCGCCGGCGCCCTCGCGGCGCTGGGTATGGACAACGTCAGTACGGCGGGTCGCCGGGCCTAACTCCCTGGCAGGCAGGCGTTCAGCAGCACCCTGACCTGGGCGGATGGCGCCGGCGGTGGGGCCTCCGTCTCGCCGAAGCTCGACAGCACCACCACGCCGGTTCGGCCAAAGGCTTCGAGCGCGGGCGTCTCGGGGGCGATCTCGGCCTCGACCATCGAGCCGCCGTTCATCTCGTCAGGATGGACGAGCGCCGGGTAGCGATCGGTTGTTCGGCCGGACCTCAGTTCAAGCTCACCTTTCCAAGGAGCCGGACGGCCGGCGGCGTCGACCCATACTCCGTCCGCCGTCGGAGCTTCCATGGCGACGCGACGGGTCACGACCATCGAGACCCTTACCGTCCCTTCGCCTGGCGAGCAGGTAAACGCCGGTCCGGCATCGTCGCTGTCGGGTATCGCCCAGCTGAGCTGGACGAGGTCGTCGTCGAGGCGGAACGTCCATGTCCGCTCGTCCGGCTGGGCGAGAGTCGGTGTGGCGATAGCGGCCGCGCCAGCGATCAACAGGAGCACCTTCATCCCGGCAGGCTGTCACGCGGCTCTAGGCGCGGCAAGCCTCGAAGAACCGCGTCACGCCGGCGCGGTCGACGGGAGAGGCGTCAAGGTTTGCCGTGCGGCCGCGGTCCACCAGCGACAGCCGACCCGTCTGCTCGAACCCAGCCAGCGGCTCGGCGGTCAGATGGGCTTCGGCCTCGACCATATGGCCCATGCCGGGCGCGGCCACGGCCTCGCCCTTGAAGGTCTGGCGGCCGTCATCCGAAACGAGGATGAGGCCGTCACGCGGAGACCCGCCCAGCAGCGAGAGATTCACGGTCTCGGCGCCGGGGTTGCAGGTCATCATCAGCACGACATTGTCGGAGGCTGGCGCGCCGTAGGCCAGTTTTGGCCCTTCGCCGACGCTGTCCTGGAAGCTCCAGGCAAACCCTGTGGAGTCGTCGGCCTGATAGGCGCAACTGCCCAGGGAAACTCCGACTATCACTCCGGCGATCGCAAGCAGACGGGACATCACGCGTTCCTCCACGAGGGGGAAACGCGTGATGTTCGCGAAGGTTCGGAACGTCCGGTGAACGGTTGGTAAAGGCGTCGTTAAAAGGGCGAGAAAGCCTCGACCAGACCTTGTCCGGCCGGGGTCCGCTGAACGCGGCTGATATCGCCGCGGCCGCCGTAGGCGATGCGCGCCTCGGCGATCTGGCTGTGGCGGATGGTGTTGGCCGCCGAGATGTCCTCGGGACGGACCAGGCCTGAGACCGTGAGGCGGCGGACCTCGCCGTTGGTCATCACTTCCTGCGTGCCCTGGATCACCATGTTGCCGTTGGGGAGCACGCCTGTGACCACGGCGGCGACGGTGAGGCTGATCTTCTCGGACCGGGTAACCGCGCCCGCGCCGGCCTTGTTGCTGGTCGAGCCGGTCTCGATCATCGCCGAGGGGTCGAAGCCGCCCGGCAGGAACTTACCGAGCGAACTTTCCAGTCCAAAGAAGTGGGGCACGCCCATCGACGTCCCGGCCGCGCGCGACGTCGAGGTGTTGTTCTGGGTGCGGGCGCTGTCGTCGATGTCGATCTGCACCGTCAGGATGTCGCCGACCCGGGCCGCGCGCTGATCGCCGAAGAAGGTGCGGGCGCCGACCCGCCAAAGGGAATTGGCGCTGGCGGCCTGGGGGCCGGGATCGCGCGCCGACAGCAGTTGCTGCTCCTGCGGGACGAGCGCGGCGGGGTAGCCCATCGGCGCCAGCTTTGGCCCGCTGATCGCTTCGGTGGCGGTGGCGCAGGCGCCCAGCGGGGCGAGGGCGAGGATGGCGAGAAGGCGAAGGCGCATGGGACGGATCCTCTAGCGGGCTGCGTACTGGGCGGCGGCGCGAAGGCGCAGCGCGTCGGGGCCGGTGACGGCCTGTCCGGGGGCGGTGGCGACCGCCTCGATGATCTTCTTCGAGGACGGGTTCTGGGCATTGAAGGTCTGGCCGACGGCGGCGTTCGCCATGGCCTTCGCCTGCAGGGTCAGACTGACGCCGCCCTGGGTCCAGGTGACGCTGATCAGATCTCCGGCCTTGATGACCTGCTGGGCCGAAACGTCGCGCATGGCGACGGCGCCACCCTCACGCAGGGGGCGGCGCGCGGTCATGCCGATCACGACCTCGGCGTCGCGCGGCGTGTCGGACGGGGCGGCCGCGGCCTTTGCCCAGACCAGGTCCTGAGGTTGCACGACTTCACCGGTGTTGAGACTGCGGGCCCAGGTGAGGACTTCGACATTGCCCCGCGTGTTGCTGTCCGCTGTGACCGAAGATCCGGCGCGAACGACGATCCGGCGCAGGCCCTGCGGATTGCTCCAGGCGAGGCCCGAACGCCGGGCCAGACCCTGCACGGCGACGGCGTCCAGGACGACGGTCGGGCCGGGGCGGCTGGCGACCGGCACGCTCGAAGCCGCGCCCGCGCCGTCGAAGAGATCGCCCAGGGTGACCAAGCCGTCGCTGTCGGACACATCCGCCCGCAGACTCACGTCGCCGGCGAAGGCGGGGCCGGCGGCCAGAAGCGCGCAGGCGGCGATCAGGGCGATGCGGCGCATTATGACTTCACCTGGTTGGCTGCCTGCAGCATCTCGTCGGCGGTGGTGATGACCTTGGAATTCATCTCGTAGGCGCGTTGGGCCACGATGAGGGCCGTGATTTCGCTGACCGCGTCCACGTTCGAGGCCTCGGTGTAGCCCTGCATCAACTGGCCGAAGCCGATCGAGTTCGGTGCGCCGGTCACGGCAGGGCCGGAGGCGCCGCTCTCGAGGAACAGGTTGTCGCCGATGGCCTCAAGGCCGGCCTCGTTGACGAACGTCGCCAGCTCGATCTGCCCGGCGATTTCGGGCGTCGACTCACCTTCCTTGACGATCTGCACCTGCCCCGATTTCGAGATCACCACATCCATGGCGTCGGGCGGGATCGTGATGGAGGGCTGCAGCTGATAGCCGTCGTCAGTGACCATCTGGCCCTGGTCGTTGACGGACAGGTTGCCGGCGCGGGTGTAGGCGGTCTCGCCCGAAGGCAGCAGGATCTGGAAGAAGCCGCGGCCTTCGATGCCGATATCGAACGGGTTGCCGGTGTTGGTCATCGAGCCCTGGCCCGTGATCCGGTAGACGCTGCCGGCCTTCACGCCGCCGCCGATCTGCACGCCGGTGGGCACCACAGTGCCCTGGTCGGAGGACTGCGCCCCGGCCCGCTCGATGGTCTGGTAGAGCAGATCCTGGAACTCTGCCCGCTGCCGCTTGAACCCGACTGTGTTCATGTTGGCGATGTTGTTCGAGATGACCTCGACGTTCAGCTGTTGGGCCGACATGCCCGTGGCTGCGGTGCGTAGAGCCTGCATCTAGGCGTTACTCCTAAGCGACCCTGCCCAACCGCTCGACCGAGCGGCGGGACAGTTCGGAAGATCCTTCGATGGTCCTGGCCATGCTCTCGTAAGCACGGCTGACCTCGATCAGGCGGGTGACCTGCATGATCGAATTGACGTTGCTGCCCTCCAGCATGCCCTGGCGCACCTGCGCGGCCGTCGCGGCCTGGGGCTGGATGTTGGAGGTGTTGCGAAGAAGGTTGTCGCCTTCCTTGGAGAGGGCGGAGAGATCGGCGAAGGCGACCACGCCGACCTTGCCGATGCGCTCGCCCTTCTGGCTGACCGTGCCATCGGCGGCGATGGTCACCGGACCCTCGTCGGGATTGACGACGATTTCGCCGCCGTCGCCGATGACCGGGTCGCCGGCCTGGTTCGTCAGCCGACCTTCTGAATTGAGCGTAAAGCGGCCGTCGCGGGTGTAGCGCTCGCCCTGGGCGGTCTGGATCTGGAAGAAGCCCTGACCCTCGATGCCGAGATCGAAGGTCCCGCCGGTCTGGCGGAGAGAGCCCTGGCTGAAGTCGCGGATGACGCCGTCGTCGATCACGAACTTCAGGCTCTTGGGGCCGTCGACCATCCTGGCCTTGTCCGACGCGTCGGTGCGAACCATCGCCGACTCCACCTTGAAGCCCGTGGTGTCGCTGTTGGCGATATTGTTGGCGACGATGTCCATCTCGCGGCGCAGGGTCATCTGTCGCGACAGGGCGACGTACATCGTGTTGTCCATGACGGCTCCCTCAACGCTTCCCACAACGCGCCCGACGCGCAGCCTCCCTTCTGCAAGCTTGGGGCCATATGAAAAGATGAGCAATTTCAACGATAAAGAAGGTTAATTCGCATTAACGGGAGGTTCTTGCCGGGTGAGCGGCCCCCGTCCTATTCGTACCCGGCAAAAGCCGCCGCTGGGGGTGTCTTAACCCTCGTTCAAGGCGATTGGGCGGATTGTCGCGGCGCCGCCGTTAACCCTGTTCAAAACCCATCCTTAACCAACACAAACCATTGAGGTGGGGTCAGGGATTCTAAGGAGCCGCGCGCGTGGCCAAGGACAAGGTCAAGGAAGCCGAAGAAGCGCCGGAAGGCGCTGCGGCTGCCGATGGCGCCGAGGGCGTGGAGGGCGGCAAGAAGAAGCCGCCGCTGAAGATGCTCATCATCGCCGGCGCGGCCGCCGTGCTGGTGCTGGGCGGCGGCGGGGCGGGCGCGTTCTTCATGTTCAAGCCCAAGCCGGAAGCGGCGGGCGAACATGGCAAGAAGCCCGAGAAAAAGGACAAGAAGGAAAAGAAGGCGGAGCACGGCGCCGACGGCAAGGCCGAGCCCGGCGCGGCGACCGTCAAGGAAGGCCCCGACGGGGTGGTGTTCTACACGCTGCCGGACATCGTCGTGAACATGCAGAGCGCTGACGGCCGCCCCACCTTCCTGAAGCTGAAGCTGACCTTCGAGCTGGCTGACGAAAGCGCCGTCGAGGTGCTGAACCCCAACATGCCGCGCATGCAGGACATGTTCCAGACCTTCCTGCGCGAGCTGCGCCCCGAGGACCTGAGCGGCAGCCAGGGTAGCTACCAGCTGCGCATGGAAATCCTGCGCCGGGTGAACCTCGTGGTCGCCCCAACCAAGGTCAACGCCGTCCTGATCGAGGAGATGCTGATCAACTAGGCCCCTGGCCTGGTTGCGCGTACCCCCATGGCAGACGACACCGACGATCAGGCCCAGGCGGCCCAATGGGATCCGGGCAGCACCGAGGCGGCCGCCGCGCCCGACGGCGACTGGGAAGCCGCGGTCGGCGACGGTCTCGTCGGCTCGGAGCGGATCCTGAACCAGGACGAGATCGACAGCCTGCTGGGCTTCGACCTCAACGACGACGATGGCTCCGAGCGGACCGGCATCCGCGCGATCATCAACTCGGCCCTGGTCTCGTATGAGCGCCTGCCGATGCTCGAGATTGTCTTCGACCGCCTCGTGCGGCTGATGACAACCAGCCTGCGCAACTTCACCAGCGACAACGTCGAGGTCAGCCTCGACAACATCAGCTCGATCCGCTTCGGCGACTATCTGAACTCGATCCCGTTGCCGGCCATCCTGTCGGTGTTCCGGGCCGAGGAGCTGGACAACTACGGCCTGCTCACGGTCGACTCCAACCTGATCTACTCGATCGTCGACGTGCTGCTGGGCGGGCGCAGAGGCACCGCAGCCATGCGCATCGAGGGCCGGCCCTATACCACTATCGAGCGGGTGCTGGTCCAGCGCATGGTCGAGGTCGTGCTGGCCGACGCCAAGGCCGCCTTCGAGCCGCTGACCCCAGTGACCTTCACCCTCGACCGGCTGGAGACCAACCCGCGCTTCGCCGCCATCGCCCGGCCGGCCAACGCCGCTATCCTGGTCAAGCTGCGCATCGACATGGAAGACCGCGGCGGCCGCATCGAACTGCTGCTGCCCTACGCCACGCTCGAACCGATCCGGAAGATGCTGCTGCAGCAGTTCATGGGCGAGAAGTTCGGCCGCGACAACATCTGGGAAGGCCACTTGGCCACCGAACTCTGGACCACCCAGACCGAGGTCCGCGCCGTGCTCGACGAGCAGTCGGTGGGCCTCTCGCGGGTCCTGAACCTGAAGGTCGGCGACACCATCATGCTCAACGCGACGCCTGACAGCCTGGTCGAGCTGCGCGCCGGCACGATCCCGCTGACGCGCGGCCGCATGGGGCGACGGAATCACCATATCGCCATCCGCTGCGAGGCGCCGCTGTCGCCAGCCGCCAAGACCGCCGTCCAGAAGGGTCTGTCATGAGCGCCGCCGCCGCGATCCTGAACGTTGTCCTGGTCCTGCTGCTGCTGGCCGCCCTGGCTTTCGGCTGGCGGCTTGAGCGTCGCCTGAAGGCGCTGAAGGACAGCCACGAGAGCTTCGTCAAGTCGGTCGCCGACCTCGACGCGTCCGCCGCCCGCGCCGAACAGAGCCTGGCCGATCTGCGCGCCTTCACCGATGAGGCGTCGGACACGCTGGCCGCCCGCATCGAGTCCGCCCGCGCTCTGGCTGCGCAGCTGGAGCAGGGCGTTGTCGCTTCCTCAACCCGTCCTGTGCGATCGGACGCCGTCGTGACCGAACGGCCGGAGCCCAAGCGGGTCCCGGCTGCGCGGTCTGAACCGGCGACCACCCCGCGCTCGCGCGCTCGTGTGGACGACGATCTTTTCGAGCCCGATGCGGACGCCGGCCGGCTTCGCGCGATCGGTGGAGGCCGGCCATGAAGACTATCCCGCGTATCCTGCCCCTCGCCGGCATCGCCATCGTCGGCGTGCTGGCGGTGAACGCCATGGCCGGCGCGCGGTCGGCTCCGGAGCTGTTCACCGGCGCCCGCGCCTGGGCCGAGGACCTCGCCGGCGGCAAGCCTGAGAAGGGCGAGCCCGGCAAACCCGCCGAAACGACGGCGTCCGCGGCCAAACCCGCCGCTGTCTGCGCCCCGACCGCCGCCGAGCTGGCGCGCCAGGCCAACCTTTCGCCCGCCGAACTGCGCATGCTGCAAAACCTGGGCGTGCGCCGGGGTGAGCTGGACGCGCGCGAGGAGGGCATGGACGTGCAGCTGCAGCTGCTCGCCGCCGCCGAAGCCAAGCTCGACGCCCGGGTCAAGGCCCTGACGGCGCTGAAGGGCGACGTCCAGGGCCTGCTCGGCCAGGCCGATACCCAGTCGCAGGCCGAGATGACGCGGCTCGTGACGGTGTTCTCGGCGATGAAGGCCAAGGACGCCGCCGCCCGCTTTACCCTGCTCGAAGACTCCGTCCGGCTGCCGATCGCCGCGAAGATGAAGGAGCGCACGCTCGCCGCCATCCTCGCCCAGATGCCGCCGGTCGAAGCCAAGCGTCTGACCGAAAGCCTGGCCAAGCGCTTCGCGGCCAACAGCGCCCTCGCAGATGCCCGCGCCGCCATTCAGGAGCCGGCCGCCGGCGCCCCGGCCGCGCCCGCCGCGACCGCCGCCGCTGCGCCCGCCAAGCCGCGCGCCCAGGCGGCCCGCGCGCCGGCGAAGCCCGCGCCCAAGCCCGCCGCCACCGCGGCCGCGACTCCGCCGCCGGCCGCGCCCGCCGCCGCTCCGCCGGCCCCGGCCAAGGCTGGCTAAATGCGTTTCCGCGCCCTTCTGCGTTCGGGCGTCGCGGCGGCCTGCATCGTTTCGGTGGCGGCTCCAGCCGGCCTGACGACGCCGGCCTACGCCGCGGCCTCGCCGCTGGAGGTGCGCACCGCTCAGGCCAAGGACTTCACGCGGATCGAGTTCCGCTGGGCCGGCGGCGCTCGCGTCTCGCACCGCCGCAGTGGCCAGACCCTCACGTTGCGCTTCAGCCGCGACGCCAAACCGGACCTGTCCAATCTCAAGGTGTTTCCGCCGAAGTGGCTGAAGGGCGTCGAGGCTCGCCACGTCGGCGGTGGTCTCGAGGTGGACCTGAAGCTCGCCGATGAGGCCGAGGCCAAGGTCGGGTCAGACGACGGCGCTATCTTCGTCAATCTGTTCAAGCGTCCCGACGCCCCGGCCGCGCCCGTGCCGGCCGCAGCGGCCGTCGCCGAGGCGACCTCGCCGGGCCCCGAGCCGTCGCCACGAACATCGCGACCCAATCCCATGCCCGCCGGCGGCGTCGTTCGCATGTCGTCCGAGCTCTCCGGGCCCCAGGTCCGGCTGCGCTTTGACTGGGCCAACCCCGCCGGCGCCGCTCTGTTCCGGCGCGGTGAAGCGGTCTGGCTGGTGTTCGACACGCCGGCCGCCATCGACGTCTCCAAGGCCCCGCGCGGGGTCTCGCAGTTCCGGCGCATTCAGGCCGTGAAGGGGCGCGACTACAGCGCTGTACGCATCGTCGCCCCGCGCGCGACGCCGATCTCGCTGGTCGGGCAGGGCGCCAGCTGGACCCTGGTCATGGGCGCGGGTCAGCAGAACGCGCCGGGCAAGGTCACGATCGAGCGTGACGGCGAGTCGGCGCAGGCCGCTCTGACCGCCGTGCTGGCAGGCGCCACTGCCGCGATCTGGATGGACGATCCGGCGGTGGGCGACCGCATCGCCGTGGTCACCGCCCTGGCGCCCTCGAAGGGTCTCGACGGGCGCCGCGACTATGTCGAGATGGCGATGTTGCCGACGGTCCAAGGCCTCGCCATCGAGCCGTACGCCACCGACCTTCAGGTGCTGGCCCAGGGCGATCTCGTCCGCATCGGCCGGCCGGCTGGACTGGCCCTGTCGCCCGTCTCGGCCGGCGGCGACAAGCAGGCTGCCGCTGGCGATGGCGCCCCGCAGGCCGCCGGCATGCCGGGGCTCATCGACGAAAGCTGGGCCAAGGTCGGCGCCGGCGGCTTCATGCCCCGATACGGCGCCCTGACCGACGCCGCCGCTGAAGAGGCGGGCAAGGGCGATGGTGCGCCGGTCGAGGCGCGCATGGCTCTGGCCCGGTTCCTGATCGGCGCGGAGCTCAGCTACGAGGCGATCGGCGTGCTCAACGCCGCCGCCCGCCAGGACGAGACCATCGCCGGCAAGCCCGAGTTCCGCGGCCTGCGCGGCATCGCCAGGACCATGGCGGGCCGCGACAAGGAAGCCGAGACCGACTTCGCGATAGGCGTGCTCGCCGACGATCCATCCAGCGCCGTCTGGCGCGGCTATCTCGCCGCCCGGGCCGGTCAGTGGGCCGACGCCCGCACCAAGTTCGCGGCCGGCGCGATCGCCATCAGCCAATTCCCGCCCGTCTGGAAGGCCCGCTTCCTGCGCGCCGACGCCGAGGCGGCGCTCGAGCTCGGCGACCTTTCGGCCGCCCAGAGCCGCATCAACGAAGCGCTGGCCGACCGAACCATCCCCAATGCCGAGCAGCTCGCCATCCGGCTCGTGCAGGCGAAGATGTTCGAGGCCCAGGGGCGCAAGACCGGCGCCCTGGCCGTCTACCAGGCGATCGCCACGGCGCCGCTCGACCAGCTGGCGACGCCGGCGTTGCTGCGCGCCACCCAACTGCAGCTCGAACTTGGCAAGATCACGCCGGTTCAGGCGGCCACGGCCTACGACGGACTGCGCTACCGCTGGCGCGGCGGGGCGACCGAGCTCGAGACGGTGCGCGCGCTCGGGCAGCTCTACCTTGGCCAGGGGCGCTATCGCGAGGCGCTCGAGGCGCTGCGCTCGGCCGGCGCGCGCCTGCCGGACCTGCCCCAAGCGGTGCAGCTGCAGAACGACCTCGCCACTGCCTTCCGGGCCCTGTTCCTGGACGGGATGGCCGACGGACTGGAGCCGATCCAGGCCCTGGCCCTGTTCTACGACTTCAAGGACCTGACCCCAATCGGCGCCGATGGTGACCTGATGGTCCGCAAGCTGGTGCGCCGCCTGGTCGACGTCGACCTGCTGAGCCAGGCCGGCGATCTGCTGCAGTACCAGGTCGACAACCGGCTGGACGGGGTGCCCAAGGCCCAGGTCGCCACCGACCTGGCCCTGATCCAGCTCATGAACCGCAAGCCGGAGCAGGCGCTGCAGGCGATCAACAACAGCCGCACCACGGTGCTGCCCAACGCGCTGAACATCGAGCGACGCATCATCACCGCCCGCGCGCTGATGAGCCTGGGCCGCCTCGAGGCCGCCGCCGAGATCATCGAGCCTGACAAGTCGCCGGACGCCCGCGAGATCCGCGCCGAAATCGCCTGGAAGGCCAAGGACTGGGCAATGGCGGGATCGCTGTTCGAGACCGGCCTCGGCGACCGCTGGAAGTCGCCGCTGCCGCTGCGCCCCGACGAGGAGGCCAAGCTGCTGCGCGCCGGCGTCGCCTATAGCCTGGCCGGCGACGACGCGGCCCTTGGCCGCCTGCGCCAGCGCTACGACGGCTACATCGACCAGTCTCGCAATCCCGACGCCCTGCGCGTGGCCTTCGCCGCCGCTGACGGTGGAACCCTGACCGCCAACGACTTCAGCCGCACGGTCGCCGACAACGAAGGCTTTGCGGGCTGGGTGGCGAAGATGAAGCAACGCTTCCGCGACAAGCCGGCGCCCACGGGCCCGGCGCCGATGAAGTCGGCCGCCGCGGCGGCGCCCACGGCCGGCTAGTCTAGCCGCCGCCGATCGGACCGCGCTGGAAGCTTTCGACCAGGCTTCCCGCGACCAGCCGCCAGCCGTCCACCAGCACGAAGAAGATCAGTTTGAACGGCAGGCTGACCACCACTGGGGGCAGCATCATCATGCCCATGCTCATCAGCACGCTCGCCACCACCAGGTCGATGACCAGGAACGGCACGAACAGCAGAAAGCCGATCTCGAAGGCGCGCTTCAGCTCGCTGATCATGAAGGCGGGGGTGACGACGCGGATCGGCGTATCGCCGATGGTCGCCGGCTTCTCGATCTTGGACAGCCGGATGAACAGGGCCAGGTCCTCGCGGTCGACCTGGGTCAGCATGAAGGCCTTCACCGGGTCGCTGGCGGCGTCAAACGCCTGCGGCAGCTCGATCTGCTTGTCGAGCAGCGGCTTGATGCCCTCGTCGTAGGAGCGCTGCAGGGTCGGGCCCATGACGATGGCGGTGAGGAACAGCGAGAGGCTGATGATCACTGCGTTGGGCGGACTCTGCTGCAGACCGAGCGCCGTGCGCAGCAGGCTGAGGACCACCACGATGCGCACGAAACTGGTGGTCATGATCACGATCGACGGGGCCAGCGACAACACCGTCAGCAGGCCGATCAGCTGCACCACCCGGTCGGTCAGGCCGGCGCCGCTGCCGAGGTCGATATTGACCGCCTGGGCGACGGCGGCCGCTGGCACGATCAGGCTCGCGATCAGGGTCAGGAAGGACAGGCCGAGCGCCTTCTTCATGTCCTCGCGGCGGATGTCGAACAGCGCTTTCCAGAGTTTGACGAAGATGCCGGGCATCAGCTTGCATCCTCCGCGGCCTTGCGGCGCGGGGCAGGCGTCTTCTTCAGCGTCTCCAGCGTGCGGCCTTCGCCCAGCAGCACCAGTCGTTCCTCGTCATCGAGCCGGATGAGCACCAGTCGCCGGGCGGGATCGAGCACCAGGCTTTCGATCAGCACCAACCTGCGTTCCTTACGGACCGGCTGGAATCGCGCCAGCGCGTCGGGTCCGAACCGACGCATGGCCACCGCCGCGAGCCCGACCAGACCGAGCGTCACCGCCAGGGCGAAGATGGCGCGAAGGATTTCTGTGAATTCCATGGGGACGGGGCGCCGGAAAGGGGTTCGTCCGCTTCTCGCCCTGTAACCCTTAAGGCGCGATTAACCCTGTTTGTTCACCATGTCGGCTCAATGGACACGTCGCAGATTCCCCTTTTCGCGATGCTGCGGCAGCGGCTCGGCTACCTGGGCGAGCGCCAGCGCGTGATCGCCCAGAACGTGGCAAATGCCGATACGCCCGGCTACGGCCCCCGCGACCTCAAGGCGTTCAACTTCTCGGCCGCCCTGCAAAGCCAGGCAGGCACGGCGATGCAGCCGGTGCAGACTGCGGCCGGCCACATGCCCGGATCGACCAAGCGACCTGGAGGGGCCGGCGCCTACAGGTCGGTGAAGGGTGTCGACTCCGAGACAACGCTGGACGGCAACTCAGTCGTTCTCGAGGACCAGATGATCAAGATGTCGGAGGCGCGGATGCAGTACGACGCCGCCATCGGCTTCTATCAGAAATCCATGGCCCTGCTCCGCATGGCCGCCCGGCCGCCGGGCCGGTAAGGGGGCCTAGATGCCGCAGATCAAATCCGAGTCCGCCACCGCGATGATGGTCGCCTCGTCCGGCATGCGCGCGCAGCAGGCGCGGATGCGGATCATCGCCGAGAACCTGGCCAACGCCAATTCGACCGCGCGCACGCCCGGCGGCGATCCCTATCGCCGGCAGGTGCCGATCTTTGAACCCAAGGCGGTCGGCGGCGGCGAGGGCGTGCGGATGAGCCGCATCGAGCCCGACGGCAAGGATTTCCGCACCACCTACGATCCGGGCCATCCGTCCGCGAACCCGCAGGGTTATGTGCAGCTGCCCAATGTGGATCCGCTGATCGAAGCGCTCGACATGAAGGAAGCGCAACGCGCCTACGAAGCCAACATCAACGTCATCGAGACGGCGCGCTCCATGGAGATGCGCACCCTCGATCTGCTGCGGAAGTAGGACCTAGACCATGGTCACCCCGCTCGCCGCCGCCAAGGCCTATGCCGCCACCCAGGGCGGGATGACTCCGCAGATCGGCGGAGCCGCGACCGGTGGCGGCCAGGACTTCGGCGATCTGCTGAAGTCGGTGATGACCGACGCCGTGCAGAGCTCAAAGCACGCCGAAACCCAGATCGCGCAACAGGTCGCCGGCAAGGCCGAGCTTATCGACGTGGTCACCGCCATCTCGTCGGCCGAGGCCAGCCTTGAGACGGTCATGGCGGTCCGCGACCAGGTCATCTCCGCCTATCAGGAGATCATGAGGATGCCGATCTAGGCGCTTCATCTACCTGAACGGAAAACAACGAGCGGCTCAGGTTCGGCTCAGGCCGACCCGTGCATTCTCATCCTTGCAACGTCCCGCACACCCGGTCGAACCGGCCTCGGGACCGACACAAGGAGTGAGGAACATGAAGAAGATCCTGATCGCCGCCGCCGCCATCGCCACCCTGACCGGCGCCGCGGGCGCGGCTTCCGCCCAGTCCTACGGCTACGACCGCTACGAGCGTCCGGCTGGCGCTGGCCAGCACATCAACAACCAGCAGCAACGCCTCCGCGACCAGATCCGCCGGGCCGAACGGACCGGTCGCCTGTCGCCCCGCGAGGCTCGGGGCCTGCAGTACGAGATGCGCAGTATCTCGGACCAGGAGCGTCATTTCCGCGCCAGCCGGGGTCTCGACCGTCGCGAGGTCGCCATCCTCGAGCAGCGTCTCCAGCGTCTCGAGCGCCGGGTCTGGGCCGAGGCTCGTGACGGCAACCGCTACGGATACGGCTACGGCGACCGCCGCGGCTGGTAACATCAGCGGCTGGAATTGAAGGGAGAGGGCGGCTTTGGCCGCCCTTTTTCTTGCGCTCAGGCCAGCAGGCTGCGGTCGATCGCCAGGGGGACAGTCATGTCCGCCCGCAGGCCGCCGGCCAGCATATGCCGGGTGATGCGCTCGAAGTGCTGGATGAATCGCGCCAGCTCGCCGCGCCGCGCCTCGGGAAGCTCCGCCGGCGACAGGCCCATCAGCTCCGCCTCCTGCTCGCATCTCCAGTCCAGCACCGTGTCGAACGACGGCGCGGCCAGGTGAATGATGGCGTCGAGGCGGTCGAAGAAGACCTGATAGGGACCGGCTAGGGCCTTGTTCGCGTGAGCTCGCCAGACCGCCAGCCGGTCACTGTCGCGCTCAAGCGCGTTGACCGGGGCGATCAGCGCCGTCTCATCCTGGGGGAGGGCGCCCAGACACCAGCCGTCGATCAGGATCACCTCCGCCGGCCCGGCGAACAGGACCGGCGTGGCCCGGTCATCGGCGAGCTTGTCGAAGCGGGGGAGCGATGTGGCGCGGCCGGCCCTGAGGCTGTCCAGCGTCGCGTGAGCGAGGTCGAGATCGTGGGTTCCGGGCGCGCCGCGCACCGCGAACAGCGGATGCACCCGCGCCGCCATCGCCTGCCGGTCGATCCGGGTCAGGTAGACGTCGTCGAGCGAGAAGGCGGCGCCGCCCATCCGCGCTGCGACGGCGCGGGCGAGCGTGGTCTTCCCCGAGCCTTGCGCACCCGCGATTCCGACCACCGCCGGACGGCCCAGCCGCCGGGTCAGCCGCTCCACGCGGTCAATGAGAACAGGATCGAGCATGGCGCCAGCCTCGTCTCTTCCGGCCCGTTCGTAAACCGGCATTAACCATGTCGGGCCCAGTCTGACGGACCTGCCGATTCCCTTCAGTACGAGGCTTTCCTGATGAACAGCGCCGAGGTTCTCGACGTCGCGCGCGACGCCATCTGGCTGACCCTGCAGCTGTCGGCGCCGGTGCTGATCGTCGGCCTCGTCGTCGGCGTCGGCATTGGCCTGTTCCAGGCCCTGACCCAGATCCAGGAAGCGACCCTGGTCTACGCCCCCAAGATCGTCGCCATCTTCGCGTCGCTGCTGATCTTCCTGCCGCTGATGGGGGCGCTGATGGCCGGGTTCATGAACCAGATCGCCGCCCGCATCGCGGCCATGTGAGCCGAAGGGTGGAGAGCTACGCCACCGCTGCCCAAGTCTACGCCGCCGGTCTCGTGTTCGCGCGGATCGGGGCCATGGTCATGCTCGTCCCCGGCCTGGGCGACGCCAGCGTCTCGCCGCGCATCCGCCTCTCCTTCGCCCTGCTGGTCGCCTTGTTGATGGCGCCGCTGGTCGCACCGAGCGTGCCGGTGCCCTCGGCGATCAGCGGCGCTGCCGGCGCGGTGATCCGCGAGGTGCTGATCGGCCTGATGATGGGCGCCATCATGCGGCTGTTCTTCACCGCCCTGGCCACCACCGGCGAGGTGGTCTCGACCCAGACGACCCTCGGCTTCGCCCAGACGGTCAACCCGTCCCAGGCCCAGCCCAATGCCACGCTGTCGACCTTCCTCACCCTGATGGGGACGGTGCTGCTGATGACCACCAACCTGCATCACCTGTTCTTCGCGGCGATGTTCAACTCCTACAACCTGTTCCCGTTCGGCGGCACGGTGCCGGTCGCCGACGCGGCGACGCTGGCGGTGCAGACGGTGGCCGGTTCGTTCGCGCTCGGCATCCAGCTGGCGGCGCCGGTGATCGTGTTCTCGATCGTGTTCAACCTCGCCGCGGGCCTGGTCGGCCGGGTGATGCCGCAGTTCCAGATCTTCTTCGTCGCCACGCCGCTGTCGGTGATCCTGGGCCTGTCGATCTTCGCCCTCAGCCTGGGGACGATCGGCATGATCTGGACCGGCCGCTATCGCGACCTGCTCGAGGTCTTCGCCTAGATGGCCGAGGACGCGGGTTCAAAAACAGAAGAGCCGACACCCAAGAAGCTCGAGGACGCCCGCAAGAAGGGCGACATCGCGAAGTCGCAGGACATCAGCCAGCTGGCGTCGCTGGTCGGCGCCTTCAGCGTGCTGGCCATCGGCGGTGGCTGGTTCGCGCGCGACATGGCCATGCAGTTGCTGCCGTTCGTGGCCCATCCGCAGGACTACGACCTGTCGAGCGGCGGCCTGATGCTGATCGGCCAGCAGGCGACCATGGCCGCGGCCCCGACGCTGATCGCGGTGCTGTTCGCCGCCGCCCTCGCGGGCTTTGCCGGCAACGTCTTCCAGACCGGCCTGATGTGGACCGGGGAAAAGCTGAAGCCGGATTTCAAGAAGGTCTCTCCCATGGAGGGCTTCAAGAAGATCTTCGGCATCGACGGCTTCGTGCAGTTTCTCAAGTCGGTGCTGAAGATCTTCGTCACCGGCTGGGTCGCCTGGCTGACCCTGAAATCGCACTGGGGAGAGCTGGGCCAGCTCGCCGCGCTCGATCCGGCGGCGATGCTGCCGCTGTGCGCTGAAATCCTCAAGGCGCTGTTCTATTCGGTGATGGCTTTCCTCGCTGCGACCGCGCTGGTCGACTTCATCTGGCAGAAGATCCGCTTCACCCAGAAGATGCGGATGACGCGCGAAGAGCTGAAGGACGAGTACAAGCAGTCCGACGGCGACCCGCACGTGAAGGCCAAGCAGAAGCAGATCCGCGCCGAGCGATCACGCCGCCGGATGATGCAGAGCGTCCCGACCGCGACCGTGGTGGTGATGAACCCGACCCACTACGCCGTGGCGCTGCGCTACGAAGCCGGGGTGACCGGCGCGCCCGAGTGCGTCGCCAAGGGGCTGGATGACTTGGCGCTGCGTATCCGGGCCCTGGCCGAGGAGCACGGCGTGCCCATCGTCGAGGACCCGCCGCTGGCCCGCGCGCTCTATGCGGCCGTCGAGGTCGACCAGCAGATTCCCGAGTCCCACTTCGAAGCCGTGGCCAAGGTCATCGGCTTCATCCTCGGCGCCGCCCAGCGCCGGCAAGCCTCCCGCGGTAGCGGTGGGCGCGCCCGACCGCTTTAGCGAGTAAGATCGATGCGTGATTCGTCAATCGCGGCAGAGCTGATGGCCGACCCGACGCCTGCGGAGCCGCGTGAGCGGCGTTTCGACCCCTGGATATGGGGCGCGGGCCTGTGCTTTCTCGCCGCCCTGGCGCTGGCGTCGGTTCCGGCCTGGAGACAGGGGCCGGTCACCTTGGCCGGGATGCTGCTGCTAGTCGGCCTCGCCGCCGTCGCCTGTTTGGGCCTGATCGGCTTCCGCGGTTCGTCCGCCCCCATCGAGATCGACGAGGACGGCGCCGAGACCTTCGTCGAGGCCCTGACCGAAGCCGCCGCGGTGGCCGGCCCCGACGGCCGTGTCCATGCCGCCAACGGCGCCTGGCGCGAGGCGCTCGGCATCCTCAAGCGCCTGCCGCGCAACGGCGCCGCCGCGCCCGGTCTGTTCGCCGCCCTCGGCAAGGCCCGCAAGGGCGAGGTCGCGCGCGCCGCTGTCCGCATATCCGGAGAGGATCGCCCCCTGATCGTCTCTCCGATGGGCGCCAGCCGCTTCCTGGTGCGTCTCGAGCCGGCCGCTGCCGAACCCCTGCGTCTGACGGGCGAGGCGCCGGTGCTCACCGAGGCCGCCCTGGCCATTCCCGCTGCGCCGAGCGTGCGCGGTCCCGCGGCCCTCGACGCCCTCGCCGCCGCGTCGCCGTTCGGCGCCGCGATGCTGGACGGCGAGGAGGTGTTCTCCGCCGTCATCGTCGAGGCCAATCCGGCCCTCACCGCCATGACCGCCGGAAAGGCCGCCGCCGGCCTGACCTTCGGCGACCTGATCGACCCGCACTCGCGCATCGATGCCGGCTTCGGCGCCGCCGAGGGACAGGCGGGGCCGATCGAGGTCCGTCTGGCCCACAATCCTGCACGGATCTCGCACCTTTACCTGGCGCGCACCAACGGGCGCCTCAGCGCCTATCTGATCGACGTCACCGAGCAGAAGCAGATCGAGCTGCAGCTGGCCCAGAGCCAGAAGATGCAGGCCATCGGCCAGCTCGCCGCCGGCATCGCGCACGACTTCAACAACCTGCTGACCGCCATCCAGCTTCGCCTCGACGAGCTGATGGAGCGCCACCCTCTCGGCGATCCCAGCTACGAGGGCCTGAGCTCGATCAAGAGCACCTCGTCCCGCGCCGCCGATCTGGTCCGCAAGCTCAAGACCTACAGTCGCCAGGAAACCCTGCAGCGCGAGGTGCTCGACCTCGGCGAGACGATCAGCGACTTCGAGGTGCTGCTGCGCCGCCTCGTGCGCGAGAACGTCAAGCTGGAGACCGACTACGGCCGCAACCTGCCGCTGGTGAAGGTCGACAAGGGGCAACTCGAGATCGCGGTCATGAACCTGGTGCTCAACGCTCAGGACGCGCTGATCAGCGCCAAGGGCGGCGGCAAGATCAGGCTCTGCACCGGACGGGTGACCCAGGTCGACGCCCCGGCTCTCGGCTACGCCGGCGCGCCGATGGGCGACATGGCCATGATCGAGGTCCGCGATGACGGCCCGGGCATTCCGGCCGATGTCCTGGGCAAGATCTTCGACCCCTTCTTCACCACCAAGGCTGTAGGCGAGGGCACGGGCCTGGGCCTCGCCCAGGTCTATGGCATCGTCAAGCAGTCGGACGGCTGGATCCACGTCGAGAGTCCCGTCGGCGAGGGCGCGACCTTCCGCATCTTCCTGCCCGTCCACGTCGGTTCGGCCACCGCGCCCCGGCCGGTCCCGGCGCCGGTCGCCACCCTGGCCCGCCCGCGCGCCGCCCGCGACCTGTCGGGCGTCGGCCGCATCCTGTTCGTGGAGGACGAGGAGGCCGTGCGCGGCATCGCCGCCAGCCTGCTGCGCAAGCGCGGCTACGAGGTGATCGAGGCAGGCGACGGCGAACAGGCCCTGCTGTTGGCCGAGGAGTATGCCGGCCGTATCGACCTGCTGCTCAGTGACGTGATGATGCCCGGCATGGACGGACCGACGCTGCTCAAGAAGGCGCGCGTCTATCTCGGCGACGCCCCGGTGATGTTCATCAGCGGCTACGCCGAGGCCGAATTCTCCGACCTGCTCGAGGGTGAGACCGGCGTGTCGTTCCTGGCCAAGCCACTGGACATCAAGACGCTCGCGGAACGGGTCAAGCAGCAGCTCCAGGGCGCCGCGTCCGCGGCGTAAACACCTGATCGACCAGCGCTTTGTCGGCTGCACGACCTAGCGACATCTCTTTCGGATGTTCGGGAACGCCTCGCCGCATGGGTGGTTCTTCCGGCCCGAGGAGATCCACACCATGTCCGACAATCTCGAGAAGGCGCTCGCCAGCGATGCGCCGCTCACGGCCGCCGTGCATCAGCGCGACGTCGCCCACGAAGCCGCCGAGGCGCGAAGCTGGGACGCTGCCGCGCTCGTCGGCCGCACCGTGACCATCAATCGCCCGCGCGAGGAGCTCTACGCCTACTGGCGGGACTTCGGGAACCTCGCGGCCTTCATGGAGAACATCGAGTCGGTGACGGTGTCCGACGATCGCCGCTCCCACTGGGTGGTGAAGGCGCCGGCCGGCAAGACCGTCGAATGGACCTCGGTGATCACGCGGGATGAACCCGGCCGGCTGCTCGAATGGGAGTCGGAGGAGGGCGCCGACATCAAGAACACCGGCCTGATCGAATTCCGGGACGCACCGCCGGGGCGCGGGACCGAGGTCACCGCGACCATCGTCTACGACCCGCCCGGCGGCGACCTCGGCAAGCTGATCGCCAAGCTCTTTCAGCGGGAGCCGAAGGTCCAGGCGCGCCACGACCTGCGCCGCTTCAAGCAGCTGATGGAGACCGGCGAGATCTCCACGTCGCAAGCCCCCGACGCCGCCCCTCGCGCCTGAGCGCACCAGCCTTCATCAAGAGAGTAGAGCCCATGCGCGCCCTGACCTGGCACGGAAAGCACGACGTCCGGATGGACACTGTGCCCGATCCCAAGATCGTCAATCCCCGCGACGCCATCATCAAGATCACCTCGACCGCCATCTGCGGTTCCGACCTTCACCTGTACGACAGCTACATTCCGTCGATGCACAAGGGCGACATCCTCGGCCATGAGTTCATGGGCGAGGTGGTCGAGACTGGCCCCGGCAGCAGCCTGCAAAAGGGGCAGCGCGTCGTCGTGCCGTTCGTGATCGCCTGCGGCCAGTGCTTCCACTGTGGCAAGCAACAGTTCTCGGCCTGCGACAACTCCAACCCGGCCGATAAGGCCGACCTGTCCGAGATCGCCTACGGCCACTCCGCCAGCGGCCTGTTCGGCTATTCGCACATGACCGGCGGCTATGCCGGGGGGCAGGCGGAATATGTGCGCGTGCCGTATTCCGACGTCGGTCCGATCGTGATCCCGGACGGACTCGAGGACGACAAGGTGCTGTTCCTGTCAGACATTCTGCCGACCGGCTGGATGGCGGCGGAGAACTGCGACATCGAGCCGGGCGACACCGTCGCGGTGTGGGGTTGCGGGCCTGTCGGGCTGTTCGCGATCCAGAGCGCTCTGCTGATGGGCGCCCATCGCGTGATCGCTATCGACCACTATCCGCGCCGCCTGGAACTGGCGAAGTCGATGGGCGCCGAGGTCATCAACTATCACGACGTCAAGGTTCGCGAGGCGCTGATGGAGATGACCGGCGGTATCGGCCCGGACGCCTGTATCGACGCGGTCGGCATGGAGAGCCACGGCTTTACGATCGACAACGTGATCGACGCGGTGAAGGCGACCACCAAGCTGGGCACCGACCGCCCCCACGTCCTGCGCGAGGTGATCCTGGCGTGCCGCAAGGGCGGTCGGCTCTCGGTGCCCGGTGTCTACGGCGGCATGGGCGACAAGATCCCCATCGGCGCCCTGATGCAGAAGGGGCTGCAGGTGAAGACCGGACAGACCCATGTTCAGAAGTACCTGCGACCGCTGCTCGAGATGATCGGCGAGGGCCGGATCGACACCACCTTCTTGATCAGCCACCGCCTGCCGCTCGAGGACGCGCCGGAGGGCTACAGGATGTTCAAGGAACAGCAGAACGAGGTCACCAAGGTCGTGCTCAAGACCGACTGGGCCAAGGGCGCGTCGGTTCAGTAGCGAGGCCGCGGAGGGGGTCCGGCCAGGCGGTCGGGCCCATTACCGCGAATTAACCGGCCGCCGCGTTGCTCCTCCCGCCTTGTCAGCCTACGGCTGGTTCCAAGAGGAACCTGCACCCGGAGGGCTGACCCCGTGCAAAATCGCCGTGAATTGCTGTTTTCCGCCGCCGCCGCGACCGCTGTCGCCGTGGCGATCTCGCCCAAGGACGTCTTCGCCGCCGCCGCGCCGGGCAGCGACCCGGCCGAGGTCAAGAAGGTCAACGCCTTCTACGAAGCCGTTGTCGACGCGCAGCTGCGTCGGTCGCCGGAAGCGGCCACCAGCCTTGGCCTCGACAAGGACGCCCTGGCCTGGACCAAGTCGGCGCTGTCCGACTTCTCCCTGACGGCCATCAAGGAAAACGGCCAGACCAGTCTCGAGCAGCTGAAGACGCTGCGCACCTTCGACCGCAAGAAGCTCTCGGGCCTCGACGCCACCAACTACGACACCGTCGAGTTCGTGCTGGGCGTCAGCAAGGCGTTCACCGAGAAGTACGACTACAACGGCGCCTACGGCGGCGCCCCGTACGTCATCACCCAGCTGACCGGCGCCTACCAGCAGGGGCCGGACTTCCTCGACAGCCAGCATGTCATCGAGACCAAAGCCGACGCCGACGCCTACATGGCGCGGATGGAGGCCTTCGGGCGCGTGCTCGACCAGGAGGTCGAGGTCGGCCGCCACGACGCCGCCCTCGGCGTGATTCCCGCCGACTTCACCATCGACAAGGCGCTGATCCAGTTCGGTAACATGCTCGGCGTTCCTACCGACGCGGTCCCGCTCGTCACCTCCGTCGCTCGCCGAACCAAGGAGAAGGGCATCGAGGGCGACTATGCCGGCCAGGCCGGCAAGCTCTATCAGGAGAAGGTCCGCCCGGCGCTCGAACGCCAGGCCGCCCTGCTCAAGGAATGGCGCGGCAAGGCCGTGCACGACGCCGGCGTCTGGCGCCTGCCCAAGGGCGAGGAGTACTACCGCACAGCCCTGGAGAACTACACGACCTCCAAGATCAGCCCGGCCGAGATCCACAAGATCGGCCTCGACATGGTCGCCAGCCTCGGCGCGGAAGCCGACAAGCTCATGCGCAAGGCCGGCTACACCAGCGGCACGGTCGGCGAGCGCTTCCGGCAGATGTATGCCGATCCCAAGCAGCACTATCCGAACACCGACGAGGGTAAGGTCCAGCTGATCGCCGACCTGAACAAGAAGGTCGCGGCCATCACGCCGAAGCTGCCGAAGTATTTCGGCCAGCTGCCCAAGGCCCCGCTGGAGATTCGCCGCGTGCCCAAGGCCATCGAGGCCGGCGCGCCGGGCGGCTACTACAACTCGCCGACGCTCGATGGCTCGCGCCCGGGCATCTACTGGATCAATCTGCGGGACAGCAAGGAACAGCCGCGCTTCACCCTGCCGACCTTGACCTACCATGAGGCGATTCCGGGTCACCATCTGCAGCTGGCGCTGAACAACGAGGCCGGCGACCTGCCGCTGATCCGCAAGATGATCGGCTTCTCGGGCTACAGCGAAGGCTGGGCGCTCTACGCCGAGCAGCTGGCGGTCGAGATGGGCATGTACGAGGACGACGTGAACGGCCACATCGGCATGATCCACGACGCCATGTTCCGCGCCGTCCGCCTGGTGGTAGACACCGGCATGCACGACAAGCGCTGGAGCCGCGAACAGGCGGTGAAATACTACGTCGACACCATCGGCGACCAGGAATCCTCGGCCATCACCGAGATCGAGCGCTATGTTGTGTGGCCGGGTCAGGCCTGCAGCTACATGGTCGGCAAGATCGAGTGGCTGCGCCTGCGCGACAAGGCCCGCAAGGCGTTGGGCGCCAAGTTCGACATCCGCAAGTTCCACGACGTGGGTCTGTTGTCGGGCGGCGTGCCGCTGACCGTGCTGGAAAAGGTCATCGACGGCTACATCGCGAGCGCGAAGTAGACAGGCGACGGGACATGCACCCGAAGGGTGCGTGTCCCCGGTCCGTCTATTTCCAGAACTCGAAGGCGTCGTAGCCGGTCGCGACCAGTCTGCCGTCGACGCCGAACAGAGACGCCACATCGAAGGCGATGCCGAACACCACGCTTGAGACGCCCGGCACGAAGAACAGCGCGCCGATGAAGACGAAGATGCCCCAGCGCTCGACCGGCCGCAGCTTCGCCCGGACCCCGTCGGGCAGGAACGGCCTGATCACGCCCCAGCCGTCCAGCCCCGGAACCGGCAGCAGGTTGAGCACCAGGGCCATGGCCTGGAACAGCGCCAGCAGCGCGATCGCCGGCCACAGCGCGCCGTCCCAGCCGCCGAGGCCGCCCACGGCCAGCGCCACCGCGAGCAGGATCAGCATCAACAGCGTGCCCGCCGGCCCGGCCAGCGACGCCGCCGACCGCCAGGCCGCGCTGCGCATCAGGTCCTCGCGCAGATAGACCGCGCCGCCGGGCAGGGCGAGGCCACCGATGGCCAGCACGATCACCGGGATCACCAGGCTGGTGGCGACGTCGGCGTAGCGAAGCGGGTCCATCGACAGGTAGCCGTTGGTCTCGACGGTGTGGTCTCCGGCCTTCCAGGCGACGTAGGCGTGGCCGAACTCGTGCAGCACCAGCGCCACCAGCCAG
>JAZJXN010000106.1:0-2890 GCA_040390885.1 Pseudomonadota bacterium | reverse complement strand
CAGCCAGCCGAGCACCACGAAGACGAAGGTCAGGATCCCCCGCGCGCCGTCGAACAGCATCAGGGCCGAGCCGCTGAGCAGCCAGCTGCTGAGGAGCAGGGTGAAGTTGCGACTCATGGATGGGGCTCCGGAGGATGACCGCCCGGTCATACGGCGTCGGCGGCGGCCTGTCGGCGCCAATGCGATGGTTGCCTCGCGCGACGTCAGGCCGTTAGGGGCTGGTCTCGGTATGAGCGTGGAGACGACGATGAGCGATGCGGACGCCGAGCAGGTGCTGGTGGAGCGCCGGGGGCATGTGATGGTGCTGCGGCTCAACCGTCCGCAGAAGCGCAATGCGCTCAACAGGGCCATGAGCGACCAGCTGGTCGCGGCGGCCGAGGAAGCTGAGCGCGATCCCGAAATCCGCGTGGGTGTGATCGCCTCGTCCGCGCCGGGAATGTTCTGCGCCGGCGCCGACCTGGCCGAGGTGTCCTCCGGCGTCCTCGGCGGACAAGGCAGTGGGCCGCGGCGCAGCTTCCATGGCCTTGAGCGCCGCAAGCCGTGGATCGCGGCTGTCAGCGGCGTCGTGCTCGGCGGCGGGCTCGAGCTGGCGCTGGCCTGCGAGCTGATGGTGGCGGCCGAAGGCGCGGTCATCGCCCTGCCGGAGGTGCAGCGCGGCCTGATCGCCGGCGGCGGCGGTGTGTTCCGCCTGCCCAAGCGGGCGCCGCGGGCTGTGGCGATGGAGATGCTGCTGACCGGCGGCCGGCTGTCCGTGGAACGCGCCTATACGCTCGGCGTCATCAACCGCGTTGTCCCCGAGGCGGCGCTGCTCGACACCGCGCTGGAGCTCGCGGACGCGATCGCCGCCTGCGCGCCGCTGGCCGTTCAGGAAAGTCTGCGCATCGCCCGCCTGGCGCCGTCGATGGCGGACGAGGCGCTGTGGCCGATCACCGCGGAATCGCTGCGCGGGACCTACGCCTCCGAGGATTGTCGAGAGGGCATGACCGCCTGGGCGGAGAAGCGCGCGCCCGCCTGGACCGGAACCTGACCCGTCGCCGCGGGACCAAAAGAACATATTGCGAACGAGAACAAACCATGCACATTATCCATCACTGATCGACGAGGCGTTCTTCCGCAATCCGGCGGGGGCGGGACCAGAATCGGCATAAGGATGGGGCATCCCATGAACCAGGCGGCTTTGAGACTCGTGACACGCGACGAAGGTGAAAAGCAGCGCGCTCTTGAAGCGGCGCTGACCCAGATCGACCGGGCGTTCGGCAAGGGTTCGGTCATGCGGCTCGGCTCGAAGAGCAAGATCGAGGTCGAGGCGGTTTCGACGGGCTCGCTCGGCCTGGACATCGCGCTCGGCATCGGCGGCCTGCCCAAGGGGCGGGTGGTCGAGGTCTACGGTCCGGAAAGCTCGGGCAAGACGACGCTGGCCCTGCACGTGGTCGCCGAGGTCCAGAAGGCCGGCGGCACCGCCGCCTTCGTCGACGCCGAACATGCGCTCGATCCGCAGTACGCTCGCAAGCTGGGCGTCAACCTCGACGAACTCCTCGTCTCGCAGCCGGACACCGGCGAGCAGGCGCTCGAGATCACCGACACCCTGGTCCGCTCGGGCGCCGTCGACATCATCGTCATCGACTCGGTCGCGGCCCTGACGCCACGCGCCGAAATCGAGGGTGAGATGGGCGACAGTCTGCCCGGCCTGCAGGCGCGCCTGATGAGCCAGGCGCTGCGCAAGCTGACCGCCTCGATCTCGAAGTCGGGCACCCTGGTGATCTTCATCAACCAGATCCGCATGAAGATCGGCGTCATGTACGGCAGCCCCGAGACGACGACGGGCGGCAACGCGCTGAAATTCTACGCTTCGGTCCGCCTCGACATCCGCCGGACCGGCTCCATCAAGGTCCGCGACGAGATCATCGGCAACAACGTCCGGGTGAAGGTGGTCAAGAACAAGGTCGCCCCGCCGTTCCGCGAGGTCGAGTTCGACATCATGTACGGCGAGGGCATCTCCAAGCTCGGTGAGATCATCGACCTGGGCGTGAAGGCCGGGGTGATCGACAAGGCCGGCTCCTGGTTCTCCTACGGCGACCAGCGCATTGGCCAGGGTCGCGACAATGTCCGCGAGTTCCTCAAGAACAATCCGGACATGGCCGCCAAGATCGAAGCCGACGTGCGCGGTAATGCGGTGAAGATCGAGGAAGAGCTGCTGGTCGGTGGGCCGGAAGGCTCCGAGGACGAATAGCCGCCTTCGGCCGCCCAACGGGTGCGACGGGTCGGTTATAGCGCCGACCTGAACCGCCCCGGGAGGCCTTGAACGACACCCTCGAACCGACGCTTCGCGCTCGCCTAGCCCAACCCGTGGCGGGCGCGGACCCCGCGCGACGGTTCGATGGTCTGGGGCGTCCGGTTCCTCGACAGAGCCGGGCGCCTTTTCTGTTGGCGCAACCGCCACTCCGAGCGCCCTCGCGCAGACGGCCGGGCCGGGGTTGGCCGTGGCCGTCGGCCGGATCTGAAGACCGGCTGGACCGACGTCGCGGTGAAACGTCCATCAGGCAAGCTTGCCCTCGGACCCCTCCGCCACATTCGAGCAGCTCAGGTGGGTGGACGACGACCTGTCCAACGGACCTCCGCCGGCTCTCCCGCTTCACGGCCGATCCTTCTCCCTGACGGCCTACCGGTGATGTCGGCTGCTGCGCCGAACACGGGCCAGCAGACAGCCTCGACGATGCCGGGCCCCCCGCGCGGCCGCCTGTGTTGGTCACGCGGGTCGCCCGGACGACCGCCCGCGACGCGGCGCCAGGCCGCGGCGCGCCGGTGGACCGCCCGGACGGATTGGCGCCGAGGCTGCGTCCGGGCGCTGGGCGGGCCCGGCGGCGCGTGAGAGGATCGGGCGCCACGAGCG
>JAZJXN010000105.1:30726-33957 GCA_040390885.1 Pseudomonadota bacterium | reverse complement strand
CATCATGGCCGCTCATCCCGCCCTCTCTTCCGCTGTTGTCTACAAGGACCCGAAGGCGGCGCTGGCGTTCCTCGAGGCTGCGTTCGGTTTCGAACTGACCCTGCTGATCGAGGACGAGGCCGGCAACCTGGCCCACTCTCAGATGTCCTGGGGCGACAGCCTCGTGATGGTCGGCAATGAATGGACCGGGGAGCACAAGAGCCCCGCGTCGATCGGCGGGCTGATGACCCAGACCGTCCATATCCAGATCCCGCCCGGCGAGGGTACGGTCGACGACCATTGCGAGCGGGCGCGCAAGGCCGGGGCGGTCATCATCGTCGAGCCGGAGACCCAGTTCTACGGTGACCGCACCTACCGCTGCAAAGACCCCGAAGGTCACATCTGGACGGTGGCCCAGACCGTCGAGGTGCTGACGCCGGATGAGTGGGACGCCAAGGACATCGGCCTGAAGACGACCGTCTACAAGGAATGAGCACCGCCGCCCGCCTTGACGCGACCCTGGCCGCCCTGGCCGATCCGCACCGTCGGATGGTTGTCGAGCTCCTGCGCCAGCGGCCATATCGCGCGGGCGAGCTGGCGGATGCCGCCGGTCTGACCCCGCCGGCCATGAGCCGCCATCTGCGCACGCTGCGCCAGTCGGGCCTGGTCGAGGAGACCAGTCCCGACTTCGACGCCCGCGTGCGCGTCTATCAGCTGAGGCCCGAGCCCATGGTTCACCTGCTGCGTTGGCTGGAAGAGACCGAACGGATGTGGACGCATCAGCTTGCCGCCTTCAAGGCGCACGTGGAGGCGGACTAGTGGCCAGCCGCGTCGTCGTCGCCCTGCGGGTGAAGGCCTCGCCGGCGCGCGCCTTCGAGGCCTTCACCGCCGAGATCGGCCAGTGGTGGACGCCGAACGGCCTGTTCGCCTTCACGCCGCGCGAGCCCGGGGTGCTGTCGTTCGACGGACAGGCGCGGCTGATCGAGACCCGTGAAGGCGGCAAGGTCTTCGAGATCGGTCAGGTCACCGCCTGGGAGCCGGGCCGGCGCCTGGCCTTTGGCTGGCGGCAGGCGACCTTCACACCCGACATGGCCACCCAGGTCGAAGTCCTGTTCGAACCGGTTGGCGAGGGCGAGACCCGCGTCACCGTCAGCCACGCCGGCTGGGACAGCGTACCGCAGGCCCACGTCGCCAAGCATGGCTTCCCGGACGCGGTGTTCCTGCAGCGGCATGGCGAATGGTGGCGGTTGTTGCTGCGTCGGTTGGGGGAGGTGGCTTGAGGAGTCGTGTGTTCCCTTCTGCCAAGGGGAGAGGGAGTTGGAGGTTGCGGGGCTACGCCCTCATCACAATAGCCCCTCACCCTCCCACGCCTGGGGGCGCGGACCCCTCCCTCTGCCTCCGGAAGAGCGGAAGATGAGCCAGGCCACCGTCCGAACCATCGCGCTCAGCCTCCCGGAAGCCGAGGAACATCCGCATTTCGACCGGTCGTCGTTCCGCGTGCGCGGCAAGATCTTTGTCACCCTGCCGCCGCCCAAAGGCGGTCCCGAACTGGTGGTCCTGAAACTGCCGGTGATGGTGAAGGAGTCGCTGCAGCAGACCGACGCGAGCGCGATCGTGTCGCTCGGGAACTGGGACAAGGGCGGCTGGACGCAACTCGATATCGGGCGCATGGACGAGCATAAGCTGGCCGATCTCATCAGGCTGGCATGGCGCGGCGTCGCGCCCAAGAGACTGATCGCCGGGGAGGGCGCATGACCGATCTTCAAGGCGCGCCCGCGCCGAAGCCCCGCAGCCGGCAGGCCGGCTTCGGCTTCATCTTCGCCTCGTCGGTGATGAACGCGATCTCATTCGGGATCATGATCCCGATCCTTCCCAACCTGATCGTGCAGTTCAACGGCGGCGACACCGCCGGAGCCTCGCTGTGGAACATGGTGTTCATGGTCACCTGGGGGGTGATGCAGTTCTTCATCGGCCCGATCCTGGGGATGATGTCTGACCGCTACGGCCGTCGGCCGGTGCTGCTGCTGTCGTTGTTCGGCCTGGCGATCGACTTCCTGTTCATGGCGTTCGCGCCGACTCTGATCTGGCTGCTGGTCGGGCGGATCCTGAACGGCATGACCGCGGCCAGCTTCTCGACCGCGAACGCCTATGTCGCCGACGTCACCCCGCCGCAGGACCGCGCAAAGGTGTTCGGCTGGATGGGCTCGGCGTTCAGCTTCGGCTTTCTCATCGGCCCGATGATCGGCGGCGCGCTCGGCGAGTTCGACCTGCGCCTGCCGTTCCTGGTCGCCGCGGGCCTGACCCTGATCAACTTCCTCTACGGCGTGTTCGTGCTGCCGGAGTCGCTGGAGCCGGACAAGCGGGCCAAGCGGTTCGAATGGGCCAAGGCCAATCCGGTCGGCTCGCTGCAGCTGCTGCGCTCGCACCACGAACTGCTGGGCCTGGCCGGCGTGCTGTTCCTGTTCCAGCTGGCGCACACCGTGCTGCCGAGCATCTTCGTTCTCTACACGGGGCACCGCTACCACTGGACGCCACTGTTCATGGGCATGACCATGGGCGGCACCGGGGCCCTCGGCATCATCGTCTCGATCTTCCTGGTCGGGCCCGTGGTGAAGCGGATCGGCGAACGCGGGGCGGTGCTGCTTGGCGCCGCCTGCGGGGCGGCGGGCTTCGCCATCTATGGTCTGGCCCCGAGCACCGTCTGGTATCTGGTGGGGATGCCCGTCTTCGCCGGCATCGGCTTCCTGATCCCCGGCCTGATGGGCCTGATGAGCCGCCGGGTGCAGCCCCGCGAGCAGGGGCAGCTGCAGGGCGCCAACCAGAGCGTCCAGGGCATCGCCTCGATCATCGGCCCGATCATGTTCAATGGCGTCTTCTACTGGTCGATCCGCCACGACGCCGAGGTTCATCTGCCGGGGCTGGCGATCTGGGTCGCCAGTGGACTGCTGGTGCTGGCGCTGTTGATCAGCCTGCGCGTCGCGAAGCCAGCCGAGCCGGAACCGCAACCGGCGTAAGCGCTTCCACGCCTTGAATACGCCCGAAATCCCCTCACATCTGGGGACAGGGCAACCAACACTGAAAGATACGATGCGCGCCGCGAAACTGCTTATTCCGACCCTGGCCCTGCTGGCCGCCTGTTCCGACCCGGCCTCGAAGTCCCAGGCCCAGGCCAACCTGCCGGCGCCGACGCCCAAGGCGGTCCCGACCAGCGCGGCGTCGATGAAGAGCTCTTTCGCTCCCGTGGTCCGCAAG
>JAZJXN010000105.1:22676-30716 GCA_040390885.1 Pseudomonadota bacterium | reverse complement strand
GTGGATCCGTTCTGGGAGATGTTCAGCGGCGGCGCCATTCCGCGCGAGCGCATTGCGCAGTCGCTGGGCTCGGGCGCCATCGTCCGCGAGGACGGCGTCATCGTCACCAACAACCACAATATCGAGGGCGCCGACGAGATCATGGTCCAGCTCGCCGATCGGCGCGAGTTCCCGGCCAAGGTCCTGGTCGCCGACCCGCGCTCGGACCTGGCGGTTCTGAAGATCGACGTCGGGAATGAAAAGCTGCCGGTCATCGCCATCGACGACCAGGAGTCGCTCGAGGTCGGCGACCTGGTGCTGGCGATCGGCAACCCGTTCGGGGTCGGCCAGACGGTCACCAACGGCATCGTCTCGGCCACGGCCCGGTCCAATACCGGCATCACCGACTACGGCTTCTTCATCCAGACCGACGCGGCCATCAACCCGGGCAACTCCGGCGGCCCGCTGGTCGACATGGACGGCGACCTGATCGGGGTGAACACCGCGATCCTCTCGCGGTCGGGCACGTCCTCCGGCGTCGGCTTCGCCATTCCCGCCGCCACCGCAAAGCAGGTGGTCTCCGCGGCGCTGGGCGGCGGCCACACCGTCGTGCGGCCGTGGCTGGGGGCCAAGACCCAGACCGTGACCGCCGACATCGCCCGGAGCCTGGACATGCCGGCGCCGCGCGGCGCCCTGGTCGCCGACGTCTGGCCTGGCGGGCCGGCCCAGCGCGCGGGCATCGAACAGGGCGACATCATCGTCTCCATCGCCGGCCAGCCGACCAACGACGAGGGCGCGGTGACCTATCAGTTCGGAGCTTTGCGCCTCGGCCAGTCGGTGCCTGTGGTGCTGCTGCGCGAGGGCCGTGAACGCACCGTCACCGTCCGTGCTGACGCGCCGTCGGACAGCCCTGCGGCGGACGAGCGTCCGATCGCCGGGGCCAATCCGCTGCAAGGGGCCACGGTGGCCAACCTGTCGCCGGCCGTGGCCGACCGGCTCGGCGTCGACGCCTTCGCCGGCCGTGGCGTGATCGTCACCGCCGTCGCCGCCGGCGGCTCCGCCCAGCGGGTGGGTCTGCGTACCGGCGACATTGTCCGCGGCATCAACGGCCGCGAGATCCGCTCGGTCAGCGACCTCGGCGGTGCGCTTAACGTCAAGGTCCGCATCTGGCAGCTGACCATCGAGCGCAACGGCAAGGTCATCACCGCGCAGTTCAGGGCCTAGAACAGACCGGGGAAGTGCGTCCGTCAGGCGGCGCCTGTCCCCGGCGACGCCCTGTTGCTCCGGCTACCCCGTCACCGGGCCGCCGATGGACCAGCCGTGGCCGAACGGGTCGCGCAGCTGGCCGTAGCGGTCGCCCCAGAACTGGTTTTGCAGCGGCATGGTGATCTCCGCCCCCGCCGTTACGGCCCGCCGCCACCAGGCGTCGGCGTCGTCGACCTGGAGGTGCAGGGTGACGGCCGAGGGCGGCGCGGTCTCCTTGCCGCCCATGTATGCGGGGAAGTCGTCGCTCATCAGCAGCCAGGCGCCGTTGATCTCCAGCGACGCGTGCATGTAGCGCGCGCCGTCGTCGGACCTGGCGCTGTACCCGACCGTCGCCCCGAAGGCCTCGCCGTACCAGTCGACGGCCTCCTGGCCACGGCCGCCGCGGATGGTGATGTACGGTGCGAGGCCGCTCCTGATGGTCGCGCGTTCGGTCATCACGCATTCTCCCTTTGCCTGCGTCTCTGGTGTTAAGAGCATCCCACGATGTCTGATCTGTTTGAAGCCGCCGGCCTGACTCCGCACGCCCCCGCGCCCCTGGCCGAGCGTCTGCGGCCGCGCACCCTCGACGAGGTCGTCGGCCAGGACCATCTGCTCGGTCCCGCCGGCCCGATCCGGCGCATGGTTGAGGGCGGCCGTCTCGGCTCGATGATCCTGTGGGGGCCGCCGGGCACGGGCAAGACCACGATCGCCCGGTTGCTGGCCAAGGCCGCCGGCTACGAGTTCCAGCAGATCAGCGCCGTGTTCTCGGGCGTCGCCGACCTCAAGAAGGCGTTCGAACAGGCGAAGATGCGCCGCAGCGCCGGCCAGTCGACGCTGCTGTTCGTCGACGAGATCCACCGTTTCAACCGCGCTCAGCAGGATGGCTTCCTGCCGTTCGTGGAGGAGGGGGTCGTCACTCTCGTCGGCGCGACCACCGAGAATCCTAGCTTCGAGCTCAACGGCGCCCTGCTGTCGCGGTCCCAGGTCTACGTCCTGCGGCGGCTGGACGAGGAGGCGCTGGAGCTGTTGCTGGCCCGGGCGGAAGAGGTGGAGGGCGCGGCCCTTCCGCTCGATCCCGCCGCGCGTGAGGCGATGATCGCCATGGCCGACGGGGACGGCCGCTACCTGCTGACCCTGGCCGAGACCCTGTTCGCGATCGGCGCGCCGAGGCCCCTGACCCCGGCCGAACTGGGCCAGGTGCTGCAGAAGCGCAGCCCGGCCTACGACAAGGATCGCGAGGAGCACTACAATCTCATCAGCGCCCTGCATAAGAGCGTGCGCGGGAGTGATCCGGACGCGGCTCTCTACTGGCTGGCGAGGATGCTTGAGGGCGGTGAAGACCCCCTGTTCATCGCCCGGCGGCTGGTGCGGATGGCGTCCGAGGACATCGGCGCCGCCGATCCGATGAGCCTGATCCTCGCAAACGCGGCCAAGGACACCTACGACTTCCTGGGCAGCCCCGAGGGGAACCTGGCCCTCGCCCAGGTCTGTGTGCACATGGCCGCCGCGCCCAAGTCGGTAGCCGTCTACAAGGCCTTCGGCGCGGCGCGGAAGGCCGCCCGTGAAACCGGCTCGCTGATGCCGCCGGCGCACATCCGCAACGCCCCGACCAAGCTGATGAAGGACCTCGGCTACGGCAAGGGCTACGCCTACGACCCTGATACGGCCGAGGGCTTCTCCGGCCAGAACTACTTCCCGGACGGGATGGAGCGACGGACGTTCTACCAGCCGAAGGCCGAGGGCCACGAGGCGAAGGTCAAGGAGCGGCTGGAACGCTGGGCGGCGATGCGGAAGAACAAAGGTGGGTGACCGGCTGGGCGCTCTCCCTGCCCTTTATGGGGAGGGTGACCGGGCGAAGCCCGGACAGGTGGGGTACGGCCGCCGCGGCGCCCCACCCTGGCCACTTCGCGACCTGTCCCTCCCTGTAGAGGGGAGGGAGGACCGATGAGCGCTCGCCCGCCTCGCAAGGTCAAAGCCCACGAAATCCCCATCCTCCTCACGCCTGAGGAGATCGCCTTCACGCGCGCTCTGGTCATCCATCAGGACCCGCACGTCATCGCCCTCAACAAGCCGCCGGGGCTGTCGAGCCAGGGCGGGCGGATAAACGCCAACACGCTCGACGAACTGCTCTGGGCCTTCGCCACGGCGGGGGGCAACCGGCCACGGCTGGTGCACAGGCTGGACCGCGACACCTCTGGCGTGATCCTCACCGCCCGCACCAAACCGGCCGCAAGTTTCCTCGGCAAGGCCATGATTGCGAAGCGTTTTCGCAAGACCTACCTGGCCATTGTCGCGCCCGGCGCCCCGTCGCCCAAGGGCGGGGTCATCGACAGCGCCCTGCGCCGCGAGAGCATCGGGCGCGAGGCCTATATGCGCGTCACCGAGCCCGACCATCCCGACGCGGAGACGGCCCGTACCCGCTACCGCACCCTCGCCTCGACGCCCGAGGCGGCGCTGATGGAATTGAGCCCCGAGACCGGCCGCATGCACCAGCTGCGCGTGCACATGGCCAGCCTCGGGCGCCCGATCGTGGGCGATGTGCGCTACGGCGGAGCCCTGATGGTCGGCGGGGAGCCTGTTCCACGCCTGATGCTGCATGCGGTGAAGCTCAGCTACCCGCACCCGGACGGTCAGATGGCCACCGTCGAGGCGCCGATGCCCGACGACATGGCGAGCCTGGCGGCCGCGCTCGGACTTGCGGGAACCAAGCCTGCGGGCGCAGCTTAATCTTCTGGGACGTCCCGGGAGACAGCCGATGAAACGCGTACTGATCGCCGCCTGCGCCAGCCTCGCCCTGACAGCCTGCGCTACCGCGCCGACCGTGTATCAGCCGGCCGATAGAACCGCGGTTGGCTTCACCGATTACCGAATTGAATCAGGTCGCTATCGCGTGACGTTCAATGGCGGTCGCGGCGCGCCGCTGAGCCAGGTCGCCGACTTCGCCCTGTTGCGCGCGGCCGAGGTGTCGGTCGCGGATGGCTACGACTGGTTCCGCATCGTCGACCGGCAGGACGGCATGAACGGCGCGCCCAGCAGCGGGCCCCGCGTTTCGCTGGGCGGTGGCGGCTCGAACTGGGACGGCGGTTACAGCCGCGGCGGCTATCGCGGCAGCGGCTCGTCGGTCGGCCTCGGCGCCGGGGTCAGCTTTGACCTGTCCGGCGGTCCGGCCTACTCGCGGACCATCGAGGTCCTTGCCGGCAAGGGGCGCAAGCCTGCCGATGCCGACGTCTATGACGCACGCGACGTGATCCGAGTGGTCGGGCAGGGCTTGCCGACCCGATCATCCGTGGGGCAGTAGGACAGTCAGGTAAGCGTTTGATCTGAAAGCTGTATTGGCCTGACGCGGCGATCAGGCAGCGGGTCTCTGGGCCGTCGCGGGCGGGGCCCGCAGCGCGCCATGCGTCAGCCCCGCCGTCTCGGCCACGGCCAGCAGCACCTCCGATGACAGGCCGTGCACGGAAATCGCCGGCGCGAGGCCGCGGACCAGCTTGCCGAAACTTAGGATCTGGGCGGCCACCCGGCTCGGGTCTGGGCCAAGGTCGCCGGCGTCGAGGGTCAGACCCATCAGGCGCGCGTCCTTGAGGGCGGCGAAGTTGGCGGCGCCCGGCTGGACGCGTGCGAACACACCCCGGCAGATCGTCTTGAGCAGTCCGGCGACCTCGATGAGTCTGCCCGCGGGGGTTCCGGCGTCGAGATCGATCAACTCGACCATCAGGCTGGCCTTCAGCCGTTCCGGCGAGTCGCCACAGGCCATCAGCGCCTGGCGGCCCTTGCTGGAACCCAAGGTACGGAAGGACATGGGGACCACCAGCGCCGGCCGGCCCCGTGCCGTGATGTCCGGCAGATACAGGGCGGCATAGTCGAGCACGGCCTGATCGATGATCGACAGGTCGAGATCGGAAAGACGGGCGAAGGCGCGGGTCGGAATGACCTGGCCGGTGCGGCTGTCGGTCACCGTCGGTTCGATGCGCAGGGCCGCGGTCACCCCGAGCCGCAGGGCGACCACGGTCTCGACCGCGAAGTCGATGCGCAGCGGCAGGCCCGCGGCGGTGCTGAAGATGTAGGGATTGCGCCGCTTCTCCTCGGCGGGGTCCACGGCCGGCCTTGGCGCCGCGGTCGCCGCGACCGGCGCCGGCGCGGCGCCGCGGCTACGGATGGCGGCAGGGTCGAGGGGGGCGCAGAGAACTTCGTCCCCCGCCAGCGCGGTCACCGCTCGCACCGACAGGTCGCGCGGTTCGGCGACGCCAAGGAAATGCATCAGCACCTCCTCGAGCACCTTCACAGCCACGGCCTGGGCGGCGAGGCCGCTCTCGCTGGTCATGGCGATCAGGTAGTCGGTTTCGCCGACGCGCTGGGCCAGGTCCTGGAAGGTCAGGTGTTCGGCGAGGCGGCGGTCGACATAGGCCCAGACGTCGTCGCGCTTGCGCGGCCAGCGCTCGCCGGCCCGGTCGCGGATGGCCGCGAGGCTGATGATGTTGACTGCCCCGGTCGCCAGCAGGTCGTGGCCGCCGAACCGTTCGAGCACGGCGGAGACGTCAGCGGCGCTGAGGCGGTCGGCGGCGGAGGTGTTCATGACGTTGGAAGGCTACGGCCAAGGGGATTTTCATTGTCGGGCCCGCGGCTTAACGCGACGTTGCGTTCACGCCTTTGCGCGCAGCGGCGCGTCGTCGCATAAGGGCGACATGGAGAAGCTTCTGTTCGTAGCCGCGGGAGGCGCCGTCGGCGCCGTGGCGCGATACCTGGTCGGGGTCCAGGCGACCCGCGCGCTCGGGACCGGCTGGCCGTACGGCACTCTGGCGGTCAACGTCGTCGGCGGCCTGGCCATGGGCCTTCTGTTCGCCACCCTCGCTTTGCGCGGCGGGGCCGATCAGGAACGCTGGCGGCTGCTGTTGGGCGTCGGCGTGCTCGGCGGCTTCACCACCTTCTCCGCCTTTTCACTTGAGGTGGCCCTGATGATCGAACGGAAAGACTGGGGCTCGGCCTTCGGCTATTCCACCCTTTCGGTGATCCTGTCGGTCGCCGCCCTGTTCGCCGGCATGATGCTGGTCCGGAAGCTGCTAACCGCATGACGACGCCTCGCGAGGTCAAGACCCTGTTCGTGGATCCGGCCGAGGCCGGGGAGGACGGCGTGCGGCTGGACCGCTGGTTCCGCCGGCGCTGGCCGCACCTGACCCAGATCCAGATCCAGAAGATGGCCCGCAGCGGTCAGATCCGCGTCGACGGCTCGCGCGCCAAGGCCGACACCCGGCTTCAGGCCGGCCAGCAGGTGCGCGTGCCGCCGCTGCCCGACGCGCCCAGCCCTGGCGGCGACACCAAGAAGGCGCTGTCGGACCGCGACGCCGCATTCGCCCGCTCGCTCGTGCTCTACGAGGACGAAGAGGTGCTGGTGCTCAACAAGCCCGCCGGCCTCGCCGTCCAGGGCGGCACCAAGACCACCCACCATGTCGACAAGCTGCTGTCGGCCTGGGGCGAGGGACTGGAGCGGCCGCGGCTGGTCCACCGTCTCGACCGCGACACCTCCGGCGTGCTGGTTCTGGGCAAGACCCCCGCCGCCGCCGCCAAGCTGTCCGGGGCCTTCGCGCGCCGCAAGGCCCAGAAGACCTACTGGGCGCTGGTGGTCGGCACCCCGCACCCGACCGAGGGGATCATCGACATCCCGCTGGCCAAGAAGGGCATCAACGACCGCGAGATGATCGTGCCGGTCGACGCCAAGGACCCCAAGGGCGAGACGGCCGAGACCGAGTTCGTCACCATAAGCCGCGCGGGGCCGCGGGTGTCGTGGATGGCGCTTCGTCCGCACACGGGCCGCACCCACCAGCTCCGCGCCCACATGCTTGCCATCGGCCACCCGATCCTCGGCGATCCGAAATACGGCGACGAGAAGAGCGCGGCCCTGTCTGGCGCCGGGCTGCAGCTGCAGCTGCACGCGCGCCGTCTGGTCATCCCACATCCGTCGCAGGGGATGCTGATCATCGAGGCGCCGCTGAGCAAGGAGATGAAGGAGGGCTTCCAGCGCTTCGGATTCGACGAGCATGAGGCCGACCCCGAACCCTTCGCCAAGAAGGGCGGACGATCCAGCCGCAGATGACCGGCGAGCTGGCGAAACAGGCGCGCGCGCTGACAGGCGCTGGGCGAGCGGCGCAAGCCCTGGCCCTGACCACCGGTCCCGCCGCGTCGCCCGCCGCCGGCGCCGATCTGCTGATGGCCCATGCCGCGGCGCTGAAGGCGCAGGGCCGCCTCGCCGAGGCGCTGCCGTTCAGCCGCCGCGCCGTCGAGCGTGAGCCCGGCAACCGCATCGGCTGGTACAATTACGCCGCCACCCTGGGCGATCTCGACTACGGCGACGCCTGCGTGGACGCGCTGCACAAGGCGATGGCGCTGGGGCTGGACCGGCCGGAGGTGCACCTGGTCATGGCCCGCGCCCTGACCACCCTGAAACGCTATGACGAGGCGGAGCAGGCGTTCGAGGCCGTGCTCGCGCGCGATCCACACCACGCCGCCGGACATCGCGACCTGGCCCAGTTGGTGTGGATGCGAACCGGCGACGCCGCCGGGGCGCTGGCGCGGCTTGAGGCGGCGATGACGGGCGGCCCGCAGGACGCCGAGCTGCCAGGCTCGCCCTTCGAAGAGCGTTGCCAGGCTGTTGAAGGCGATCAGGAAAGAGCCGACGAGGCCGAGCAGCCCCAACGCCCAGAGCAGGATCTGGAAGGAGCGCATCGACCTTGCGCCGGTCACCAATGTTGATGTCGTCGGCATCGGTTCCGGCCCGTATGACCGGCTCAAAGAGCTTGGCTACCAGGTCATCCCCTTCAATGG
>JAZJXN010000105.1:1695-22666 GCA_040390885.1 Pseudomonadota bacterium | reverse complement strand
ACGCCGAGCTGATCCGCATCAAGGGGACGGTGCTGCAGTTCGCCGGCGACGCCCCCGCCGCGCTGGCGACATTGCTGGCCGCCGCCGACCGCCATCCGACCGCGCCGCTGCTGCTCGATCTCGCCGGAATGCGGCTGCGGGAAGGGAACAGCGCCGGTACTCTGGCGCTGACGCGCCAGGTGCTTGCCGCCGTGCCCGGCTTCAAGCCTGCGCTGGAGATAGAGGCCCAGGCCCATCTGGTCGGCGGCGATCCGCGCGAGGGCGCCCGCATCGCCGAGGCGCTGTACGCCGAGGATCCTGAAAGCCAGTATGTGCTGCTGATCCTGACCACCGCCTGGCGTATGCTGGGCGACCCGCGCGGCGAAGCCCTTACCGACCCGGCGCGCTTCGTCCGCACGCACCGGATCCCGGCTCCGGCCGGCTGGCCCAGTCGCGAGGCCTTTCTCGATGAGCTCAGCCGCGTGGTGCGCGCGCTGCACGGGCTGCAGGCGCATCCGTTCCAGCAGTCGCTCCGCGGCGGCAGCCAGACCCAGGGTCTGCTGATCTCCGAGGAGCCGGTGATCAAGGCCTTCTTCCACGAACTTGACGGCCTGATCGCCAACCACATCGCCTGGCTGGGCGAGGGCGACGACCCGGTTCGCGCGCGGATCAGCGGCGGCTTCCGCATCAAGGCGGCCTGGTCGGTGCTGCTCCGGTCGAACGGCTTCCACGTCAACCACTTCCACCCGGAAGGCTGGCTGTCGTCGGCCTTCTACATCGAGACCCCGGCCGGGGCGGTGGACGCCGGCGATCACCAGGGCTGGCTGAAGTTCGGCGAGCCGGGCATCCCGACCGTCCCGGCGCTCAAGGCCCAGCACCATGTGCGTCCGGAGCCCGGATTGCTGGCGCTGTTCCCGTCCTACGTCTGGCACGGCACCGTGCCGTTCGACTCGCCGGGCGAGACGCGGATGTCGATCGCCTTCGACGTGGTCCCGACCTGACCGACAAGCCTTGCAAGAGCCGCCGGCTTCGACCACTTCCAGCGCCTGGAGGACCGGACCTGTGAGCACCAACAGCCGCGACGGCGTGCAACGCCCGAAACGCTTCTACAAGACCGTGACGGTGGCCCCGCTGGACGGCGGCCACGCGGTGCTGCTCGACGGCCGTAGTCCGAAAACGCCGGATGGCCGGAAGCTGGTTCTGCCGACGGCCGCCCTGGCGGCGCTGATCGGCGAAGACTGGGACGCCCAGGTCGACGATGTCGACATGAGCCGGATGCCGGCCATGCGGCTGGCCGCCACGGCGCTGGACCGCGTCGGCGCCACGCGCGACGCGGTGGCCGACGAGGTCGCCCGCTACGCTGGGTCGGACCTGCTCTGCTACTTCGCGGAACACCCCTCGGGCCTGGTCGCCGAGCAGGAGGCCCGCTGGGCGCCGCTGCTGGCCTGGGCCGACGAGGCGCTCGGTCTGTCGCTGGTCCGCGCCGAGGGCGTGCGCCACCAGGACCAGCCGCCGGCCACCCTGGCCAGGGTGAAGGCGCTGGCGCTGGAGCTCGACGACCTTGGCCTCACCGCCCTCGCTCACGCCACGGCCCTGTTCGGCTCGGCGGTGCTGGCGCTGGCGCTGCAGCGAGGCCGGCTGACAGGGGAGGAGGCCCACGATCTCGCTCGCCTCGACGAGGCCTGGCAGGAACAGCGCTGGGGCGTCGACTACGAAGCCGCCGACCGCACCGCCGCGCGGCTGAAGGACGCGGTGCTGCTGGAACGGTGGTTCCGGGCGCTTTAGCGGGGACAGGCTCCGCGAAGCGGAGCATGTCCCCTGCCGCAGCGTCAGCTATTTCAAAGGCTTGTCACGGTCCCGTCGCGGCTTTAACCCGTGCCAAGCTTTGTGAAGGGGAACCGCAGCGTGCACACCATCCTGGAAGAGCTCGACAAACGACGTGAGCGGGCGCGGGCCGGCGGCGGCGAGAAACGCATCGCCAGCCAGCACGCCAAGGGCAAGCTGACCGCGCGCGAACGCATCGACCTCCTCCTCGACGAAGGCAGCTTCGAGGAGTTCGACATGTTCGTCGAACACCGCAGCCACGACTTCGGCATGGAAGACCAGCGGATCCCCGGCGACGGCGTCGTCACCGGCTGGGGCACGATCAACGGCAAGGTCGTCTACGTCTTCTCCAAGGACTTCACCGTCTTCGGCGGCTCCCTCAGCGGCGCGCACGCCCAGAAGATCGTCAAGGTGCAACGCCAGGCCATGAAGGTCGGCGCGCCGATCATCGGCCTGTTCGACGCTGGCGGCGCCCGCATCCAGGAAGGCGTCGACAGCCTCGCCGGCTACGCGGACATCTTCCTCGAGAACGTGCTGTCGTCGGGCGTCATTCCGCAGATCAGCGTGATCATGGGCCCCTGCGCCGGCGGCGACGTCTATTCGCCGGCCATGACGGACTTCATCTTCATGGTGAAGGACACGAGCTACATGTTCGTCACCGGTCCGGACGTCGTGAAGACGGTCACCAACGAGATCGTCACCGCCGAGGATCTGGGCGGCGCCCGCGTTCACGCCGCCAAGTCCGGCGTCGCCGAGGGCGCGTTCGAAAACGATCTTGAAGCGATGACCCAGGTCCGCCGCCTGGTCGACTTCCTGCCGTCCTCGAACCGCGACAAGGCCCCCGTCCGCGAGAGCTTCGACGAGGGCGACCGCGTCGAAATGAGCCTGGACACCCTGATCCCGGCCAATCCGAACAAGCCCTACGACATGAAGGAACTGATCCTGAAGATCGTCGATGAGGCGGACTTCTTCGAGATCAGCAGCGAGTGGGCCAAGAACATCATCTGCGGCTTCGGCCGCATGGATGGCCAGAGCGTCGGCATCGTCGCCAACCAGCCCCAGGTTCTGGCCGGGGTGCTGGATATCGACTCGAGCCGCAAGGCCGCGCGCTTCGTTCGCTTCTGCGACGCCTTCAACATTCCGATCATCACCCTGGTCGACGTCCCGGGCTTCATGCCGGGGACCAAGCAGGAGTACGGCGGCCTCATCAAGCACGGCGCCAAGCTGCTGTTCGCCTACGCCGAGGCCACGGTCCCGAAAGTCACCCTGATCACCCGCAAAGCCTACGGCGGCGCCTATGACGTGATGAGCTCCAAGCACCTGCGCGGCGACGTCAACTACGCTTGGCCGACCGCCGAGATCGCGGTGATGGGCGCCAAGGGGGCGGTCGAGATCATCTTCCGCGCCGACATGAACAACCCCGACGAACTGGCCAAGCGCGAAGCCGAGTACAAGGAGCGCTTCGCCAACCCGTTCGTCGCCGCCAGCCGCGGCTACATCGACGACGTCATCATGCCCCACGGCACGCGCAAGCGGATCGTCCGGGCCCTGAAGTCGCTGAAGGGCAAGGAACTGTCGAACCCCTGGAAGAAGCACGACAACATCCCGCTGTAGCGTTCAGCCCGAGATCCTCCTCGCGAAGCGGGGAGGACTAAGGGATGGCAGGAACAAAGAAAGGGCGCGGCTTCGACAGCCGCGCCCTTTGTCATTGCAGTGGTGTGGACGCTAAGGCGCGATGACCATGCAGGCCTGCTTCTTGGCCTTGAGGGTCTTGCAGGCGGCTTGGGCGGCGTCGGCGGTCATGCCTTCGAAGCGCACCCGGAAGAACCCGCCGACAGCGTCGCCCACGTCGGCGTCGGCGTCGTCGAAGGCGCTGGCGAAGCGGCGCTGAAGTTGCTTGAGCTGGTCGCGGGCCTGGGACTTGCTCTTGAAGGCGCCGGCCTGGACGACGTAGCGGCCCTTGGGCTTTTTCGGAGCGACCGCCTTCTTCGGCGTCGCGGCCTTGACCGCGGCCGGCCGGGGATCGGCACGGGCCTCGGCCGGGTCGGCGATCGGCGTCATGCTGCGCTGGACGGTGATCGGGCCGCGCAGGGCAGGGCCTTCGGTCAGCACCACGCGCAGGCCGTCCTGGCCGCCATCGCCCTGGGCGTAGGCGGGCCGATCGATCGGACCTTCAGTCGGCTCGAACATCGACTGGGCGACGGTGATGGTCTCGCCGAGCGAGCGGCGCTTCATGACGTTGAAGCCGGTCAGCAGCAGATCCTCGACGTGGTCGTCGCGGCTGGCCGTCGAGCGGCCGCCGAGCACCACGGCGATCAGCCGGCGGCCGTCGCGCACAGCGGAGGCGGCGAGGTTGAAGCCGGAAGCGTTGATGTAGCCGGTCTTGAGGCCGTCCATGCCGGCGAACTGGCCCATCAGCCGGTTGTGGTTGGTGATGGTCTGGCCGCGGAACTGGTAGGAGCGGATCGAGAAGTAGCCGTAGTACTGCGGGAAATCGCGCATCACGGCGCGCGACAGGATGGCGATGTCGCGGGCGCTGGAGACGTTGCGGCTGTCGGGCAGGCCCGAGGCGTTGGCGAAGCGGGTGTTGCTCATGCCCAGTTCCTGCCCGCGCAGGGTCATCAGGGCGGCAAAGCGCTGCTCGGTGCCGGCCAGGTGCTCGGCCAGGGCAACGGCCATGTCGTTGGCGGAGCGCACGGCGACGGCCTTCATGGCGTCGTCCACGGTGATCTGGTCGCCGGCCTTGATGCCGAGCTTGGTCGGGGGCTGCGACGCGGCGCGCGCCGACACGGTGATCAGGTCGCCGCCGCGGATACGGCCCTCAGAGATCGCCTCGAAGGCCAGATACAGGGTCATGACCTTGGTGATCGACGCCGGATAGCGCGGGCTGTCGGCCCGCTTGGCGTAGAGCACCTCGCCGGTGTTCGCATCGACGACAATGGCCGCGTACTTGGTGTCCGCGGCTGGGGTCGGTTTGAGCGACAGGTAGGGGACCTGGGCCGAGGCAGAGCCCGGCGCGGCCAGCCCGACCGCGGAAGCGGCGACCAGCGCGAAAGCGAGGAAAAGGCGGCGGGCGGCTTGGTACATGCTGCGTCCGACGAAAAATTTAAAGGAACAACGTGCCCCCCAGGAGCATCCCGGATTGCCCGATTAGCATGCATTGTTCGTGGTTTCGCTAAAGTAAACAACTGTTGAGCGATTCCGCCGCAGGCCGCTGCGAAACCGGGCAGGGGCCTTGCGGTCAAACGGCGCCGCGTCGCGAAAGCGTTATGTTGCAGTGCACAAAAAGTCATTGACTGCTGCACTGCAGCATGAGAAAACGATGGTCATCGGCAGCGGGGATTCTCGTCGCCAAATCGTTTCTCAGGTCCACGACCCAGCAGGAGACTCTCCCATGGCCACCACCGGCGCCGAGACCCTCAAGACCACGGTCGAGCAGTTCGCGACCGCGGGCAACCAAGCCTTCAAGGACAATGTCGAGAAGTCCCTGGCTTCGCTCAACGACATGAACGCCCACTCCAAGAAGAACCTGGAAGCCGTCGTAGCCTCCGTGACCGCCGCCACCAAGGGCGCTGAAGCCCTTGGCGCGCAGGCGATGGCCTTCTCCAAGAAGACCGTTGAAGACCAGGTCGCTGCCGCCAAGGCCCTGGCCGGCGCCAAGAGCGTCCAGGAAGCCGTCGAGCTCCAGACCGCCTGGATGAAGACCTCGATGGAGGCCTACATGGCCGAGTTCGCCAAGTGGGGCGAAACCGTCGCCGGCTCGGTGAAGGACTCGGTCAAGCCGCTCAACGAACGCGTCACCGCGACCGTCGAAAAGCTGCAAGCCGCCAAATAGTTCGAGCGGAGCCGGCGCCTCTCCCCCCAGAAGCCGGTTCAAGTTCGCGTGAAGGCCCGGGTCGGAAACGACCCGGGCCTTTTTCACGTCCTTTCGTGTGACAGGACGCCGCGCTAAACCTGCGCCATGTCCAAAGTCGAACAAGCTCTCACCGCCGCCGGGATCACACTTCCCGCGCCGGTCGCCCCCATCGCCAACTACGTGCCCTTCGTGCGCGTCGGTGATCTCGTCCACATCTCCGGCCAGGTGTCGCTCGAAGCCGGCGGCGGCGTCACAGGCATCGTCGGAGAGGACGTCGACCTTGAGACCGCTCTGCGCGCCGCGCGCCTCTGCGGCATAAACCTGATCGCCCAGATGCGGGCTGCCTGCGACGGCGACCTCGACCGGGTGAAGCGGGTGGTCAAGCTCGGCGGCTTCGTCCAGGCGGGCCCGGACTTCTTCGACATCCCCGCCGTCGTCAACGGCTGCTCGGACCTGATGGTCGAGGCCTTCGGCGACGCCGGCCGCCATGCTCGCTCGGCCGTCGGCGTCTACCGCCTGCCGCGCAACTTCGCGGTCGAGGTCGATGCGATCGTGGAGATCGCGGGATGAAAGCCCGGGCGCGCCCGCAGGCGAGCGAGTTCGGCGAGGCCTGGGATCTGCTGTTCAGCCCCGCGGTCGCGCACCGCGGCCTGTGGTCGCCCGACGGCGCGCCGGAGAACAGCCTCGGTGCGTTCCAGGCCGCCTGCGCAAGCGGCTACGGCATCGAGCTGGACGTCCAGATCACGGCGGACGGCGAGGCCGTGGTCTTCCATGACAATCGCCTCGAGCGCCTCACCGGAGCCGAGGGCCGGCTGTCGGACCGCTCGCTGGCGGACCTGCGCGAGCTGCGCCTGTCCGGCACGGACGAGTCGATCCCGACCCTGGCCGAGGTGCTGGTCGAGGTCGGTCACCGCGCCCTGGTCCAGATCGAGCTGAAGACGCCCTTTGGCGAAGTCGGCCCCCTTGAGAAGCGCGTCAGCGAGATTCTGCTCGACCACAACGGCCCGACCTGCGTGATCGGCTTCAACCCCTACAGCCACGCCTGGTTCGCGGATCACCACCCCCAGATCCTGCGCGGCCTCGACAGCTACGCCTGGAACGACGAGGGCGCGATGAAGCTCGCGCCGGAGCAGCGCAAGGTGTTCGCCAACCTCGAGCAGGTCGAGATCGCGCGGCCCGACTTCCTGGCGCTCGATGTGAAAATGCTGCCGTCGCCCCGTGCGGCCGAGTTCCGCGCCGCGGGCATGCCGATCATCGCCTGGACGGTCCGCTCGGCAGAAGAACGCGACCGCGTGAAGCCGTTCAGCGACAACGTGATCTTCGAGGGGTTCGCGGCTTGAGCGACAACCCTCTCCCTCTGGGAGAAGGGAACGTTGATCGCCCCAAATCCCATCCTATGTTGAGTTTGTGAGCATCGCCCTCAAGTCCGCCGTCAGCATCAATCGTCGCATCGCTGACATCGGGCGAGACGCGTGGGACGCCTGCGTCCCGTCCGGGAGGGGCTACAACCCGTTCGTCGCCTACGACTTCCTCGACGCGCTGGAGGTCTCGGGCAGCGCCTCGGACCGCACCGGCTGGGCGCCGCATCACCTGGCGGTGGCGGACGAGTCGGGGCGGGTGGCGGCGGTAATGCCGCTCTACCTCAAGAGCCACAGCCAGGGCGAATACGTCTTCGACTGGTCTTGGGCCGACGCCTACGAGCGGGCAGGGGGCCGGTACTACCCCAAGCTCCAATGCGCCGCGCCATTCTCGCCGGTCACCGGGCCGCGGCTGCTGGTGCGGCCGGACATCGACCCGGACGAGGGGCGTCGCACGTTGCTCGGCGGGGCGCTGACCCTGTGCGAGAAGCTTGGCGCCTCGGGCCTGCATGTGACATTCCCGGAGCGTGAGGACTGGCGGTTCCTGACGGCCGCCGGGCTGCTGCCGCGCCAGGACCAGCAGTATCACTGGTTCAACAACGACTACGCGACCTTCGAGGACTTCCTCGCCGCCCTCTCGTCCGGTCGCCGCAAGACCATCCGCCGCGAGCGCCGCGACGCCCATGCCGGGGTCGACGAGATCGTCGCCCTGACCGGCGCGGACATCACCGAAGAGCACTGGGACGCGTTCTTCGCATTCTACCAGGACACGGGTGGGCGAAAGTGGGGGACGCCCTATCTCAACCGCGCCTTCTTCTCTCTGCTCGGCGCACGGATGGCCGACCAGGTGCTGCTGGTGATGGCGCGGAAGGGCGGACGCTGGGTGGCCGGAGCGCTGAACCTGATCGGCGGCGACTGCCTGTTCGGGCGCAACTGGGGCTGCACCGAGGACATCCCGTTCCTGCATTTCGAGCTCTGTTACTATCAGGCCATCGAGCAGGCGATCCTGCGCGGCCTGCCGCGCGTCGAGGCCGGGGCCCAGGGCCAGCACAAGATCGCCCGCGGCTACCTGCCGGCGGAGGTCTACAGCGCCCACTGGATCGCCGACCCGGCGTTGCGCGAGCCGGTGCGCCGCTACCTCGACCAGGAACGCTCGGCCGTGCGCCAGGAGATGGACTGGCTCGCCGAGGAGTATTCCCCCTTCAAGGCGGAATAGATCGCCGCGCGATCATTTTGCCCGCGAATGTCGGATCGCGCCGGCCCTGTTCGTCCTTCGGGCGACGCCAACGACGGAGACGCGGGGATGAATCTGGAAGCTGATCGACGCATGTTGCTGACCGGCGGCGCACTGGTGGCCGCCGGCCTCGGTCTTGCCGCCTGTGCGAAGGAGCCCGCCATGAGGACCGCGCAGGTCACGCCGCTCAGCGGCTATGCGCCCATCGACGGGATCCGGGTCTACTACGAGGTCCACGGCGGTCCTCTGACCCTCGACACGACGCCGCTGGTTCTGCTGCACGGCGGCATGCTCGCGATCGAGACCGGGTTTCCGAAGGGCTTCATCGATCGGTTCGCGGCCAAGCGACCGGTGATCGCCATTGAGCAGCAGGGCCACGGCCACACCGGCGACCGGCCCGGCACGATCACCATCGAGCTGATGCTCAACGAGACCGCCGGGGTGCTGAGGCATCTCAACGTGTCGAGAGCCCACTTCATGGGCCACAGCATGGGCGGGATGATCACCACCGGCATGGCCATACGCCATCCCGACCTGGTCGCCAGCGCGACGCCGATGGCCGCCGGCTACACGCTCGAGGGTTACCTGCCCGAACTGGTGTTGATGCAGCGCGACCCGACGCACCAGCCGTCGCCGGAGCTGGTCCCGCTGCTGCCGACCGAGGCCGACTTCAACAGCTGGCAAGAGCACTACAAGCGCGCCAACCCCAATCCTGACGGAATGATGGGCGTGTTAGAGCGGATGAACACCATGCTCGCCAACTGGCCCGGCTGGACCGAGTCCGAGCTGGCCGGCATCCGCGCGCCGGTGCTGGTCATGATCGGCGACAACGACTTCATCCGCGTCGAGCACGCCGCCGAGATGAAGCGGATGATCCCCGGCGCCTGGCTGAGCGTGCTGCCGGACACCATGCACATGAGCCTGCTCGACCGCGGCGACTGGATCCAGTCGATGTTCGAGGCGCGGGTGGCATAGGCCGCCTAGGGAAACGCCGTCCACAGGTCGTCGACGCAGTCGAGCTCCAGCGTCGGCAACCGCTCGGCGACCGCCTCGGCCTGACGGGCGCGCGCAGCGTGATCATAGCCGGTCCACTCGAAGAATCGCTGGCGCGCCCCGCGGTCGGGCCAGCGGGCGATGGCGGTCCAGAGGCCGTCGTCGCCCTTGAACAGCGCCGAGCCTCCGGAGCCGTCGTGGTCGATCGCGACCTGCGTCGCCTCGCGCCAGGCGTCGGCGTACTGGTCCTCGCGCCCGGGCTTCAGTCGCGCGCGGTAGACCGCGACAAACATTCCCAAGGTTGCGCTCCCTCTGTGGTGGGCTAGGACGATGCTCCATTCAATGGAGACCGGCCATGAGCCTCGACGGCGTCTACGACGACGACAATATCTTCGCGAAGATCGTGCGCGGCGAGATGCCGGCCGTGAAGGTCTATGAGGACGACCAGATCCTGGCCTTCATGGACGTGTTCCCGCAGGCGAAAGGCCATGTGCTGGTCATTTCCAGGAGCTCCAAGGCCCGCAACCTGCTCGACGCCGAGGCCAAGACCCTCGGGCGCGTCATCGGCGGCGTGCAGAAGGTCACCCGGGCGGTGGTCGCGGCGCTGAAGCCCGACGGCGTCATGGTCAGCCAGTTCAACGGCGCCCCCGCCGGCCAGACCGTCTTCCATCTGCATTTCCACATCATCCCGCGCTGGGAGGGCGTTGCGCTCGGCCGCCACGGCGAGGGCATGGCCGACGTTGAGGAGCTGAAGGCCACGGCCGCGCTGATCGTGGCGCAGCTGGAGCCGTGAACCGCGCCGCGCTTGAAGCCCTGTACGCGGCTCTCGCGCCGGCCCTGATGGCCCTCGACGCGCCCTGGTGCGTGATCGGCAGCGGCGCGGCGATGATCGCCGGCGCGCCGGTGGAGGCCTGCCCCGACGTCGACATCATGACCACGGCCGCCGGCGCCGCGGCGCTGGAAGCGGCCTGGGAGGCCTGGCGCGACCGGGTCTATGCGCCGACCAGCGGCGAGCTCTTCCGCTCGCGGTTTTCCGGTTACGCCTTCCCGGAAGGCCGGGTCGAGGTGATGGGCGACCTGCTGCTGCGGGGAGAGCCCGTGGCGATTCCGGCGGGCGTCGCGACTCCGTTCGCGGGCGTGGTGGTCAGGATCCCGACGATCGAAGCCCAGATCGCCTTGCTGCAACTGTTCGGACGGCCAAAGGATCTTGCGAAGGCCGATATGCTGGAAGCCTACTCGAACCTGTAGCCACCACCCTCAACTTGTCATCCCGGACGCCGTAGGCGATCCGGGACCCCGGGGGCCGGCGCCGCGAGCTGGGTCCCGGATCTTCGCTGCGCTTCGGCCGGGATGACAATTAGCGCACGTTCAGCCCCAGCTCCGCCAGCATTTGCCCTGCCTGGGCGCGGGAGATCGTCGCGCCGCGGAACAGAGCCGCATCGGCGAGGCGCAGGCCGCCGAGGTCGCAGCCGCGCAGGTCGGCGCCCTGGAACCGAGCGCCGCCGAGATTGGCGTCGCGCAGGCTGCAATCCTCGAACACCGCGTCGCGGAAGTCCGCCTTCTTGAGGTCGGCCTGGGCAAGATCGAGCTGGCGCAGCGTCGCCTTGCGGAACGAGAAGCCGGGAAGCTTGGCGGCGATCAGGAGCGTCTCCTCGAAGGTCGCGCCCAGCGTGCGGGCCTCGCTGAGGTCGGCGCCGGTCAGCTTGCAGCCGCTGACCTTCGCCCCGGTCAGGGTGGCGCCGCGCAGCACGGCGTTGTTGAAATCCCCAGACCGGATCACGGCCTCGGTCAGGTCCGCCGCCGTGAAATCGGCGAAGCCGCCTCGACAGCCGGTCCAGCGTGTCCGCTCGAGCCGCGCGCCCTTGAGGCTTGCCTGCTTGAGAATGCAGCGCTCGAAGCTCCAGCCGCTCAGGTCGAGCCGAGACAGGTCCGCCTCTTCCAGATCGACGGCGACCAGCGCCACCGGCCGCCCGCGCCGGACCAGGGCCTCGAGGTCGGAACGGCCGAGGCTCTGGTCGGCGATGGTCTCGGGAATCGGCGCGGCGTTGGACATGCGCGATGCTAGCGCCGGGGCACGGCGTCCGCGATGGCCTCGGCCTTGGCGAACAGCGCCGGGTCGATGACCAGGTCCACGGCCGCCGCGTTCTCGTCCAGCTGGCCGGGCCGGCTGGCGCCGACGATGGCGGAGGCGACGTTGGGCTCGCGCAGCACCCAGGCCAGCGCGAACTGGCCCAGCGTGCAGCCGGCCTCGGCGGCCAGCGGCTTCATCTGCTGGACGGCTTCGAGCACCTCGCGCCGCATCCAGCCGCCGATGGCGTTGTTCATGCTGTCGCTGGCGGCGCGGCTGTCGGCGGGCGGTGCGGAGTCGGGATCGTACTTGCCGGTCAGGACGCCCTGGGCCAGCGGCGACCAGACGATCTGCGAGATGCCGTTGGCCTTGCTGATCGGGATCACCGCCTTCTCCGGCCGCCGCCACAGGATCGAGTACTGCGGCTGGCTGGAGACGAACGGCTCGACGCCGACCAGGGCGATAGCCGCCTCGATCTGTTCGGGCGCCCATTCGCTGAAGCCGAGCCAGCGCGCCTTGCCGGCCTTCACCACCTCGGTCAGCGCCTGCATGGTCTCTTCCAGCGGCGTGTCGGGGTCGTAGCGGTGGCACTGGTAGAGGTCGACGTAGTCGGTCTTGAGCCGCTTCAGCGAGGCGTCGATCTGCTTGTGCACCTGGTCGGCGGACAGGCCCCTGTCGGTGTCGCTCATCGCGCCCCAGAGCTTGGTGGCGAGGACGTAGCTGTCGCGGGGGCGATCCTTCAACGTCTCGCCCAGCACCGTCTCGGCGGCGCCGCGGCCGTAGACGTTGGCGGTGTCGATGAAGTTGATGCCGAGCTCGAACGCGCGGTCGACGCAGGCCTTGGCGTTGTCGGCCTCGACCCCGACCCCGTAGGTGAGCCAGGACCCGAGCGAGATCTCCGAGACCTCCAGGTCGCTGGCGCCGAGTTTGCGGTACTTCATGGAGACCTCCCGATTTTTTCGTTGCCGGAAGCATCGGCGTCAAACGCCCGGTCGCGCAACCCCGCTCACGGCGCCTTGGCGAAGACCTCGCGCAGCGCCGCCCGCCAGGCGTCGTCGTTGAGAACGTTTTCCAGCGCCGGGGCGATGCGCAGGAAGCTGGCCTGGCGCATGTCGTCGTCGGCGTATCCGGCCAGCTGGTCCAGCCATGGCCCGAAGTCTCGCCGCTGCTCGGGCTTGATGAACTTCCAGCTCGAATGCACCAGCCGCAGATGGTCGTAGATCTTCTGTTCGGCGAAGCTGACGCCTTCGGCGGGCAGGTATTCGAAGTCGACCAGCGCGTGCTTCGAGCGGTCGTCACTGGCGATAACGTTGCCGAGCGACGCGTCCATGTGGCTGAGGCCCGTCTCGCGGTGCAGGCGATCGAGCGCGGCGCTGCCCTCGATCAGCAGCGGCCAGATGCTGTCGGCGCCCTTCACCCAGGTCATCAGCGGGCGGTAGGGCAGGTAGCGGCAGAACAGGGCGTCAGGCGCCTTCCAGATCGGGGTCGGGGTCAGGCCGCTCGCGGCGCCCAGTCCGTAGACCTCGAACTCGTGCTTGATCCGCATCGACGGCCCGGCGATCCGGAACGGCATCTCGGCCGGGGGCAGGGGGCGGCGCTTGTGCGGATTGACCAGCCGCAGGACCCCGACCTGAACGCCCTCCTCGAAGACGTTGTAGTTGCTGTCGTGGCCGAGGTTGCCGCGCTCGACCAGTTTCAGCGGCGTCGACACGCCCAGCTCCCGCTGCAGATCGTGCGCGACCTCGCGACGACGATGGCGCATGCGCCACTCCCAGAACTGGGCGCGGACCCAGCGCTTGGCGGCTCTCATGGCGCCGGTGTCGCGGCCCGGATCGCCGCCAGCCGGTCGTAGATGGCCTGGCGTTCCTCAGGGCTGAAGAACAGGTTCAGGTGGCCCATCGCCTCGGCCTCGTTGTCGGTCGAGTGCAGGGGGTTGTGCCAGGTGTCGAGACCGGTGGTCTCGGCGAACCAGTCGCGCAGGCCCCGCTTCATGAACTGGCGGCCGTTGAAGACGTAGGGATGAACCTTGCGCTCGGCGTCACTGGTCGGTATCGGATCGCGGTCGTAGACCACCATGGCCCGAACCGGATGGCCGCCGCGCCGCCACTTGCCGCCACGCATGCCCTTGGCGGTCTTCAGCCGGGTCAGCCACGGGATATCGGCCTGGCCGAGCACCTCGTAGTGCTCGGCGATCCTCGCGGCCATGGCGTCGACCAGGCCCTTCTTCGCGGCGATCTGGCGGATGACGAACAGGTTCATCTCGCCAGCCGGCCGGTCGGCGACCTGGGCCAGGAACCGGCTCTTCACGTTGCGCGAGAAGTCGTTGACGAGGATGGCGGCGAGCTGGCGATAGGTCGGCTGCAGGCCGACGCGATGCAGCTCGTCGTCGAAGGCGGTCAGGGTCAAAGGCAGGGCGATCCCGGACCGCGCCATCAGGTCGGTCAGTTCGGGGGCGTATTTGGAGCCCGTCGACTTCGCCGCATCGGTCTGGTCGATCTTCGACCGCTCCGCCTTCTGGTAGGCGATGTGGTAGATCAGGCCATAGAGGTAGCCCTTCGGCTGGGCGACAAAGAAGCGGCCCTCGAACCGCTCACGCTCGGCCAGCATCAGCTCGGCCAGCGGCCGCGGGTAGTAGGCCTCGCCGCAGTAGGTCCCGTCGGCGGTCCCGCTCACGTCGTAGAAATCGCACTTCACGCCCTGTCTGCGGCGGATCTTTCCGTACTTCTCGCGGATCGGCGCCAGGGCGGCGTCCTCGACCAGCATGTCGACGTCGTCCTTCGAGCCGGGCGCCGGGTAGCCGCTCGCGAAGGCCGGGGCGTTGCGCAGCACGACGTAGCGCCAGCCGGAGCTTTCCAGCCAGGCGAACAACTCGGCCATGTCGGGCACGAAGATCCGCATCGCCTAGGCGCTAGAGAGATTGGCGGCCGGATTCAATCGCCTTTGCGTGGACGCGCAGCGGGATGGCCGGGGCTTTAGACCGCGCGGCTTGCCGCCGGGCGCGCCGTCGTGGCAGGCTTTGCGCCTGAGTTGGGGAGTTTCAGATGTCGCGTTTCGTCCGGGCGGGCGCCTGCGCCCTTGTCCTGTCGCTCGCCGCCACGGCGCCCGGCGTCGCCGCGGAACCGGCAGGCCCCGCCGGCGCGACGAGCCCGTCCGCGACGGCCGTGGACTGCGCGCGCCGGTACAATGAGGCCATGCACATCGAGGACACGATGGCCTCCGTCATGCGGTCGATGATGCCGATGATGATCGACCAGTATCGCGGCGTCGACCAGCCGGACCAGACCCGGCGCGAACGGCTGGTCGTCGACGCGATCGTCGAGGTGTCCCGCGATATGATGCCCGAGATCATGGACGCCCTCGCACCGGTCATGGCCGCGACCTTCACCGAAGCCGAGGTCTGCGGTCTGGCCGACTTCTACGGCAGCGCGGTGGGGCAGGGCATCGTCGACAAGATGCCGGCGTTCAGCACGGCTTCCGCCGGGGTGATGAGCGAGCAGATACCCAAGCTCCAGATGGAGATGATGCGTCGCATCTGCGCCAAGATCGACTGCGGCGTGGCCGCCGACCCGAAGAAGGCGCCGTCCAAGGCGTCGTAGCGCTCGCCCCGCGGCGCGCCCTACTTGGGGTGCGCCGCCCGCCAGGCCTTCACGGCCGCCTTGGTGCGGGTGATGTGCTCGATCGGGTCGGTGAGGTTGCTGTAGGCGAAGATCACCTTGCCGTCCGGCGCGATCACATAGCTGGTCCGCGCGGACAGGTCCGGCTTGATCGCGAGGGCCGCGTCGTACGCCTTGATCGTTTCCTTGGAGACGGCGGCGACCGCGAACTTGTCGCGGCAGTGCTCCTTGGAGAACTCGGCCAGGCGGTCGACCTTGCCCGCGGTGACGCCGATCACGGTGGCGCCCATGGCGTTGAATTCCGGAGTCGCTTCGGCGAATTCGTGCGCCTCGATGGTGCAGCCGTCGGTGTAGGCGGACGGGAAGAAGTAGAGGACCACCGGGCCCTTCTTGAGCTGCGTCGACAGCTTGAACGGGGTCGGCTTCCCGTTCAGGAAGGCGGTGCTGGAGAAGTCCGGGGCTGCGGCGCCCGGCTTCAGGGCCGCGAAGGCGGGCGCGGCGAGGGCGGCGCTGAGGGCGAGGGCGGCGAGCAGGCGTTTCATCTGGTGTCTCCCGATTGCCCGGATTGTCGGCCTGCGCGGGCCGCGCGTCCAGTGCTACGCGCGCGCCCGCTCTTAAGGCTGCTCGAAGCGTGTCCCGGTCCAGCGCCAGAAGCTCTTTGCGCAGGGCTTGTCGCCGAAGTGGCAGTTCTCGCCGACCAGGGTCGCGAGGCGGTTGGGCGCGCCCAGCTCGATGCCCCAGTCAGGATCAACCTGCTCCCAGCCGACGATGAAGCCGCCGTCCGGCTGGCTGACGAGGATGGTCACGGGCATGGCCGGGGAGTCGCGACCCGTCTCGCCCATGTCGCAATAGTCGTAGCTGGCCCCGACCACCCACTCGCGGACACCGTCGCCGTTGAGGTCGGGCAGATCGAAGGGCAGCAATTCGTCGAGCTTGTAGGTCCCGCCGGCGGTCTTGCAGAGCGCCACGCGGCGCTGACGCTGCGCCTTCACCGCATCCGGGAACACCGTGGTCGGCAGATCGACCAGCACGCGCGTGCCGCCGGACAGCCAGCCGGAGCCCTTCTTGTTGATCCGCTCGACATAGCGGCCGGCGGTCTCGTCCCAGGCATAGCGCCGCGGGCATTCTTCGGACCCGGCGCCGCCACAGGTCGAGCCGTGGAAGTCCAGGTCGATGATGTGCTCGCCCCTCAGCTTGCCGAACGTCATCTCCCGCATGTTGCTCGCGAAGACCAGGGCGTAGCTGCCGTCCGGCCGCGAGACGAACAGCTTCTGTTGGCAGCCGCCGGTGCCGCAGAAGAAGGACGGGTTCTGGGCATGCTCGAAGTCGACGCGCCAGTCCTTGACCCCGTCGCCGTTGATGTCGACGGGGCTGAACATCTCCCGTGGCGGCGGGCCCGGCCGGGGTGAATCCGGGTCTGTCTCGTCGTACATCCCGGCCATGATCTCGGCGTAGTCGGGCGCCACCGCGTCGAGCACGGCCTTGGGCGGTCCCGACGCGGCGCAGGCGCTCACGGGCAGGGCGACGGCGAGGGCGGCCAACAGGCCGGCGAACGGACGCATCAGGCGAGACTCCGGGATGGCGGACTTTTTTACGCTAGGGCTCGCGCGCCATCCCTTCGTCCCCTGATAGGGGGGCTCAGCCGTTCGGCTTGACCAGGATCTTCACGTTGCCCTCGGGATTGCCGAGGTCGACGAAGGCCTGGGCCACGCCGTCGAGGCCGACCGTCGACGTGACCCACGGTTCGACGTTGATCTTGCCCTCGGCGATGTTGAACAGGCTCTCGGCGAACTCGTCCGGCGCGTAGCCGAGCACGAAGCGGAGATCGAGCTGCTTGTTGATGGCCAGCGAGGGTTCGATCTTGTCGGGCTCCATGCAGACGCCGGCGACGATGATCTGGGACTTGGGCGGGCAACCCTCGATGACGCTCTGCAGCACGCCGGGCGCGCCGACGCATTCGAACACCACCGGGCGGCCGAAGGTCTTGCCGCTGAACGTGGCCAGGCGCTGCTCGTCCATGGTCGCAGGTACGCCGAAGTCGCTCCATTTGGTGTGGGGACCGGTTTCGGCGGGATCGACGACGACGTCGGCGCCCATGGCTTCGGCGGCCGCGCGACGGCGGGGGGAGAAGTCGGCGGCGATGATCGGGCCGTGGCCCCTGACCTTCAGCGCCGCGATCACCGCAAGGCCGACCGGGCCGCAGCCCAGCACCAGCGCCACGGAATTCTTGTCCAGCGCCGCGGCGGTCACGGCATGCAAGCCGACAGCCATGGGCTCGGTCAGGGCGGCGTGATCCGTCGGAAGGCCGTTGGGCACCTCCAGCAGCAGCGCCTCGGTCAGGATCATCCGCTCGGCGAAGCCGCCGGCGTAGCTGTTGGAATAGCCGATCGCGTCAAAGCTCGCCGGGCCAAGGTTCACGGGCATCGAGACGACGCGCGTCCCGGCCTTGAACTTGCCGGTTCCCGGGCCGCCCTCGAGCACCTCGGCGCAGAACTCGTGGCCGAAAACGATATCCTTGGTCGGGTCCATGCCGCCCGTGCCGCCGGCGCGACGGCCCATCTCGACCATGTGGTCGAGGTAGTGGAGGGCATGCAGATCGGAGCCGCAGATGCCGCAGGCCAGCGTCTTGACCCGCACCTGGCCGGGACCGGGGTCCCGCTCGTCGATGTCATCACAGACGAGCTTTCCGGCCCGACGCACCACTGCACGCATATCCGCCTCCCTTATTTTTGGAACACGTTATGTAATGGGTGGCGGCGACGCCAGCGGGAAAACGGAGGGGCGCACTCGGAGCGAACCTCGAGCGAGCGTCTCAGGGGGTGCAAGGCGGCCGCAAAGGGAGGCACGTCCCTTCGGGAACTAGGTCCCCGCCGCTCAGCCGATCTGGGCGACGATGTCGGGCATCGAATCGAAGATGTGGTCCGGGGTCTGCTTCTTCAGCGCGTCGGGCATGGTGTAGCCCCAGCAGACCACGCCGGTGGCGAGGCCGACTTCGCGCGCGGCGTCGAGGTCGCGGATCTCGTCGCCGATGCTCACCGTCTCGGCCGGCTTCACGCCCAGGCGCGAGAGCACCTTCTTGAACTTGCTCGCCTTGCCGAACATCGAGGCGCCGCAGTTGAACATCGAGACCAGGCCCGACAGCTCCGGGCCCAGCACCACGCGGATGTTCTCTTCGGAGTTGGAGCTGACGATCGCCAGGCGGACGCCGCGGGCGTGCAGCTCGCGCAGGGTGTCGGCGGCGCCGTCGAACATCTGGATCTTGTCGGCGTCCGCGGTCATCAGCTTCTGGAAGTGCGCGGCGATCATCGGCAGCTTCAGGGCCGGCAGCTTCTGCAGCTTCATCAGCTCCCGCGCGCTCAGGTGGCGCAGGGTGTCGAGCTGGTCGCGATCGATCTTGCGGTAGCCGAACTTCTCGGCCATCGCGTCCGAGGTATCGAGCATCCACCCCATGGTGTCGCCGAGCGTTCCGTCGAAATCGAAGATGGCGAGCTTGTAGGGCGGCAAGGGCGAAGTTCCTGACACGGAGGGACGGGCATAGCGTGAAGGTTGCCCGCCGTCTGCCTTTCCCCTAACCGTGCGCGCCGGATTCGTCACTTATCGGAGAGGTCCCCAATGAGCCTCGCCTTCATTTTTCCCGGCCAGGGCAGCCAGACCGTCGGCATGGGCGCCGAGCTCTCGGAGGCGTTCGCGAGCGCCCGCGAAGTCTTCCAGGAGGTCGACGACGCCTTGGGCCAGAAGCTTTTCGCCCTGATGAAGGAAGGTCCCGAGACCGACCTGACCCTGACCGAGAACGCCCAGCCGGCCCTGATGGCCGTCAGCCTGGCCGTGAGCCGGACCCTGGAGAAGGAGTTCGGCGTGGCCATCGAGAAGGCCGCCTTCGTCGCCGGCCACTCGCTCGGAGAATATTCCGCGCTCGCCGCCGCCGGGGCCATCAGCCTCAGCGACACCGCCCGGCTGCTGAAGCTGCGTGGCCAGGCCATGCAGCGCGCGGTGCCGGTGGGCGCCGGCGCCATGGCCTCGCTGATCGGGCCCAAGACCGACGTCGCCCTGGCCGAAGCCGCCGCGGCCGCCGGCGCCGAGGTCGGCGTCTGCGTCGTCGCCAACGACAACAACAACGGCAACGTGGTCATCTCCGGCGACAAGGCCGGCGTCGACCGCGCCATCGAGAAGGCCAAGGAGCTGGGCGCGCGGGCCATTCCGCTGAACGTCTCCGCGCCGTTCCACTGCCCGCTGATGCAGCCGGCCGCCGACGAGATGGCCGTGGCCCTCGCTTCGGCGACGATCGTCGCCCCGCGCGCCCCGCTGGTGGCCAACGTCACCGCCCGTCCGACGCTCGACCCCGAAGCCATCCGCCGGATGCTCGTCGAGCAGGTCACCGGCCGCGTGCGCTGGCGCGAAAGCATGGAATGGATGGCCGGGGAGGGCGGGGTCACCCGCTTCGCCGAGGCCGGTTCCGGCAAGGTGCTGTCGGGCATGGCCAAGCGCATCGCCCCTGACGCCGAGGCGACCCCGCTGAACACCCCGTCGGACCTCGAAGCGTTCGCCAAGAGCCTCTGAGCCAACAGTTATCTGGAGAAGAGAATGTTCGACCTCAGCGGCAAGACCGCCCTCGTCACCGGCGCCACGGGCGGCATCGGCGGCGCCATTGCCCGGGCCTTCCACGCCCAGGGCGCGCACGTGATTCTGTCGGGCACCCGCGAAGCAGCGCTGGAGGCCCTCTCCGCTGAGCTCGGCGAGCGCACGTCGGCTGTCACCGCCAACCTGTCCGATTCGGCTAGCGTCGACGGCCTCGTGGCGGCGGCGGAAGCGGCTTCGGGCAAGGACCTCGACATCCTCGTCGCCAACGCCGGCATCACCCGTGACGGGCTGATGCTGCGGATGAAGGACGCCGACTGGGAAGAGGTCATCAAGGTGAACCTCGAATCCTATTTCCGCCTCTCGCGCGCCGCCCTGCGCGGAATGATGAAGCGCCGCTCGGGCCGGATCATCGGAATCACCTCGGTCGTCGGCGTCACCGGAAACCCCGGCCAGGCCAACTACGCGGCCTCGAAGGCGGGCATGATCGGCTTTTCCAAGGCCCTGGCCCAGGAAGTGGCGAGCCGTAACGTGACAGTGAACACGGTGGCGCCCGGCTTCATCGCCAGCCCCATGACCGACGAGCTCAACGACGCCCAACGCGATGCAATCCTTGGCAAAATCCCGGCCGGACGGCTCGGATCGGGGGCTGACGTCGCCGCCGCCTGCGTGTACTTGGCCAGCGACGCTGGCGCCTATGTCACGGGTCAGACCTTGCATGTGAATGGCGGTATGTATATGCCGTAATATTGTTTTTTTAATTAGGGCCTGTTTGTTTTTTTATACTGAAGTTAACGTCAACTAAAAGGAAAATTTACAATGAGTACAATTGATGAACGTGTTAAAAAAATTGTTGTTGATCAACTAGGCGTTAATGAAGCGCAAGTGACATCAGAAGCTTCCTTTGTGGATGATTTGGGTGCTGATTCTCTTGATACAGTTGAATTGGTTATGGCATTTGAAGAAGAATTTGATATAGAAATTCCTGATGATCAAGCTGAAAAAATCACGACAGTTCAACAAGCCATTGATCACATCACAGCTTTTCAAAAAGATAAGGTATAAGTGCAAGTATAAGTGCTGAGAAATAATAGGGGGGCATGCTGTGTCAAAACGACGCGTAGTTGTCACAGGGTTAGGAATGGTTTCTCCACTTGGACTAACAGTTCAAGAGACATGGAGTCACTTGCTTGCAGGCAAAAGTGGCGTGTCACGTGTTGAAAGCTTTGATGTAAGTGATTACAGCGCCCAAATCAGTGCATCAGTGAAGGGCTTTGATCCTTCTGAGTACATGCCCCTTAAAGATGCTAGAAAACTAGACACTTTTGTGCAGTATGGTTTTGTAGCTGCAAAAGAAGCTATACACGATGCCGGTTTAGATATTGCTGCAGATAATTTGGATTTAAGCCGTGTTGGCATTGCAATAGGTTCTGGCATTGGTGGCTTACCTGGCATTGAAAAAGCCTATTC
>JAZJXN010000105.1:405-1685 GCA_040390885.1 Pseudomonadota bacterium | reverse complement strand
CTGCTGCAGTCTGGTCCTCGAAAAATTTCACCGTTTTTTATTCCGGGATCCATTATTAACATGGTAGCTGGCTATGTTTCCATGCAATATGGATTTACGGGGCCCAATATCGCCATTGTTACTGCATGTACCACGGGTGCACACAATATTGGTTATGCAGCACGTTCTATTGTTTACGGTGACGCTGATGTAATGCTAGCAGGTGGTTCTGAAATGGCTACTTGTCCTCTAGGTTTAGCTGGGTTTGGTGCATTGCGCGCGGTGTCAACACGTAATGATGATCCAACGCATGCGAGCCGTCCATGGGATAAAGAACGCGATGGTTTTGTGTTAGGAGAGGGAGCCGGTGTATTAGTGCTCGAAGAGTATGAGCATGCTAAACGTCGCGGTGCTCCTATCTATGCTGAATTAGTGGGTTTTGGGATGAGTAGTGATGCTTATCACATGACCTCACCACATCCAGATGGAGCTGGTTTTATTGCTGCGATGAAAAATACGCTTCAAGATGCAAATGTGGCATTGACTGAAGTTGATTATATTAATGCACACGGTACTTCCACTCCAGTAGGCGATCCATTGGAAGCCGCAGCGATTAAAGCTTTGTTTGGTGAACATGCTTATCGTTTGGCGGTAAGTTCGACTAAATCAATGACTGGCCATTTGTTGGGAGCCGCAGGTGCTGCAGAAGCGATTTTCTGTGTTCTTGCTATTCGTGATAATGTCGCTCCACCGACGATGAATCTTGACAATCCTGATGAAGGTTGCGATCTTAATTTTGTGGCGAATGCGGCGCAGCAGCGACAAATTAATACGGCATTATCGAATTCTTTTGGATTTGGCGGCACGAATGGTGCTTTATTGTTTAAGCGCTTTAAAGAGCCTGTTTAAAATCTGCTAGGCTACATATGACATGCTGTGTACGTGCTCGTACATTCAAAAAACCGTGTCATCCCGAGCGTAGTCGAGGGATCTCCTCTTGCACCGTGAGATCTATTGCTACGCTCTGGATGATGACGGGAATTTTTAAGGAGGCCGCACCTTGCCAAAAATCACTACGCTAACCACAGTACTTATTGTTGGAATAGTGATCATTGCCGCCTGCGTGAGTTGGAAAAATTTTTTAAATACACCGCTTACTTTTCCTGCTAAGACAATTGATTACACGCTAAATCCTGGCACATCAACGCTGCATTTAGCGCATGACTTACAAAAAGCCGAAATCATCGATCAACCTTACTATTTTGCATTTTTAGTGTTGTGGCGCCATGATCTCAAGCATT
>JAZJXN010000105.1:0-395 GCA_040390885.1 Pseudomonadota bacterium | reverse complement strand
ATTTAAAAGCAGGTGAATATCGTTTTCAGACGGGCATTACGCCTGATCAATTATTAGATCAAATTGTCCATGGTCGAGTCATTGAACACGATATTGTTTTGTTAGAAGGTTGGACTTTTGAAGAAATGATTTCTGCTATTGATCACAATCCATACCTGAAACATACGTTAGATGGTTTAAATACCGAAACCATTATGGCAAGGCTTGGATATCCAGGTCAAAATCCAGAGGGCCTTTTTTTTCCTGACACCTATAAATTCGTCAGGGATACGCCGGATGTTGTAATTTTGCAAACTGCTTATCGTTCAATGGCAAAGCATTTGGCAAATGCTTGGTCTCATGCAGCGCCTAATCTTAGTTACGAAAGTCCTTATCAAGCGCTCATTGTCGCATCT
>JAZJXN010000104.1:17283-21501 GCA_040390885.1 Pseudomonadota bacterium | reverse complement strand
GGGTCATGCCCGGCGCGCGCATGTTGAAGATGGTGGTGATGAAGTTGATCGCGCCCAGGATCGAGCTGGCGCCCGCGAGGTGGAGCGAGAAGATCGCCAGATCCATCGACGGGCCGGTGTGGCCGGAGGTCGAGAGCGGCGGATAGATCGTCCAGCCGCCGCCGAAGCCGTGGCCCGGGCCGCCGTCGACGAACATCGAGGTCAGCAGCAGGATCCAGGCGGCGACCAGCAGCCAGAACGAAACGTTGTTCATGCGCGGGAAGGCCATGTCCGGCGCGCCGATCATCAGCGGCACGAACCAGTTGCCGAAGCCGCCGATCATCGCCGGCATCACCATGAAGAAGATCATGATCAGGGCGTGGGCGGTGACCACGGCGTTATAGCCGTGCTTCGACTGGTCGATGAGGCCCAGAAGGCTGACCGACGAGTTCGGGCCGAAGATCTGGATCCCCGGTTCGAACAGTTCCCAGCGGATCAGGCCGGACAGGGCGCCGCCAACCAGGCCCGCCATGATGGCGAACAGCAGGTAGAGGGTGCCGATGTCCTTGTGGTTCGTGGAGAAGAACCAGCGGGCGATGAAGCCGGGCTTGTGGTCTGCGTCGTCGTGTGAGTCGTGAGCGGCGGCGTGAGCCATCGGTCTTACCTTGGAAATCAGAGCTTGGCGGCCGGCGCGGCGCCGGCGGCGGGGGCCGCCGGAGCGGTCGTCGGGGTCGGGGTGGCGGCGGTCGCGGCGGGAGCCGAGGCGCCTTCAGCCGGAGCGGCGGCCGGAGCCGCCCCTTCGACCGGAGCCGCGACGGGCGCGGCGGCCGGAGCCTTGGTGGCGACCCAGGCGTCGAAGTCAGCCTGGCTCACAACCTTGATCTCGATCGGCATGAAGGCGTGGTCGACGCCGCACAGTTCCGAACACTGGCCGTAGTAGGTGCCGATCTTTTCGGCCTTGAACCAGGTTTCGTTCAGGCGGCCGGGGATGGCGTCCGTCTTCAGGCCGAACGCGGGGAGGGCGAAGGCGTGGATGACGTCGGCGCCCGTGACCTGGACCCGCACCACCTTGTTCACTGGGACGACCATCGGTTCGGTCGCGGCGAGGCGGTACAGGTCGTGCGACAGACCGCGCGCAGCGACTTCTTCCTCGGGCAGAACGTTGGAGATGAATTCCGGGATCTTCTGGTCCGGGTACTCGTAGCCCCAGTTCCACTGGTAGCCGACCGCCTTAACCGTGAGGTCGGGCTTGGGCATGTTGTGGTACTGGAAGAGCAGCTGGAACGAGAAGATCGAGATCACCATCAGGATCAGGACCGGGACCAGCGTCCAGATCACCTCGATCACCGTGTTGTGGCTCCACTTCGCCGGCACAGGATTGCTCTTGGCGTTGTAGCGAACCACAACCCAGATCAGCAGACCCAGCACGAACAGGCTGATGGCCACGATCAGCGGCAACAGAATCATGTCGTGGAAGAAGTGCGCCGAGTGCTTGAGCGGCGATGCCGCCGGTTGCAACCCGATGCCGCCCGGTGTGGGCTGACCCAGCCGTTCTTCGGCGAAGGCGGCAACGCCCCACATCGCCGCGCCGGCGCCCGCCATCAGACCGGCGATACCCTTGAACTTCGCCTTCATGACCCTCTCTGGCCCGTTTCACCGGCGGCGGCCGAGAATTCGGTCCGTCCATGGCCGGTATAAGAATAGTGGCAGGAGATACGCCGCCGCACCCGCGTGCGCGAGCCGTTGCGACGCCCCTCCTCGCCTAACGGGGGGGTGAATACGCGGATCATCCCCCCTTGCCAAGCGCCTGACCGTCACAGCTCCCGGCTATCGCGCCCACAAATGCGAATGGGTCGCAACGCTAGGCCCAATAAGGGGCCGCGACGGGTCGCTATCGTGCTTTGACAGCTACCTTGCATTAGTCACTATCATGCGGTAGAAGGGTGTCGAAACTGGGATCAGGACATCGTGCCGGAAGCCATCGAAATTCAACTGAAGAAAGGCGTGCTGGCGCTCTGCGTGCTGGCCCTGCTGTCGCGCGCCGACAGCTACGCCTACGAAATCGCAAGCCAACTCGCGAGGGACATCGATATGGGGGAGGGCACCATCTATCCGCTCATGCGCCGTTTGCAGACGGACGGGCTGGTGGAGACCTATCTGGCGGAATCGACCAGCGGGCCGCCACGAAAATATTATCGCCTGACCGATGCGGGACGGGCGAGCTTCGTTCAGCAGAAGGACGAATGGGCCGCCTTCACCAACGCCGTGGATGCGATTCTGGGAGCCAAGGCATGACCCGCGCCGACTTCATGGGCCGACTGAGTCGCGGCCTGGCCGGTTTGCCGGCCACGACGATCGCCGACATCACCGCCGACTACGACACCCACTTCGCCGACGGTCTGGCCGCCGGCCGCACCGAGGCCGAGGTGACCGAGGCGTTGGGCAACCCCGACCGCCTCGCTCGCGAGCTGCGCGCCGAGGCGGGCCTGAAGCGCTGGGAGGAACAGAAGAACCCGTCCGCCGCCGCCGGCGCAGTCATCGCGGTGCTGGGCCTGGGCGCCATCGACATCCTCATTCTGCTGCCGATCCTGATGGGCGTCATCGGCACGCTCTTCGGACTGTTCGTCGCGGTGATCGCCATATTCGTCGGCGGTGGCGCGGTGTTCTCGATCGGGCCGTTCTACGATCCGCCCGGCGGGGCGGCGACGGCTTTCCTCGCCGGCATCGGCATGATGGCCATCGCCACCTCGTTCGGGGCGTTGCTGACCCTGGCGACCATCGGCCTGACCAACGCCCTGGTCTGGTACGCCCGCCTTCACTTCCGGCTGCTCAAGCCGGCGCTAGAACCGCAAAGCTAGGGGGACCGTCATGATCCGCGCCTTGATCATCATCGCCGTCGCCAGCTTCGTCCTGGCGCTCGGCTGCTTCGCCGGAGCGGCCGCGTTCGGCGGCCGTGAACTCGCCGCCAACGGCTGGGTCTGGCCCGGGAAGTGGAACGAGTACGGCATCCACATCTCCGACGACGGAGACGTTTCCGCCTCGCCCAGCGCCACCCGCGACCTCACCTGGACCGGCGGCGACACGCTCGACGTCGATCTCGCCGCCGACGTGCTGTTCGCGCAGGGGGAGACCGCCAAGGTCACCGTCGAAGGTCCCCAGCGTCTGCTGGATCGCGTAGCCATCGAGAACGGCCGCCTGTTCGTCCGCGACGACGGTGGCGACTACATTGGCGGCCGTGACGACAAGCTCCGCGTGACCATCACCGCGCCGGACGTCCGCAAGTTCATCGTCAACGGCTCCGGGGACCTGCGCATCGAGGGCTATGACCAGGAGAACCTGACGATCGAGGTCAACGGCAGCGGCGACGTCAAGGTCGCGGGCCGCGCGGTCCGGCTGGCCACGACGATCTCGGGATCGGGCGAAGCCGACCTCGAGGCGCTCGACATCCGCGACGCCAACGTCAAGGTCGTCGGCAGCGGCGAGGTCGAGCTCCGGCCGACCGGAGCCGTCCAGGTCGCCATCTCGGGCAGCGGCGATGTTCGGCTGCTGTCCAAGCCTGTCAGTCTGGTGAGCGAGATCGACGGTTCCGGCGAGGTTCACAACGCCTACTGATGACGAAAGCGGTCAAAGCTCCTACCTGTAGGCCATGACCGCTTCCGTACTCGCCCCCTCGCTCCTCGACGCCGCCGGTGTCGATCCCGAACGCGCCCGCGAAATCCTCGGCGAGGCTCTCGCCGGCGCCGACGACGGGGAGCTGTTCCTCGAACGCTCCGAGAGCGAGGCCTTCGTCTTCGACGACGGACGGCTGAAGACCGCCAGCTACGATTCCGGCGAGGGCTTCGGCCTGCGCGTCGTGGCGGGGGAGACGGCGGGCTACGCGCACGCCAGCGAAATCTCCGAAGCCGCGATCCGCCGCGCCGCGGGCTCGGCCGGCCTGGCCCGCCGCGGCTACGCCGGCGAGGCCGCCGAGGCGCCGCGCGCGACCAACACCCGGCTCTACGGCGAGGACGATCCCGTCGCCTCGCCCGGCTTCTCCGACAAGGTCGCCCTCCTGCAGGAGATCGACGCCTTCGCCCGCAAGCGCGACCCGCGTGTGGTCCAGGTCATGGCCTCGATGGCCGGCGAGCGGCGTACGGTCGAGATCCTGCGCGCCGACGGTCGCCTGATCCGCGACGTCCGGCCTCTGGTTCGCGTCAACGTCCAGGTCACCGTCGAGCGGGACGGCCGTCGCGAGACCGG
>JAZJXN010000104.1:8332-17273 GCA_040390885.1 Pseudomonadota bacterium | reverse complement strand
GCGCCGGCGGGCGCGCTGGTTTCGAGGCCTGGATCTCCCCCGACAAGTGGCAGGAGCAGGTCGACCTGGCTCTGGCCCAGGCTCTGGTCAATCTCGACGCCGTCGACTGTCCGGCAGGCGAGATGGACGTGGTGCTCGGCCCGGGCTGGAATGGCGTGCTGCTGCACGAAGCGGTCGGCCACGGGCTCGAGGGCGACTTCAACCGCAAGGGTCTCTCGGCCTTCTCCGGCCGCATCGGCGAGCGGGTCGCCTCGCCTGGCGTCACCATCTTCGACGACGGCACCATCCCGGGGCGCCGCGGCTCGCTGACCGTCGACGACGAGGGCACCCCGACCGAGCGCACCATCCTGATCGAGGACGGGATCCTCGTCGGCTACATGCACGACCGCATGTCGGCCCGGCTGATGGGAATGGATCCGACCGGCAACGCCCGTCGCCAGTCCTACGCGCACATGCCGATGCCGCGCATGACCAATACCGGCATGCTCGGTGGCTCGACCCCGCAGGCCGAGATGATCGCCTCGACCAAGCGCGGCATCTTCTGCACCCATCTGGGCGGCGGCCAGGTCGACATCACCAACGGCAAGTTCGTGTTCCAGTGCACCGAGGCCTATCTGATCGAGAACGGCCGCATCACCACGCCGGTAAAGGGCGCGACCCTGATCGGCGACGGCCCGAGCGCCATGAACACCATCACCATGATCGGCGACGATTTCGCGCTGGATCCGGGGATCGGCGTCTGTGGCAAGGCGGGGCAGGGCGTGCCGGTCGGCGTCGCCCAGCCGTCGCTGAAGATCACGGGACTGACGGTCGGCGGCACCGCTGTCTGAACAAGGGCCAGGCCAGGTGATCGGCGACAACCTTTCGCCGATTTAATCCACATTTCAGCGTTGTAACGTGCCCCGCGAGGGGGCGCGCATCAGGTTCGCATCCAAACCAGGGCCTTGGGGGGCCTTGAGGGGGATGTAGATGAGTAAGTCGCTGTTGTTCGCCGCCGCCGCCGTGATCGCCCTGCCCGGGATCGCGCTCGCCCAGACGGCGGAGACCGCCCAACCCGCCGCCGCCGCGCCGGGCAGCGAGACGCAGGGCGTCATTTCCTACCCCGCGGCCTTCTTCGCGGAAGCCAACCTCAACACCGCCGCCGACATGGTCACCCGCCTGCCCGGCTTCGTGCTCGACGAGGGTTCGGGCGTGCGCGGCTTCGCCGGCGCCGCCGGCAACGTTCTGATCGACGGCGATCGCCCGACGACCAAGACCGACGATCTCGTCAGTCTGCTGCGCCGTATCCCGGCCGGCCAGGTCGAGCGGATCGACGTCATCCGCGGCGGGGCCCCGGGCATCGACATGCAGGGAAAGACCGTCCTCGCCAATGTCGTGCGCAAGTCCGAGGCGGCGGTCACCGGCCTGGTGTCGGTGGTCAACAGCTTCGTCTACGACGGCCGCAACGCGCCCGGGATCCGATTAGAGGCCACCCGCCGGGGCGACGGCAAGGCGCTCGAGGGCTCGCTGGTGGCGTCCGGCTTCATCGACGATGGCGCCGGAGACGGCCAGATCGTGCAGCGCGACGCGACGGGGGCCCTGATCGACCGCGCCGACATGGACACCGAAGGCGACGGCGAGCAGATCGTCGGCACCGCCGCCTATGAGACCCCGCTGGCGGGCGGCAAGTTCCGGATCAACGGGCGGCTGTTCTTCGAGCGCTACTACTACGCCGAACAGGACGATTTCGACCTCGCGCCGGACGCCCGCGACCGTGAGCTGAACGAGCAGCTCCAGGGCGAGGTCGGTCTGCGCTACAGCCGAGACCTCGGCCCGCGCACCAAGCTCGAGACGTTGTTCCTGCAGCAGTGGGAGGACGAGGACTTCGATCTGAAGTTCGTGTCGGGCGCCGACACCGAACTGTTCTCCAACAGCCAGTCGCTGGGCGAGACCATCGGCCGGACCTCGGTCAATTTCCGAAAGTCCGACACGTTGTCGTTCGAGGTCGGCGGCGAAGGCGCATTCAACTGGCTCGAGAGCGAGACCAGCTATGTCGTCAACGGCGGTCCCGTGGTCCTGCCGGCCGCCAATGTGCGCGTCGAAGAGAAGCGTGGCGAGTTGTTCGGGACCGCCACCTGGAAGCCCTGGGCGACGCTCAGCCTCGAGACCGGCCTGCGCTACGAGTTCTCGCAGATCATGTCCGAGGGCGACGTCACCCTCGAGAAGAGCCTGCAGTTCGCCAAGCCGCGCGCGGTCGCGACCTGGTCGCCCAACGCCGCCAATCAGCTGCGCTTCCGCGTCGAGCGGGAGGTCGATCAGCTCGACTTCGACGACTTCGTGGCCAGTTCCGAGATCGCCAACGGCGGCGCCGTGACGTCCGGCAACCCCGATCTCAACCCTCAGCAGGCCTGGGTCGTCGAGGCGGCCTACGAGCGCAGGTTCTGGACCAGCGGCGCGGTCACCCTGACCCTGCGCCACTACGAGCTGACCGACGTGATCGACAGGGCGCCGGTGGTGGTGCCCTCGACCTGTCCGCTGCTCCCCAGCGGACAGCCGGACCTGAACTCGCTCGCCTGCTCGCGCTTTGACCAGCCGGCCAACATCGGCGACGGGAGCCAGGACCAGGCCCAGCTCGATGTGACGCTGCCCCTCGACAGGATCGGCATCAAGGGCGGCACGCTTCGCGGCACCTCGATCTGGCGCAACTCCGACGTGGTCGACCCGACCACAGGCGACAGCCGCCGGATCAGCGGCGAGCGGCCGCTCGAGTGGGAAGCTCACTTCACCCAGGACCTGCCGGCCTACAAGCTGACCTGGGGCATCGACGTGTTCGGGAACTGGGAGGAGCGCTACTACCGCTACAACACGGTCCAGACCGTGAAGCTGCGGACCTTCGTGGTGCCCTACATCGAGTACAAGCCGCGCAAGGACCTGATGTTCCTGGCCCAGTTCCAGAACTTCACGGAGCGCGATCTGGTGCGGGTTCAGGACTCCTGGGCTGGCCCGCGCGATGTCAGCCCGCTGCAGGTTCGCGAGCGCCGCCAGTACGAGAACGGGATGACGATCTACCTGCGGGTCCGCAAGACCTTCGGCTGACGCGCTCGCCGCGGCGCCGGGCGGGGGCGGCGCCCGACCAATGTCCAAAGAAGAAGGGCCCCGAGGTTTCCCTCGGGGCCCTTCGGCGTTTCGGCGACGCGAGGCCGCTAGTGCGGCATCGACTGACGCTCGCCATCCACTTCCGGAGCCGGATGCGCCGCGGCGTCGTTGGCGCCGTGGGCCCAGTGCTTGATCAGGAAGCTGATGGCGATGAACAGCACGCCGACGACGATGCCGGCGATGCCGAGCTGGCCAAAGCCCTTCAGCGAGGTGGCCAGCGCGCCGGCCGGGTCGAGGACCTGACCGCCGACCGTCTCCGTGCCGAGGGCGCCGGCGATCTTGCCGCCGACGAACTGGGCGATCGAGCTGGAGAGGAACCAGACGGCCATCATGAACGACACCACCGAGGGCACCGAGAGCTTGGTGATCTCCGACAGCCCCACCGGCGACAGGAACAGCTCGCCCGTGGTGTGCAGCAGGTAGAGGAAGGCCAGGATCATCAGCGGCATCTGGAAGGCCGGATTGACCAGGCCCGACTTCGCGCCCCAGACCACGACCATGAAGCCGAGGCCGACCTGAACCAGGCCGAGGCCGAACTTCATGACCGGGTTCGGATCGCGGTTGTGTTTGCCCAGGAACAGCCACAGCGCGGCGAACAACGGCGCGAAGATCAGGATGAAGCCGGCGTTGAACGACTGCGTCTGCGAGGCGGTGAAGCCCATGTCGATCCACAGCACGTCGTTGGGAACGCCCGGCGCCATGACCATGTCACGGGTGCCGAAGAAGAGCGTCTTGCCGAACACGTTCCAGGTGATCGGGTCGGCGATCAGCGCCAGGTCGACGTTGCGGGCCGCGAACAGGTTCAGCGAGGTGCCGGCCTGCTCGAAGAGGGTGAAGAACACCACCGCGCCGAAGATCAGCACCAGGGCCAGCATCATCCGCTCGCGGGCGACCTTCTCGCACTTGAAGATCATGAACCAGACGATGAAGGCCAGCGACAGCAGGGTGCTGGCGGCCAGCACCGTGCCGACCAGCGCATTGCGCTGGACCATGAACCAGACCACGCCCACGCCAAGGATCGACAGGATGTAGATCAGGCCTTCGCGGTTGAGCGGGCCGGCGATCGGCTTGGCCAGCAGTTCCGGGTTCGGCGGTTCGCCACGGCCCTGCAGCAGCGGCTTGCCGAGCACGAAGACGACGAAGCCGAGCAGCATGCCGATGCCGGCGAGGCCGAAGCCCGCCCACCAGCCGACCGTTTCCCCGAGATAGCCGCAAAGGATCGAAGCCCAGAAGGCGCCGAGGTTGATGCCGTAATAATAGAGGGTGAAGCCCGGATCGCGGCGCGGGTCGCCCTGCGGATAAAGCTGGCCGACGATCGCGGAGATGTTCGGCTTCAGGAAGCCGACCCCCATGATGATCAGTGAAACGGCCAGGAAGAAGATGTTCACATAGGTCGGATCCCGGGTTTCCTTCATCTCGAAGGAGCCCTTGGGCAGGTCCGCCGGCAGCGAGGCGGTGGCCGGCAGGTCATTGATCGCCAGGCCGCCGTTGGTCCCGGCGCCGAAGGTGTATTCCTTGCCGTCGACCTTGATCGTCGCGTTGCGGGAGTCGCCGCGGCCCTCGAGGACCAGCTCGTAGGGCCTGTCCTGATAGGTCAGCGTCTGCGTCGCGGGGTGGCCCTCGACGGCCATCATGCCGTGGCCGGCGACCAGGAGCAGGGCCCCGAAGGCGATGGCCTTGCGGGTGCCGAGATAACGGTCCGCCAGCAGGCCGCCGATCAGGGGAAGCAGATAGACCAGCGAGGTATAGGAGCCGTAGATTCCGCTGGCGTAGTCGTCTTTGAACAGGAAGTGCTGTGTAAGGTAGAAGATGAGGATGGCGCGCATCCCGTAGTAGGAGAACCGCTCCCACATCTCTGCGAAGAAGAGGATGATCAGGCCCCTCGGCTGATTCCGCATCTGCAGAAGGACCGGTATGCCTGTGGCCAGGGTAATCAATATCCCTAGCGCGATGACGATGTTCATACTGCCAACCCTGTAAGCTCTCGGCTTTAGCGCCTCAGGAGCGGGAGAATTCCCCCTCGCCCGCCCCGATTTGCGCGCGAGAAAATCACGCGTCGGACCGTTTCACAAGCAACGGCTTTCGCCATGGGGCTTCAAGGGAGCCGTATTCGCCTTTCACGCGTTTCCAAGCAGGAGGCGCCGACATGACCGACACCGCTACACGATTCACCATCGCCGCCGCGCCCGGACGGGTGCGCGCTCTGTTCGAGGGCCACGAAGTCGCCGACAGCGCCAAGGCGCTTCTCCTCAGCGAGGCCGGGCATGAACCGGTCGTCTATTTCCCTCGGGAAGACGTGCAGATGTCGGTCCTGAAGGCGAACGATCACGTCACCAGCGATCCCGACAATGGCCCGTTGACGTGGTTTACGATCTCGCGCGACGCCAAGATCGTCGAGGACGTAGCCTGGTCCTACGAGGCGCCGCGGGGCGAGGCCGAGCTGATCGAGAACTATATCGCCTTCGTGCCGGCCCATGTGGATCTGGAGAGCGACGGCGTCGTCCAGCCGGTCCGGCGCGTGCCGCCGATGGACCCGCCCTACACCGAATGATCCTCAATAGCCCTCCCCGCTTGGGGACAGTTGGGATCAGTAGGCGCAATCCTCGAACACGCGGCTGATGTCGCCGCCCCAGGGGCCGTGGAATTTCTCCAGCAACCGTTCGGCGGGCGTGACGCCGCTGTCGGCGATCTGTTCGAGTTCGCCGAGGTAGGTTGTCTCGTCGATGAAGCTGCCGTCGAGGCGCGCGCGGCGCTTGAGGCCCTCGCGGCTGATGGCGATCATGTCCTTGGCGACGTCCTGGGCCGAGCGACCGGCGACGGTGGCCTTCAGCCCCAGCCGGTTGACGTCCCGGCGCAGGGTTTCCCGCTCCTCGGGCGTCCAGTCCTTACAGAGGTCCCAGGCCGCGGCGAGCGCGGCGCTGTCGTAGAAAATGCCGGTCCACAGGGCGGGCAGGGCGCAGAGCCGGCTCCAGGGACCGCCGTCGGCGCCGCGCATTTCCAGATACGACTTCAGCCGCACTTCCGGGAAGATGGTGGTGGTGTGGTCGGCCCAGTCCTTCATCGTCGCCCGAACACCGGGCAGTTCCGGCAGCTTGCCGTCGATGAAGTCGCGGAACGAACGGCCGGCGACGTCGACGTAGAGGCCGTTGCGCTTGACGAAGTACATCGGCACGTCGAGCGCATAGCGGGCGTAACGCTCGAAATCGAAACCGTCCTCGAACACGAAGTTCAGCATCCCGGTGCGATCGGGATCGGTGTCGGTCCAGACATTGGCCCGGGCCGAGAGGAAGCCGTTCGGCTTGCCCTCGGTGAACGGCGAATTGGCGAACAGAGCCGTGGCGATCGGCTGCAGCGCCAGGCTGGTGCGAAACTTGGCCGCCATGTCCGTCTCGGACGAGAAGTCGAGGTTGGCCTGCACCGTGCAGGTGCGGAACATCATGTCGAGGCCGAGCCCGCCGACCAGCGGCATGTAGCGGCGCATGATGACGTAACGCCCCTTGGGCATCACCGCGGCGTCTTCGCGCTTCAGGGTCGGGTGGAAGCCCAGGCCGAGGAAGCCGATGCCGAGCTCGTCGGCGACGGTGCGCACCTCCTCGAGGTGGTTGCCGGTTTCCTCGCAGATCTCGTGCATCGAGTTGAGCGGCGCGCCGCTGAGCTCGAACTGGCCGCCGGGCTCGAGGCTGACGTTGGCCCCGCCGCGATTGAGGGCGATCAGGGTCTGGCCGCCGTCGGCCCGGTCCTCGTACACGCCTTCCCAGCCGAACCGCATCAGGCCCTTGAGCATCGCCTCGATGCCGTCAGACCCCTCGTAGGGCACGGTCTCGTGGGTTTTCAGGCGGAAGCCGAACTTCTCGTGCTCCGCGCCCACGCGCCACTGGTCCGCGGGCTTGCAGCCGTCGGAGAAGTAGCTCGTCAGCTCTTCGAGCGTCAGGGGACGATTATCCGTCGTCGTCTCGGCCATCAGGTTTGCCTCCCCAGGCTTCCGTATACACACAAAGCAAACGCACAAACGCCGTTCGCGTCTGGCTGAGGAGGCCCTTCCTCGACCGGCGGCGATCTTTACGCTGTTCAGCAGGTGGGAGACAAACCCCGATCTCTCAAGAGGGCGTGAGCCAATCTCCAAGCGACGCCTGCCACAGGGTGAGGGCGGATATCGCGGCGGTGTCGGCGCGCAGGATGCGCGGACCGAGCGAGACCCCGGTCACGAACGGCAGGCCGTGCAGCCTTTCGGCCTCCGCTGGATCGAAGCCGCCCTCCGGTCCGATCAGGATCGCCCACGGGCCGGCCGGCTGTTCGCGCAGCGCACTCAGCGCCGGCGGAACTGATCCGCCCTCATCGCAGAACATCAGGCGGCGGTCGCCTTCCCAGCCATCGAGCAGGCGGTCCAGCTTCTCCGGCGCGACGATGTCCGGCACGTCGAGCCGCCCGGTCTGCTCGGCGGCCTCGGTGGCGATGGCGCGCAGGCGGTCGACGTTGGCCTTGTCGGCGTTGGTGCGCCGGGTGAGGACCAGCCGCACCCGGCGTGCGCCCAGTTCGGCGGCCTTCTCGATGATGGTCTCCAGTCGCCCGCGCTTCACCAGCGCGACCACAAGGTCGAGGTCCGGGCCCACAATCTGCGGCCGCATCTGCGCGCCGACGACCAGATGGCAGACCCGCCGGCCGGCTTCGACCACGGTGGCGCGCCACTCGCCGTCGCGGCCGTTGAACAGCAGAACCTCGGCCCCCGGGCCCAGGCGCATGACGGTGGTCAGGTAGCGGCCCTGGTCGGGCGTGGGGGTCACGCCGGCGCCGGCGGCGAGGGAGTCGGGTACGAACAGACGGATCATCGCTCTGTTGTAGCGCGGGTAACCCCGTCGTGTTTAGCTCCCGATATGAGTGACAAGTCCTATGACAAGACGCTCGAGAAGCTGCAGGTGGCGCTGGTCCGCTGGCAGCAGCTCGCGCTGGAGCGCGGCGACAAGGTCCTGGTCATCTTCGAAGGTCGCGACGCGGCCGGCAAGGACGGCTCGATCGAGCGCATCGTCGAACACCTCTCGATCCGCCAGACCCGGATCATGGCCCTGCCAAAGCCGACCGAGCGCGAACGAAGTCAGTGGTACTTCCAGCGCTACGTCAAACATCTGCCGGCGGCTGGCGAGATCGTGCTGTTCAACCGCTCCTGGTACAACCGCGCCGGCGTCGAGCCGGTTATGGGCTTCTGCACCAAGGCCGAAGCGGCCGCCTTCCTGCGCGACGTGCCGGCCTTCGAGACCATGCTGGTCCAGAGCGGGATCGTGCTGATCAAGCTTTGGCTCGACATCGACAAGGAAGAGCAGGCCGAGCGGTTGAAGGCGCGGCGCACCGAACCGCTCAAGGCGCTCAAGGTCAGCCCGATGGACGAGGTCGCCCAGGAGAAGTGGAAGGCCTACACCGAAGCCCGCGACGAGATGCTGACCCACACCAACGGCGCCCTGCATCCCTGGATCTGCGTGAAGGCCAACAACAAGAAGCACGCGCGCCTGGCCATCATCGAGCATCTGCTCTCGGTCCTGGCCCCCGCCAAGCTGCGCAAGGGCATAGACAAGCCCGACCCGGCGGTGCTGTTCCCGTTCGAGCCGGAAGCCATCAATGACGGCCGGCTGGCGCGATGAGGCCGTAGCCGAAATCGTGTTTCAGATGGCGGCGGAAGAGCTCCGCCAGACAGGCCTCGTCCTCGACTGACAAGACCGCGGCGGCGCGTCGCGCCCGTTCCGGGACGATGGTCTCGCGGTAGGCTGGATCGAGGCTGCGCGACACCGCGTCGAGGCCCGAGACGGCGACCGCCGCG
>JAZJXN010000104.1:0-8322 GCA_040390885.1 Pseudomonadota bacterium | reverse complement strand
CAAGTCCTGCTTATCAAACATCTCCACCGGAGGCACGCCCCAATGCGCCCATATCCGGCGGACCGCGGCGCCCGGATCGGCCTTCACATCCTCATGGCGCACCACGAGGATGTCGCGCGGCCGGGCCGCCAGCGCCTCGCCCCAGCGGTTGAAGAAGCGAATGAACCACCAGACGTCATCGACCTTGCGCCGGCCCGGCGCAGGCCTGCGGACGAAGTCGGCCAGCGAACCCAGCTCGTACCGCTCGGCCCATTTCACATAGTAGGACAGCAGCGCCTCGCGGATGTCTCGGACCAGGACGACGGTGGGCGGCAGCTGCATCAGGTCAGCGGCGCCGAGCAGGCTGACCAGCCGCGAGGGGATGTTGTGCGAGCTGCCGATCCTGGGGGCCTGGGCATGGGCCCAGCCATTCTTCGGATGGCCGATGAAGGCGTTGCTATCGGGCCCGCTCGAGCGGGCCGGGGCCGGCAGGCCCAGATGGTTGGCGATCGCTGCGCTGAGCATGAAGCGAAGCCCGTGGGTCCCGGAGTTCTTGGCCGTGACGAGGTAGCCGTCGACCCGGCCGGCGTAGCGCGCCAGGTGATGGCTGGAGATGTCGCTGTCGAAGTCTCTCAGCGCCAGGCGCACCGACTCGCTTGCCAAATGGTCCATCGGTCCCGACCTTCGCTGGTGCGTTCGACGTCGAGGACCCTCCGACCATGACCTGCCGCAGCCGCGAGGCTCCCGTTCGCAGTCTGCCCGCGCTCCGTCTCGGTCTCGTGACGGTCCGGCCATGAAGGCGAAGTCCGACCTCTCCGCCGGGCAGGCCCGCCGAATCGCCCTCGCCGCCCAGGGCTTCGCCGAGGCGCGGCGTCACGACACGCCCGGACGACGGCAGTTTCGGCAGGTGGCCCAGCGGCTGGGCGTGATCCAGATCGACAGCGTCAACGTCGTCACCCGAACCCACTACGTCCCCGCCTTCTCGCGTCTCGGCGACTATCCGCGCGACCTGCTTGAGCAGGAGGCATGGGGCAAGAAGCGGTCGCTGTTCGAATACTGGGGCCACGAGGCGTCGCTGATGCCGGTCGAGCTGCAGCCGTTGTTCCGCTGGCGCATGGCCCGGGCCGAGGCCGGCGAGACCTGGACCGGTCTGGCGCGGTTCGGGCGGGAGAAGCGCGACTACATCGACGGGATCCTCGCCGAGATCGAGAAGCGCGGCCCCGTCACCGGCGGCGACTTCGCCACCGGCCCACGCGGCCAGCCGGGCTGGTGGTCCTGGTCCGACGGCAAACGGGCCCTGGAGTGGCTGTTCTGGGCCGGCTACGTGACCACCGCGACGCGGCGAGGCTTCGAACGGGTCTACGACATCACCGAGCGCGCCCTGCCGGCCGCCATCGTCGATGCGCCCACGCCCGATGAGGCCGACGCCCAGCGCCAGCTGGTCCGGCGTTCCGCCCTCGCCATGGGCGTCGCGACCGAGGCTGACCTGCGCGACTATTTCCGGCTGCCGCTGGAGGGCGCCCGCCGGGCTGTGCGCGAGCTGGTCGAGGCCGGCGAGCTGACGCCGGTCGCGGTCGAGGGCTGGAGCAAGCCGGGCTATCTGCATCCTGAGGCGAGGAGCCCGCGCAAGGTCGCCGCCCACGCCCTGCTGTCGCCGTTCGACAACCTGATCTGGTTCCGCGACCGCACCGAGCGGCTGTTCGACGTCAGGATCCGGCTGGAGATCTACACCCCGGCCGAGAAGCGAACGCACGGCTACTACGTCCTGCCGTTCCTCGAGGGCGAGACGCTCTCCGCACGGGTCGACCTGAAGTCCGACAGACAGCGAAAACGGCTGCTGGTGCAGGCCTCGCACGCCGAGCCAGGCGCAGGTCCGGACACCCCGGAAGCCCTGGCCGTCGAGCTGCGGCGGATGGCCCGATGGCTGGGTCTGGACGCCGTCGAGGTGGCGCAGAAGGGCGATCTGGCCGCCCGGTTGACGGCGGCGCTGTCGAAAACGTGAGCGGGGTGCGACTCCCTGACCGGTTCGCGCCCCTCGCCCACTGAGGTATCCAGACCCCCTCGACAGCGCGGGGGCGCCACGGGGAACGCTCATGAATGGACTGGATGCGCGCCTGTCGCGGCGTGGACTGATCGTCGGACTCGCCGCCCTGACCGCCTCCTGCGCCACCACCAGCAAGCGCACGGCGGTGGTCGCCACAGGCCCCGCGCCGCTGATTGCGCCGACCGAGCCGATGCATTTGCCTTCGCCGCGACCGCTCGTCAGACTCGACCCCGAGGGGCAAATCCGCAAGGCGCTGCTCGACGACGCCCTGGTCGCGCTGAAGCGCCACGACGGCCGGATCGCGCGCAAGGACCAGATCTATCTGGTCGACTTCAAGGCGCACTCCAGCAAGCCGCGCCTTTTCCGGCTCGATATGACGACCGGCCAGGTCGAGGCCTGGCGCACCGCCCACGGCCGCAACTCCGATCCCGCCCACACCGGCTTCGCCGAGCGGTTCTCGAACGTGAAGGATTCCGGCGAGTCGTCAGTCGGCGCCTATCTCACCGCCGGGATGAGCAGCGGCGCCAAGCACGGTGCAAACGTCCTGCTCGACGGGCTTGAGCCGACCAACAACCAGGCGCGTGACCGGGCGATCATCGTTCACGCCGCCGACTACTGCGAGCCCGCGTTCCTCGCCCGCGAGGGCAAGCTTGGCCGCTCGCTCGGCTGTTTCGCGCTCAGCCAGGCCGACCTCGGCGTGCTGCGGCCGGCGATGGACGCCGGCCGCCTGCTGTTCGCGGCGGCTTAAACTCCGCCAGGACCGTTATGGGCCGACGGAAGGCCGCTGAGATGCTCCCCTCTGGGGGAGCTGTCGCCGCGAAGCGGTGACTGAGGGAGTCTGTTGAGCGCGCAGCGCCTCTCGGGCCTGACCCCCTCCGTCTCGGCTTCGCCGAGCCACCTCCCCCAGATGGGAGGATCCGCGCTACCTGGTCATCGCCGCGATCACGCGTCGCTGACGGGTGGATCAGCCCGCCCCGTACATGCCCATGACGTCGCGGCGCATCTGCGCGCCGCTGTCGGGGCGGCTGTAGAACATGTGTCCGCCGGGGTAGGCCTTCACCTGCACCCGGCCCGGATTGCCCATCGGCGGCAGCTGGTCGACCACGGTCTTCGACACGAAGTAGGGGCAGCTGAGGTCGTTGTAGCCGTGCACGATCAGGACCTTCATCTTCGGGTCGTTGGCCAGCGCCTTGCGCAGCTGCGAGACCGACTCGATGGTCGTTAGTTCGTCCTCCCAGGCCTCGTTCACCGACCCGCTGAGCGCCTCGTAGCGGGCGTCGACCTTCCAGCCGACGACGCGGGTGGTGAAGTCGACCATGGCGCTGGTCGTTGGCGCGATCAGCGCGTCGAGGATCGGATCGCCGCTGCGCTGGCTGGGCGCCCAGGGGTAGGGGTCGTAGGCGGTGACGTTGGAGTCGTACCAGCTGCCGATCCGGCCCTCGCCGCGATAGAGCTCGCGCAGGAAGGCGCGGCTGTCGATGCGGCCACCCATCTCTCGAACGACGTTGGCCGGCAGGCCGGTGTAGGTCGTGACCCGCGCCACGAGCCGGTCGAGCGCGGCCTGGTCGCTGCGGCCCTTCATGAAGTCGGTCAGGAACTCGCCGCGGACATAGGCTTCGACTTCTGCCATCTGCTCGGGGCTGAGCGGCCTGCCCTGACGCTCATAGGTGGCCGCCGCCATCGACGGCAGGGTCATCGCCCAGGGGATGGGCGAGAAGTCGCCGCCGGCCCAGCTGGTGCCGTCGAAGAACGGCGAGACAAGCACCACCCCATTGATCCCGACGCCGAGCTCGGTCTGCAGATAGTGGGTCAGGCGCGGGCCGCGGAAGCCGCCGTAGCTCTCGCCGGTGATGTACTTCGGCGAGGTCATGCGCTGGTTCTTGAGCAGCCAGTCGTAGACCACGCGCGACAGGTACTCGATGTCCTGTTTGACGCCGAAGAAGGCCTTCTTGCTCTCATCCTTCTCGACCAGCGAACGCGAGAAGCCGGTGCCGATCGGGTCGATGAAGACGAGGTCGGTGAAGTCGAGCCAGGTGAACGGATTGTCCTGCAGTTCGGCCGAGTCCGACGGCGCATCGCCCTGGGCGCCGAACTGCACGCGCTTGGGGCCGATGGCGCCGAGGTTGAGGTAGACGCTGGCCGCGCCGGGGCCGCCGTTGAAGGCGAAGGTCACCGGACGGTTCGGGCGGCGCGGACCATCGAGGACATAGGCGGTGAACACCACCTCGCCGATCTTCTTGCCCTTGGCGTCGCGCACCGGCAGCGAGCCCACGGTGGCGGTGTAGCTCAGCGTCTTGCCGGCGACGCGGGTCACCTGCTTGACTGTGGCGTCGGCTGGCAACGGGAGCAGATCGCTGTCGGCCTTCTTCGTGTCCGCCTTGGCCTCGGGCTCGGCGGCCCAGGCCGCCGGGGCCATCCCGCTCAACGCCAGCGTCGCCGCCAGTCCCAGCACGCCCAGAATACGCATGTTCGTCCCCCGCCCGAAAAGCTCTGCAGCCGTACTATCGGGGGCGGATGGGCAAGGGAAGTCCGGGCGCCTTGCGTGGTTCGAGACGCTCGCTTGAGGCTCGCTCCTCACCATGACTAGCTATTGAGTTCGTCATCCTGAGGAGCGGCGAAGCCGCGTCTCGAAGGACGCAAAGCCTAAGCCGTCCCCTCGGCCACCGCGGCCAGCCGCGCATAGGCTCCGCCCAGCGCCTTCAGCTCGGCGTGGCGCCCTTCCTCGATCACCCGGCCCTTGTCGAACACCAGGATGCGGTCGGCCCCGCGGATGGTCGAGAGGCGGTGGGCGATGACGATCGTGGTGCGGCCGGCCATCAGCTCGGACATCGCCGCTTGGACGTGCAGCTCGGTCTCGACATCGAGCGAGCTGGTCGCCTCGTCGAACACGAGGATCGGCGCGTCGGCGAGGAAGGCGCGGGCGATGGCCACCCGCTGCCGCTCGCCGCCCGACAGCTTGACGCCGCGCTCGCCGACCAGGGTGTCGTAGCCCTTGGGCAGGGTCTCGATGAAGGCATGGGCGTGTGCGCGCTTCGCGGCCAGCTGGATGTCCTCCAGCGTGGCGTCAGGCCTGGCGTAGCCGATGTTCTCGGCGATGGTGCGGTGAAACAGCGCCGGGTCCTGCGGCACCACGGCGATGGCGCGGCGCAGGGACCCCTGCTCGACCTGCGAGATGTCCTGGCCGTCGATGACGATGGCCCCGCCCTGCAGGTCGTAGAGCCGCTGGATCAGCTTCACGAACGTCGACTTGCCCGCGCCCGTCGGCCCGACCAGCGCCACCCGCTCGCCGGGGGCGATGGTCAGGTTGAAGCCGTCGTACAGCGGCGTCTCGGCGCTCTTGTAGCGGAAGGTGACGTGGTCGAAGACGATCTCGCCCTCGTCACCGGCGAAGGGCTTGGCGTCCGGCGCGTTGGCCACCTGCGGCGCCATGCGGGCGTAGTTGGCGATGTCCTCGACGTCGTCGAGGCCCTTCTGCATCATCCGCACGTTCTCGCCGATGTTGCGCAGGTAGCCGCTCATCAGCATGAAGGTTGTGATGGCGAAGGCGATGTCGCCGGGCGAGGCCTTGCCCTGGACCCACAGGCGCAGCAACAGGCCGGTCATCCCCGCCTGCAGGATCACCATCAGCACATTCTGCAGCACCCAGACGTCCATGAACCGGCCCCAGGTGATCTGGACGGCCTTGCTCCAGGCCTGAGTGACGCTGGCGAAGCGGGTCTCCTCGCGCGCCTCGGCGCCGAAGCTCTTCACGGTCGGGTTGGAGGTGATGGCGTCGGCCAGCGCCCCGCCGATACGGCTGTCGAGCGCGTTGGAGCGCAGGTTGGCCTGGCGGACGTAGGCCTTCACCATCCACAGGTTCAGCCACAGGAAGGCGACCACGGTGGCGAACGCCAGCGCCCCGACCAGCGGCCATTTGAAGGTCATCTGGATCGACAGGCCGAACAGCACCAGCAGCGCCGGGCCGAGCCACAGCACCACCGCGTCGGACGCCGAGTCGTAGCCCCACATCGCCCGCGACAGCCGCCGCACGGTGGCGCCGGCGAAGGTGTCGGCGTGCCAGTCCGACGAGAAGCTCTGCACGCGGCGGAAGCCCTCGTCGGTCATCTCCTGCATGTTGCGGGCGGCCAGCGGGTTCCAGAACCGGAACGCGATGTTGCGCGTCACCACGAAGGCCACATAGACCCCGACGAACAGCGCCCAGGCCCGCCAGGCGCGGTCCGGATCGCGCACCGGATCGGCGACCGCGTCGATCAGCGCCTTGGCCGCCGTCGGCATCAGGATGTCGAAGCCCACCGCGACCAGCATCAGCCCCGCCGAGCCGAGCAGCAGCCATCGCCGCCGCAGCCAGAAGCCGGCGATGAAGGCCATGACCTGGCCATTGGAGAGCACCCGCCCGCGGGTGACCTCCTCGTCTTCGTACTGCTCGCTCATGGGAAAGACCTCGGGCGGTGAGATAGTCCCGAACGGCGTTCTGCGGGAGAGGGGGCGGGTGATTTTGCGGGCGTGGGGTTTTGCGGTGACAGGACGCGCGGGGCAGAGAGTCTCGCATCCCTTTCCCTTCTCCCCTCGCGGGAGAAGGTGGCCTGCGAAGCAGGTCGGATGAGGGGGCTCACCGACGTATCCAGTGGCGGAATCGCAGGGCGCGGGCCGACAGGGCGATCGACCGCTCAGCCGTCAGGCTTCGCCTGCCCCCTTCTCCCGCAAGGGGGGAAGGGGTGTCGTGGCGATGGTCGTGCGTTTCCATCCGACCAGTGTGCGCCCGTATGAAACAGGGCGGAGTCGATTTGCCGTCCGCGGCCCGTCAGGCCGAGACGGACAGGGGACAATGTCTCGCTTTGTCTCGTGATTATCTGTCCACCGTGGACAAAGGTGGACATTTCGAGCGCAAAGCCTATCCGCGCCGCTTCCTCCGCCCGCCGCCGAACGGCCGCCAGCGCAGGAAGCCGATGATGGCCGGGCCGACCACCGGGGTCTTCAGCAGCGGCTTCACCGCCCACGGCCGCGTCTTCAGGAAACAGACCACAGCCCCGATCCAGAACACCGTCGTCGGCAGGCCGGGCACGACGACGCCGACGGCGCCGATCGCCACCAGGACGACGCCCAGGCTGTCTAGCGCCCAGTGGGCGGCGCGCGAACGCTGGCGGCGGGGGGAGGGGGGAGGCGACTCCATCACGCCTAGAATGCACAGCCCGCCGCCGCTATCCATGCCCCCATGACTTCCACGCCCACGATCCTGCCAGACGCCGCGCCGACCAACTGGGTGGACCGCCACGCGCCACCCGCTCTGCGGCCGTGGCTGAAGCTCGGCCGGTTCGACCGGCCGGCGGGAATCTGGCTGCTGATGCTGCCGGGCTGGATGGGCGTTTCCCTGGCCTGCGCCATGGCTGGGCGGTCACCGGACTTCCTTCTGCTCGCGAAGATATTTCTCGGCGCGGCGCTGATGCGGGCGGCGGGCTGCGCCTACAACGACATCGTCGACCGCGAGATCGACGCCAAGGTCGCCCGCACCGCCGGCCGGCCGATCCCGTCGGGCCAGATCAGCGTCAAACAGGCGTGGGCTTTCGTTCTCGGCTGTTCCTTCGGCGGCCTGGTGATCCTGCTGACCCTGAACCTCTGGGCGATCGGCCTGGGGGTCGCCTCGCTGGGACTGGTCGCGGCCTATCCGTTCATGAAGCGGATCACCTGGTGGCCGCAGGCGTGGCTGGGCCTGACCTTCAACTGGGGCGCGCTCCTCGGCTTCGCGGCCGTCGCCGGCGCACCAGGCTGGCCCGCGCTCCTGCTCTACGCGGGTCTCGTGTTCTGGACCCTCGGCTACGACACCATCTACGCGGTCCAGGACCTCGAGGACGACGCCATGGCCGGGGTGAAGTCCTCGGCCCTGCGCCTGGGCGCCGGCGCGCCCAAGGCTGTGCTTGGGTTCTACGCCGCCTGTTTCGTACTGGTGATCGCCTCGGCCTGGCTCGGCGGGCTCGGGCCGATGTTCCTGCCGCCGGCCGCCCTGTTCGCGGTGCACCTGTCGCGTCAGGCGGCCCGGCTGAAGGTCGACGATCCGCACGGCGCGCTGGCGTTGTTCAAGTCCAACAGCCTGGCGGGCCTCATCCTGGTCGCGGCGTTCTCGGTGGGCGTGTGGAAGCCGCTGACAGCGTTCTAGGTCTGATGCTCCCCTCTGGGGGAGCTGTCGCCGCGCAGCGGTGACTGAGGGGGTTCTTGGAGGAACCTAGGCTGCGGCCAGCTCGGCGGAGACCGACGCGAAGGCCCAGTCGAGCCAGGGCGTCAGGGCCACAACGTCGGCCGTATCG
>JAZJXN010000103.1:2769-5139 GCA_040390885.1 Pseudomonadota bacterium | reverse complement strand
ATCCCGCTGCTCAAGCTGCCGCTGCACGGCATCATCGGCAACTGGGCGTTCGGGCTCGGCGCGGCCATGGCCATCGCAGGGGCCGCGTCGCTGGAGCGCGCCCGCGGATTCGCCGTGCCCCGGATCTTCGCCTTCCTGGGCGAGGCGTCCTACGCCATCTACCTCGCCCACGCGCCGATGATCTATGTCTTCGCCGAGCTGGCAATGCGCGTTCCCCCGGGCCAGCGGCCCGCCGGAGCGGTGCTGTTCTGGGCTATTACCCTGCTGGCGCTGGGGGCCGGGGTCGTCTTCCACCTCGTCGTCGAGAAGCCGCTTCTGCGACGGTTGTCGGCCCGGCCGGCCGCCCCGAGCGCCCCGTCGGCCGCCGTTCCCTGAGCCCCGGGCGGCCGCGCGAAGCTAGGCCGACATTGACTTTGCGGCGTTTAAGCCTATGTATCGCGGCAAGTTCCGGGCAGGTCTGGCGAATTCGCGCCGCCCGCTCGCCCAAGCACGGGCGGCTCGGCACTTCCAGTTCAAGCGAGACATGACCGAATTTTCCCAACTGGGGCTTAGCGCCTCCACACTCAAAGCGGTGGCCGACACCGGCTACACGACCGCCACCCCGATCCAAGAGCAGGCCATCCCGGTGGCCCTCGCCGGCCGCGATGTCCTCGGCATCGCCCAGACCGGCACCGGCAAGACCGCCGCCTTTACCCTGCCGATGATCGACCGCCTGTCGGCCGGCCGCGCCCGCGCCCGCATGCCGCGCGCCCTGGTGCTGGCCCCGACCCGCGAGCTGGCCGACCAGGTCGCCAGCAGCTTCGAAAAATACGCCAAGGGCACCCGCCTGTCGTGGGTGCTGCTGATCGGCGGCGTGTCAATGGGCGACCAGGTGTCGGCCCTCGACAAGGGCGTCGACGTTCTGATCGCCACCCCCGGCCGCCTGCTGGACCTGTTCGAGCGCAGCAAGATCCTGCTGACCGGCGTGCAGATGATGGTCGTCGACGAAGCCGACCGCATGCTCGACATGGGCTTCATCCCGGACATCGAGCGCATCTTCAAGCTGACTCCGCCGAAGAAGCAGACCCTGTTCTTCAGCGCCACCATGCCGCCGGAAATCACCCGGCTGACCAAGCAGTTCCTCAACGACCCGACCCGGATCGAGGTCTCCCGCCCGGCCACCACCGGCGAGAACATCACCCAGTTCCTGGCCCGCATCCCGAGCAACGATCCCAAGGCAAAGCGCACCGCCCTGCGCAGCCTGATCGACCGCAGCGAAATCCAGAACGGCATCGTCTTCTGCAACCGCAAGAGCGAGGTCGACATCGTCGCCAAGTCGCTGCGGACCCACGGCTATGACGCCGGCGCGATCCACGGCGACCTCGACCAGTCGACCCGGATGAAGACGCTCGAGAGCTTCCGCAAGGGCGAGCTGAAGCTGCTGGTGGCCTCCGATGTCGCCGCTCGCGGCCTCGACATCCCGGCCGTCAGCCACGTCTTCAACTACGACGTCCCGCACCACGCCGACGACTACGTCCACCGCATCGGCCGCACCGGTCGCGCCGGGCGGAAGGGCGAGACCTTCATGATCGTCACGCCCGCCGACGACCGGAACCTCGACAAGGTCACCAAGCTGACCGGCAAGATGCCCGCCGAAGCCACCTTCGAGGGGATCGACTGGTCGACGCTGAAGACCGAGGAACGCCACAAGGACGCCAACAAGCGCGGCCGTGAACGCGGCCCCCGCACCGGCGAACGCGATCGCAGCCGCGGCCGCGGCCGCCCGGCCTCGGAGACCTCGGTGGTGTCGATGAACGCCATCTCGGCCGCCGAAGCCTCGGAAGCCAGCGCCAACGCGCCGGTCAAGGCCGCCCCGGCCGCGACCGCGCCGATCATCCCCGCCGTGTCCACCGACGCGCCGGCCGAAAAGCCCGCCCGTCGCCGTCGCGGCGCCAGGACCGAGCCGGTCGAGACCGCCGTTGTCGCCGACGCCGAGACCGCGCCCGTCGAGGTCGCCGAGACGCCTGTCGAGACGCCGGCCCGCGAAGCGCGCGACGAGCGTCCCCGTCGCGAAGACCGCCCCCGTCGTGAGGATCGCCCTCGCCGCGAGGAGCGCGCCCCGCGCACCGAAGACCGCGCGCCCCGCGCCGAGCCGGCCCCGCGCCGCGACGAGCGCCCCGCCCCCGTCGCCGCCGAAGGTCGTGATCGTGACCGCCGGCCCGAGCGTGGCCGCGACGGCGACCGTCAGCCCCATCGCCGTGACAATGACGACGGCCCCCGCGTCGTCGGCTTCGGCGCCGATCTGCCGGCCTTCATGACCCGCGTGACGCCGCTGACGCCGCTGGTCACGGACGAATAGTCAGGCCGCCGGCCTTCTGAACTGAAAAGGGG
>JAZJXN010000103.1:0-2759 GCA_040390885.1 Pseudomonadota bacterium | reverse complement strand
CGTTTCGGTGGCCCGACTAGCCGCCCAGCGCCTTGTCGCAGTTGTCGGCGGCGGCCTGGGCCGCGGCGGCGCCCAGTCCGTCCAGGCGCGCTTCCTCGGCCTTGCGCAGTTGCTGGCTGGCGCGGCTGTCGGCGGGGGTGAGGTCGGTGCGGGTCGCTAGGGCCAGCGACGTGCGCTCACGCGCCGCGTCGAGCTTGGCGATGCGCTTCTTGGCGCCGGAATTGGCGGCGTCGGTCTCCAAGGCGCTGGCGGCCACCTCATAGGCGGCGATACAGCGAGCCTGGGTCTGGAAGTCGACCTTCGCCTGGGCGGCCGAGACGGCCACCAGGGCGACGACGAGGCCCGTGAGGGCGGCGGTACGCATACAATGTCTCCTCGGTTGGGGTCGCGTGACCCCTGACGGAACATATCGTGCCCCGTCATCACGGCTGCAATACGACATCGCGGCTGTCGCGTTGATGAACGGCTTGCCCGGGCGGGGACATGCTCCCGAAGGCTGCATGTCTCCCGTCAGCGGCCACGTACAGGGGACACGCACCGCTTCGCGGAGCATGTCCCCGTTCGCAGCCTACCGCGTCAGCGACCCGGCCAGCATCTTGCGGATAGCGGCGCCGTAGGGCGGGCGCATCATCTTCAGGGGGCCGATGTCCTTCTTCAGCTGGGTGAAGATCGCCTTGCGGTGGCTGAACTCGCGGAAGCCGTCCTGACCGTGGTAGCTGCCCATGCCCGAGGGACCGACGCCGCCGAACGGCAGCTCTTCCTGGGCCACGTGCATGATCACGTCATTGATGGTGACGCCGCCGCTGGTGGTCCGCTGCAGCACGCGCGCCTTCTCCGCCTCGTCCGTGCCGAACCAGTAGAGGCCCAGCGGCCGGTCGCGGCCATTGATGTAGTCCAGCGCCTCGTCGGCGGTCTTGTAGGTCTTCACCGGCAGCACAGGGCCGAAGATCTCGTCCTGCATGACGGTCATGTCGTCAGTCGGGTTGAGGATCAGGGTCGGCGGGATCTTGCGGTGCTCCTGCTGGCTGAAGTCCTCGCCCTCGGGCTTCAGCTCGACGATCTCGGCGCCCTTGGCCCGGGCGTCGTCGATGTAGCCCTTGATCCGATCATAGTGCCGCTGGGCGACCACCGAGGTGTAGTCGGGGTTGTCCTTCATGGTCGGGAACATGCGGGTGACCGAGGCGCGGGCCTCCTTCACGAACTCGCCGAGCTTGTTCTCCGGGGTCAGCACATAGTCGGGCGCCAGGCAGATCTGGCCGGCGTTGAGGGTCTTGCCGTTCATGACCCGCGCGGCGGCGGTGGCGATGTCGGCGGTCGGCGACAGGATGACCGGGCTCTTTCCGCCCAGCTCGAGCGTCAGCGGCACCAGGTTCTCGGCCGCGGCGCGCATCACGTGCTTGGCGATCGAGGTCGCGCCGGTGAAGATCATATGGTCGAACGGCAGGCCGGCGAAGGCCTGGCCGACCTCGGGGCCGCCGACGATGACCGCGATCTCCTCCTCGCTGAAGACCTTGCCGAACATCGTCTTCATCAGATCGGAGGTGGCCGGGGTGAATTCGGACGGCTTGATCATGGCGCGGTTGCCCGCCGCCAGGATCCCGGCCAGCGGCGCGAAGGTCAGGTTGACCGGGAAGTTCCAGGGGCTGATCACACCGACCACGCCCTTGGGCTGGTAGACGACCTCGGCCTTGGCGCCGAGCAGGCCGAGGATGGCCGGCGTGGTCTTGCGCTTCTCGCCCTTCATCCACTTGCGGAGGTTTTCCTTCGCGTGCTTCAGCGGACCGATCGAGCCGGTCACGTCGGTCAGCATGGTGGCGTCCTTGGAGCGGTTGCCGAAGTCCGCGTTGATCGCTTCCTGGATGTCCCTGGCGTGATCGACCAGCAGGCCGATACAGCGGTCGAGGCGCTCGATGCGCTGCTCGGCGGTCGGGGCGCCGTCGCGCAGGTGGGCCGTCTTCTGACGATCGAGAATGGCCAGCATGGCGGCCTTGTGGGCGTCGGCGCCGAGGTTGGCGGGAGCGTTCATCGTGGTTTCCTTCCGGGCGGCCGGGCGGCCCCCGGCTCAAGTGATCGGCGATCAGAATGGACGTTGCGGCCTCCGGCTGCAAGCGAACAGCGTTACCCCTTTTAACCGGTCGTTGGGACCTTCTGACCTAGGGTTCACTGTCTAATCCGGGCGCCCCAGAAGGAGCGACCGGTCACGGGGGAGAGAACATGTCCGGCGACGTAGAAACCACGCTGCGCGGTCCCGAAGCCTACAAGGTCGCCCGCAAGGTGATCGAGGTCATGGAACGCCACGCCGTCTGGCCGACCCCGCTCAACTTCGAGCTCTGGTCCTACTATGTCGCCGACCCCGACGGGGCGCTCGGTCGTGAACTGGCGCGCCTGATTTCCGTCGGCGAGCCGATGACCGAGCATGTCAGCGAGGAGCTGGCCGCCGTCTATCTGGCCAAGGCCCGCCTCAACGAGCAGATCCGCGACGCTGGCGACCAGCTGTCCAAGGAACTGGTCGCCGTCTCGCGCGCCATCCAGCATGCGCAGCAGTCGCACGAGACCTACGGCCAGACCCTGGCCGGCGCCAGCAAGGGCCTGAACGAAGCCCAGGATCCGGGCCAGATCCGGGCCATGGTCGACAGCCTCTCCACCGCCACCCGCCGGGTGCAGAAGGAGAACAAGTCGCTCGAGAAACGCCTGTCGGAATCGACCAGCGAGGTCGAGCGCCTGCGCGAGCACCTCGAACAGGTCCGCCGCGACGCCAC
>JAZJXN010000102.1:20837-23943 GCA_040390885.1 Pseudomonadota bacterium | reverse complement strand
ACGGGCGAGCTGCTGTGGCGGATGCCGCTGCCGGCGATCTACGACAAGCATGTCGACAGCGCGATCGCCGACATGAAGAACGTCGGCAACGGTCGGGCCGGCGGCTCGATCACCGCCGCCCTGTTCCTGCAGCGCCATGTGAACGGCCTGCCGTGGGCGCACCTCGACATCGCCTCGACCGCCTGGAAGAAACCGTCGACCGTGCCGACGATCCCGGACGGCGCCGTCGGCTTCGGCGTGCGGCTGCTGAACCAGATGGTCGCCGACAAGTACGAGGTCTAGGGCCTTCCACCGATTGCCCCGGCGCGAGCAGGGGTCCAAGCTGAGGTGGAGTGAGGCGGCGAGTCCGCCTGGGTCCCCGCGCTCGCGGGGATGGTCGGAGCGCGAATGAGCAGTCCAACGTGCGAAGTCTGGTTCTATCACCTGGAGCGGTCGTCGCTCGACCAGGTGCTGCCGGACCTGCTCGACAAGACGCTCAAGCGCGGCTGGCGGGCGCTGGTGCGCACGGCGGCGCCGGATCGGCTGGATCATCTCGACGGCTGGCTGTGGAGCTATCGTGACGAGAGCTTCCTGCCGCACGGCCTCGCCGAGGAACCGTTCGCCGAGCACCAGCCTGTGCTGTTGTCGGCCGGGCAGGACAACCCGAACGGCGCAAACGCGCTGTTCCTCATCGATGGCGCCGAGCCGGGCGATCTTTCGCCGCATGAGCGCTGTATCGTCCTGTTCGACGGACGTGACGACGACGCCCTGGCGGTGGCCCGGGCGCGATGGAAGACCTTCAAGGCCCAGGGCCTGCCGATCAGCTACTGGCAGCAGGGCGAGGAACGCGGTTGGGAGAAAAAGGCATGAGACATCTGGTTCTGGCCGCGGTGGCCGCCGTGACGCTTTCGGCCTGCGCCTCAGCGGCGCCCGAGGCGCCGCCCGCGCCGCCGCCGCCGGTCAGCGAGACCCCCACCGTGCCGGTGCCGCCGGCCAAGCCTGAAGATTCCTGCAAGGCCGCCGAGCACCAGTATCTGGTCGGCAAGAACCGCAGCGAGATTCCGGTTCCGACCGATCCTTCGAAGGTGCGCGTCGCCTGCACCACCTGCCCGGTGACGATGGACTACCGCGGCGATCGGCTGAACATCTTCTACGACGCCAACACCAGCATCGTGAAACAGGTCTCCTGCGGCTAGGGCCCTGGGCCGCCGGCCCGGCCTTCGCCGGGCAAACGGCGTTCAGGGGCGCCGGATCAGCGGTAGCAACGCCCGCAGCCGCGCATGCTGAAGCCACAGCGCGGTCCACATCCAGGCCCCGAGATAGACCCCGAACAGGATATGGCTGAACAGCGGCTGTTCGGCTCTCAGGTTGGTCGAGATGGCGCCGCCGATCAGCCCCGTGGTCAGCACCATCCCGAGCACCGAGGTGCGCGGGATGGCGTAGAGCACGATGCAGACCAGCTCGATGACGCCGATCAGCCGGTCGAATTTCAGCGGGTAGCCGAGCCCGGTCATGATCTCCCGGACAATCGGGTGGTCGATCAGCTTGATGACCATGTTCGGGGCGAGAAACAGGATGGCCAGCCAGCTCATCACGCGGCCGGTCCACAGCATGCCCTTCGGCGTGGTCTCGGTGTCCATGGCGGGTTCCCCTCGCGGTCCGGTCAGGCCGCCGGCTTGGCCGGCTCGTTGAACGCCCAGTGCACGCCCCATCGGTCCTTCACAGAACCCCAGCGGTCGCCCCAGAACATCACCTCGACCGGCATCCGCACCTCGATGCCGGCGTCGACGGCGCGCTTCCACCAGCTGTCGATGTCGTCGACCACCAGCTGCATGGTGAAGCTGTGCGAGGGCTGGTGCTCGTACCCGTGCTCGGGGAAGCAATCCGAGATCATCAGCGTGCCGCCGTTGATGGTCAGCTGGCAGTGCATCAGCCGCTCGCCGTCCTCGGACGGCATCCGCCCCGTCTCCTCGGCGCCGAACGCCTTCTTGTAGAACTCGACCGCCTCGTTGGCGCCGATGACGTTCAGATAGGGGATGACCCCCTTCATCAACTCGGGACTGGGTTGGTCGGCCATCTGGGCCTCCATCTCTGGTGCTGATCCGGGAGCCTCGCGGGCTCATCCCAAGGACGAACGGCGGCGTCCGCCTCCGACAGCCGCCGTTCTTTTTGTCGTCAGAGCGTCGGCGCGAGCGCGTTGAGCTGGTCTGCGACCTGGCCCCAGCCTTCGTGGAAGCCCATCTGTTCGTGCTGCGTCTTGGCCTCCTCGGTCCAGTGCATGGCCGTGGCCGTGTATTTCGTGCGGCCGTCGCCGAGATCTTCCAGATCGACGATGGCGACCATGAACGGCTGACCCGTCGGGATCCATCCCGGCAGGAAGGCGTCGGTGGTGACGATCCGCTTGTCCGGGACCAGCTCCAGATAGACGCCCGGGTTGGGGAATTCCTCGCCTTCGGGACTCTTCATCACGATGCCCGAGGAACCGCCGGGCCGCAGGTCGCAGTCGGCGGAGACGATGGTCCAGGGCGCGGGGGCGAACCATTGCTTGAGGATCTCGGGCGTGGTCCAGGCCTTGTAGATCTGGGCCGGAGTCGCATCGAGAACGCGCTCGAGGACAAGGCTGTGCTGAGGTTGGGCGGTCATGGCGACTTCCTCTCTGGAGACAGTGTTCTGGGGTCAGGGGATCAGGTCGACGGCGGCCTTCAGGCTGCCGTCCATGTAGAACGGGGTCGACTGGTGCTCATGGACGATCTTCCAGCCATCGGGCCTGCGTTGGAAGCCCAGCGTATGGCGAAACCAGAGCGCGTCGGCCTGGCCGTCGGTCTTGGTTCCCCCCATCCGCACCAGGCCGTGGGCGTAGGCGATGTCGCCGCCGACGACGACCGTCTGTTCGGCGGGGTGGTAGTCGATGCCGCCGATCCAGGTGTCGAACCAGGCCTGGACCCCGTCGGCGTCGAGGCCGACGGTCCGTAGCGGCGGCGCCAGTGAGAAGCCGACGAAGGCGGGGTCCTGGACGGCGAACAAAAGGCACCAGTGGGGGATAGTGCGAGTGGAATTATGACCTCGGTTAGCGACTCCAACTACGCCCAATTTTTGGTGAAGAAAGCGCAATATGGGGCGCGGGTCG
>JAZJXN010000102.1:10973-20827 GCA_040390885.1 Pseudomonadota bacterium | reverse complement strand
CGACGAAGGCGGGGTCCTGGACGGCGAACAGGGCGTCGACGTCCTTGGCCTTGAGCGCCTCGCCGACAGTCTTGATCACGGCGCGGATGGCGGCTTCGTCGGTCCGGGTCTGGTCGCTCATGACGTCCTCCTGAGTTGTTTTCACAGGACGAACGAGCGCGGGCCGTCCCGACAGGCCGGCCGATTTTTTCTAGGCGCGGGAGGCGATCGACGTGGCGGTGTCGCGCTCCAGGCGGTCGAGATGCATGCGGATGTGGGCTGCTTCGGCGGTCGATCCGGCCAGGGAAATCGCCTGGTCGAAGGCCAGCTTCGCCTCGTCCCGGCGGCCGAGCTGGAGCAGCAGGGCGCCCCTCATGCCGAAGAAGTAGAAATAGCCCGACAGCCTGGGGGCTAACGGCTCGATCATCGCCAGCGCCGCCTCCGGGCCGGTCACCTTCGCGACAGCGGCGGCCCGATTCAGCGTCACCACGGGAGACGGCTGCTGCCGCTCGAGCGCCGCATACAGCTGTTCGATCTGGGCCCAGTCGGTGTCCTCGAAGGCAGCGGCGCGGGCGTGCAGCGCGGCGATCGCGGCCTGGATCTGGTAGGGGCCGGGCTGACGATGGCGCACCGCCTTGTCGATCAGGGCCAGGCCCTCGGCGATCATCTCGCGGTTCCAGAGGCGGCGGTCCTGGTCTTCCATCAGGACGAGCTGGCCCTCGGCGTCGAGCCGCGCCGCCGCCCGGGAATGCTGCAGCAGCATCAGCGAGGTCAGGCCCATGATCTCGGGTTCGGCCTGGAACAGCCGCAGAAGCAGGCGCGCCAGCCGGATGGCTTCGTCGCACAGTCGCCGGCGCGCGTCGGCGGCGTCCCCGCCGGCCGAGTAGCCCTCGTTGAACACCAGGTAGATCATCGCCGCCACCGACGCGACCCGCTCGGCCCGCTCGGCGGGGCCGGGGGTCTCGAAGGGCACCTCCGCCGCCGCGACCCTCGCCTTGGCGCGCGTGATCCGCTGCTCCATGGCGCTTTCGCCGACCAGGAAGGCCCGGGCGATCTGTTTGACGCTGAGCCCCGACACGATCCGTAGCGCCAGGGCGATCTGCTGGGTGGCGGGCAGCTCGGGGTGGCAACAGATGAACAGCAGCCGCAGCACGTCGTCGCGGTAGTGGGCGCCGTCCAGCCGGTCGGCCAGCTCGGCCTCGGCGTCTCCCAGATCGGAGATCAGCGCCTCGTCGGGCAGGGCCGTCTGCTTGCTGCGCCGGCGGACGCCGTCAATGCCGCTGTTGCGGCCGACCATGATCAGCCACGCGGCCGGATCGCGCGGCGGTCCATTGGCCGGCCACACCCTGAGCGCTCGCAGGCAGGCGTCCTGGAAGGCTTCCTCGGCGATGTCGAGATCTCGGAAATAGCGCAGCAGCGCGCCTATCGCCTGGGGGCGCGCCGAGGTCAGGGCCGCGTCGATCCAGGCGAGTTCGGTCACGCGATGTCCGCTCCGGGCAGGTAGAGGCCGACAGGCCGCAGCTCGTAGGCGCCGCCGGGATTGGCCCTGCCGAGCTCCCGCGCGATCTCGAGGCCCTCGTCGAGGCCGGCGATGTCGACGATGTAGAAGCCGAGCAGCTGCTCCTTGGTCTCGGCATAGGGGCCGTCGACGACCAGATCCTGGCGCTTGTGCAGGGTGGTGGCGGAGGTGGTGGGCAGCAGCCGCAGGGACGGGCCAAGCTTGCCCGCACGCTCGAGCCGCTCGTGGACGACGTTGAGCTTGGCCATGACGGCGTCGTCTTCCTCCTTCGTCCAGGAGGTTACGACGTCTTCGGCGTTGTAGCAGAGGATGGCGTAGAGCATCGGCGGGTTCCCTGATCGGTCCTTAGGACGCGCCAGTATGCCCGGCGCCGACAGCTCGGCGCAAAAAAGTCCGCAGGCCCTAGGCCAGGCTCGCGATCGGCAGGGTCAGGCTGACCGAGAGGCCATGCGGCGACCAGTCGTAGCGCAGGGCGCCGCCGAGCTGCTTCTCGACGCTCATCGTCGCCAGCCGGGTGCCAAAGCCGGTTCTTCCAGGCGGACCTGCGACGGCTGGCCCGCCGGTCTCGCGCCAGACGACCTGCAGCGCATCCGCCGTCCGGGCCGCCAGCACCTCGACCCGGCCGCCGATCGTCGACAGCGCGCCGTACTTCACCGAGTTGGTGGCCAGCTCGTGGAACAGCAGCGCCAGCGGCGTCGCCGACGCCGGGCCGATGCCGATGTCGTCTCCTGTCACGGCGATGCGGTCGCCGCCGTCGGCCTGGTAAGGCGCGAACAGCGTCGCCAGCAGACCGCCCAGCGTCGCGTCCTCGTGCAGCGAGGCGCTGGCCACGCTGTGGGGGCGGATCAAGTTGTGGGCGCGGCCCAGCGCATCCAGGCGCGACAGCAGCACGTCGGCGTAGGCGCGCGCCGGCGGATGGTCCCGCGCCGACAGCTGCACCAGGCTGATGGTGATGGCGAAGATGTTCTGGATGCGATGGCTCAGCTCATGGCTGACCATTTCCAGCTTCTCGGCCGTGCGTCGTTCGTTGCGCAGGTGGACCAGCGCCCAGCGCGCCATGTGCAGGGCGTTGACGATGACCAGCGCCATAAGGATGTAGAAGGCCAGGCCCCAGATATCCGGCCCCAGTGTCAGCGCGTGCTGCAGCCACAGGCCGAGCATGAGCCCGGCGACGGCCGCTGCGGCGCCCCAGCGCCAGCCGAGGTAGAAGGTGACGATGGCGCTCGACAGCAGGAAGGGCGTGAAGGCCAGCCGGTCGTCCACCGGCGTGCCGACCAACAGGCCCGGCAGCAGGGCGACGACCGTCGTGCCCACCAGCAGCGCGATGGCCGCAGGCAGGGGCAACGGTCGACTCGGCAGGAGCTGGTCGGCTCTGATGATCACGGAAACCCTGTGCGTCGCGAGCGGCGATGGCGGCCAGGGTCGCGACGCATTGACCCAGGACGGTATGTATTCGAGTTAACACAAGAGCGCCGTGGTAGTCCGTGCACTAGTGCACACAAGGCGACCGCGGCTGGGCCGGCCGGTCGCGTCTTGCTCGAGGCGGGGACGATGGCTGACGTTGGACAAGGGAACCGGTTGCTGGCGGCGCTTCGCCCGGCTGATCGCGAAGCGATCGAACGCCGGCTGACGCCGATGGACTTCAAGCGCGGCGATGTCCTGCATCACGCCGGCGACGTCGTCCGCTACGCCTGGTTCCCCTGCGATCGCGCCCTGGCCTCGTTCGTCGTCACCGGCGAGGACGGAACCACGATCGAGACCGCGCTGGTCGGTCGGGAAGGGGCGATCGGCGGCATCGTCTCGCATGGCCGGCTGCCGGCCTATGCCGACGCGCGGGTCCAGTACGAGGGCGTCTTCCTGCGCATCGAGGCGGCTGCTCTCGAAGAGATCAAGGGACAGTCGCCGGCGATCGCCAATCTGTTCGCCCGATACTCGGACTGCCTGCTGGCCCAGGTCTTCCAGGCGGTCGCCTGCAACGCCGCCCACAACATCACGCAGCGCACCGCCAAATGGCTGCTCTCGGCCATGGACCGCACCGGCGACCACGTCATCCCGCTGCGCCAGGAGCAGCTGGCCGAGCTGCTCGGGGTTGGTCGCAGCTTCGTCAACCGGGTGCTGAAGGGGCTGCGCGAGACCGGGGTGCTGACCACCCGGCGCGGCTATCTGGAAATCCGCGACTTCGCCGCCCTTAGCGGCCTGGCCTGCGCCTGCAACGACCGGCTGAGAGAGCATTTCGACACCGTTCTGGAAGGCGTCTATCCCGATGTCTCGGATCTGCTGCCGGCCGAGGATGTCGCGGCGGCCACGGCCAGCCGATAGAGTCCTGCCGGCAACACCGCGCCGATCCAGCGGCCTGTGAATACACGGTCATCGGCCGATTAACCCTATGTTCAGCCGCGGGGTTGTTCTCTGTGAACACGGATATCGGACAGAACGGTCCGATGGGAAGTTACAGGGAAGAAGACCATGCTTGCGAGCGTCGACATCGAAGCTCCGGCGATGATACCGCTGCCAGGCCCGGACTCGTCGGGCGACGAGCTGTTCCGCATGGGGCTGCTATACTCGACCGGCCAGGGCGGCGCGCCGCTGGACTATGTCTCGGCCCACATGCTGTTCAATCTGGCGGCGATGCGCGGCTCGATGGAAGCCAAGGTCTACCGCAAGGAACTCAGCGCGGAGATGGACCCCATGGATGTCGCCGAGGCCCAACGCCAGGCGCGTGAGTGGCTCTCCCACGGCTAGATTCTAGTATTCGAGGCGGGCTGAGAGCGGCCGCGATGCGGCGCTACTGCGTCCCGCCGTTCAGCGAGTAGCTGAAGCCCTCGATCGGCAGCAGGTCTCGGATGTACTGCTGCACGAACAGCCCGGCCTCGGCGATGTTGGTCCTCGGCACATAGACGATGTCGAAGCGGCGCAGCGGGACCAGGTCCATGGCGCCGGACTTCCGCGTCGGCGCCTTGAGATCGACCACCCGCATCATCGCCTGGCCCCCGGGGCCGCGGCGGATGATCACGACCCGGTCGAGCTTGGCGCTCGGCTTGGTTCCCCCGGCCTGGATCACCGCCTGCAGGCTGTTGATGTCGCCGGGCATGTCGAACACCCCCGGCGTGTTGACCTCGCCGCCGACGAACACCTTCAGCGGCGTCACCGTCTTGACCTGGACCACGACCTCCGGCCGCAGCAGCTGGCTGGCATAGGACTGGGCCAGGATGTCCTGCAGTTCGGTGGTGGTTCGGTCGGCCGCCATCGTCGGTTCGATCAGCGGCATGACGACGCGGCCGTCGGGCTGCACGATCACCCCGGTGCGCGACAGCTCCGGCGCAGACGGCACCGTGATGTCGATCTGGTCGCCCGGGTAGAACCGGTATTGCGGCTCCGACTCGGTCCAGTCGGCGTAGCCGATGTTGGGGAAGGTCTGGACGCCGGGGTCGACGACCGGCCGCTGCCACGCAAGGGCCGGACCTCCGGCGACGGTTGTCGACAGGGCGATCAGGGCGGCGGACAGGGCGGCTCGGCGCATGGGTCAAACGTTAACGAGAATGGGTAACGAAGCGTTAATCGCGTCCGACGAGGGTCAGGGCACTTAAGCCCGACCATCCCGGATTCGCATGACCACGCAAAGCGCCTGGAGGACCGTACCGCACGACCCGCCGGCGCGCGCCGTCTGGGCGTCACGGCCGCGCTATGCGCCCGCGGACTTCATCACCCTGCTATGGCGAGAGCGCTGGCTGATGCTGGCGGTATTCCTGGTCATCTTCGTGATCGGCGCCGCGTTCTCGATCACGCTCAAGAAGTCGTATCCGGCCCAGGCCAGCCTGCTGATCCAGCTGGGGCAGGAGTATGTCTACGAGCCGTTCGCCGGCGACGCCGCGCGCGGCGCGGTGCCGGACAACGATTCGCTGGTGCAGTCCGAGGTCGAGATCCTGCAGAGCACGCAGCTGCGCGAGCGGGTGCTGCGCAAGATCGGCATCACCACGGCCTATCCTGAACTGGCCGAGGACTACGCCGCCGCCTCGCCGGCGGAAAAGGCGCAGATCACCGCCAAGGTCGTCGAGACCATGGGCAAGAACCTCTCGGTCGGTTCGGCGCCGGCCAATCCCGTCGTTCGCGTCGGCTTCGAGCACGACGATGCGGAGATGGCCGCGCGGATCGTCAACACCCTCGTCGAGGAATACCTGATCTACCGCCGCACGGTTCTGAACCAGCCGAACTCGGCGGTGCTCGAGCGCCAGCGGGTCCTGTTCGAGGATCAGCTGCAGCAGGCCGACACGGCGTACCAGACCTTCCTGTCGAGCAACGACATCGGCGACTTCAACGCCCAGAAGGCCGGGCTGACGCAGCTGGTGCAGCAGATCGAGCAACAGCGCGCCGCCGCAGAGGTGACGCTTCAGGACCGTCAGGCCCGGCTCTCGACCCTTGAGGCCCAGCTCGGCCAGGTCTCCCCGGAAGTCGGCCTCTTCCGCGACATCGACGCCGCCGCCGCGACCCGGCTGGCCGCGCTGCGGCTCCAGCGCGAGGAGATGCTGTCGCGCTATCGCCCCGACTCGCAGCCGGTCCTCGACATCCAGGCCCAGCTCGCCCAGCTGGAGGCGGCGGTGAACACCGGTCGCACCCAGACCGACGGCGCGCGCCGCATCGGCGTCAATCCGGTCCACCAGACCCTGCAGACCGATCGCATCCAGACCGCGGCCGAAGTGGCCGCCCTGCGTCAGTCGCTGTCGACCTACAACCGCCAGGCCGCAGAGGCGACGCGCCAGCTGCAGCGACTGGCCGCGATCGAGCCGGAATTCCAGTCCCTGAGCATGGATCGCGACGTTCTCCAGAGCAGCGTGCGCGACTTCACCGTCAAGGAGCGCCAGGACGACGCGGCGCGGCAGATGGCGTCGGAATCCAACGACAACATCCGCATCGTCGACCGCGCGACCCCGCCCACCAAGGGCAAGAGCCTGCGCAAGCCGGTGTTCATGCTGGCCTTCCTGATGGGGATGTTCTCGGCCCTGTGCGCCGGCCTGATCCGGATGTTCCTGCGTCCCGGGCTGCCGACGGCGGCCTCGGCGGCGCGGACGCTCGACCTGCCGGTGCTGGGAATGGCGTCTCTGAAGGTCGCGCGCTAGTTCCTCGAGCCCTCTCATGCGTTAGCTTGGCAGACTTGGGCGCCTGGCGATTCGAGCAATGGTGGATTTAAGCGCGGAAGTCGCGGAGTTGTGGGCGTCCCTGGGACCGCCTGCGCCTAGTCGTGCGCGCGCCATTCAGTTTGTTTCCGCGCGTCGCGGGGAGGGGGCCTCCACCGTCGCCCGCGAGTTCGCGCGCTTCGCCGCCAATCGCGCCGGTCGCACCGTCTGGCTGGTCGACCTGGACCTGTTCGCCTCGCCGCAGCATGCCGCCATCGCCGCCGATCCCGAGCACTATGGCCGGCTCGGCCCGCCGGTTTCGGCCAGCCCCGAGGGCGCCGCCTTCTTCACCGTCCAGCCGCCGACCCTGATGCCGGACGGCTCGGATGCGCCTGACGCGCGCTTCCTCGTCGGCCATCCGGTTGGTGATCAGCGCTTCTGGGTCACCCGATTCCGCGCCGACGTGCTGCGCGGCGGGCAGGCGGTGCACGTCCTGCCCAGCGCCGACTACTGGCAGGCGCTCAAGCGATACGCCGACCTCATCGTCGTCGACGGCCCGTCGGTCGATCGCTCGCAGTCGGCGATCACGGTCGCCCCGTTCATGGACCAGACCGTGCTGGTGGTCGCCGCTGACCAGCCCGATGTGCGCGCGCCGGCCCAGCTGCGTGACGCGCTGACCGCCGCGGGCGGAAGACCGGCCGGGGTGTTCTTCAACCGAGCTCTGATCGAGGCGCCCGGCTTCCTTAGGGCCATCCTTCCGTGACCTATCCCGCCGCCCCCTGGGGCGCCCACGACGCCCGTTCGCGGCGCGTGGACTTGTGGGACTGGCTGGCGTTCGGGATCCTTGTCTTCAGCCTGATCATGTACAGCCAGGGCTGGATCCTGCCGATTTTCGGCAGCAAGCTCGATCCGACCAGCTCCGGCATCATCCGCAACGCCTATCTGCCCGTCTATGCCGCCGGGATGGTGGTGTTGGCCATGCGGCCCTGGGACACCGCCCAGGCGCTCATGCGGCAGCCGTTCCTGATCATCCTGTTGGTCGTCACCGGCCTGTCGGTGCTGTGGTCGATCGACTCCAGCGCCACCATGCGCCGCCTGATCGCCCTCTACGCCACCACCCTGACCGGGGTGGTGCTGGCGGTCCGCTTCAAGTGGGGGGCGATGGCCGAGGTCATGGCCACCGCCTTTGCGATCATGACGGTCGCCTCGCTGGTCGCGGGCGCGGTGCTTCCGTTCGGTCGCATGACCGAGCTGTTCCCGGGCGCCTGGCGCGGCATCTGGATGGAAAAGAACGCCCTCGGCGGCAACATGGCCTTCGCCTTCTCGATCTTCGGGGCGACGGCGCTGCTGGTCCCCAAGCGCGCGTGGCTGTGGTGCATCTTCGCGGTCATGGCCCTGGCCCTGGTGCTGCTGTCGACCTCGAAGACCTCGCTGGTGTCGCTGATCCTCGGCGCCGCGGCGCTGGGGTTCGTCTGGGTCTGCCGGCGCGGACCCGCCTCGGCGACGGCGGCGACCTGGGCGGCAGTGCTCGGGGCGGCGATGCTGGCGGCCTTTCTGCTGTTCGCCGCGGACGTCTTCCTCGGCCTGTTGGGCAAGGACGCGACCCTGACCGGCCGCACCAAGATCTGGGAGGCGGTCATGCGTCAGGTCGAGCAGCGCCCCTGGACCGGCTACGGCTACTCCGCCGTCTGGGACGACAAGACCGGCTGGGGGCCATTGGCCTGGATCACCAAGGATGCCGGCTTCAAGGCCCAGCACGCCCACAACAGCTGGCTCGAGCAGTGGCTGGGCATGGGCTTCGGCGGGCTGATCGCCTGGGCGTTGTTCTACCTGCAGACCCTGGGCGCGACGCTGGTCGCTGTGTTCCGCGACCGCGGCGCCTTCCTGGCCCTGCCGTTCCTGGTCATCTATTCGCTGGTCAGCCTGACCGAGAGCATCGCCGTCAGCTACAACGACGTGCGCTGGGCGATCTTCGTGGCCCTGGCGGTGAAGCTGGTCTGGGGCGACCGCGAGGAAGAGGGCTAGAGCCCCAGCCGGCGCGCGCCTTCAGCGGCCGTGACCACCTCGAAGCCGCGGGCGATGGCGGCGTCGATCAGATGGCCGAGCGTCTCCGGCGTGCAGCCCCAGTTGGACGGGTTGGCCTCGACGTCGTGGGTGTAGAGCATCAGCCAGGCCTTGCGCTCGGCGGCGCGGTCGAGCCAGCGCAGCGCCTTCGCCTCGCCATCGACGCCCTCGATGCCCACGGCGGGCAGCTGGTTGGCGTCGGAGCCGTCCTCGACGAGTCCCGCGGTTACCGTGCGCAGGGTGCGGTAGCGGGCGCCCAGCGCGCGCTTGGCGGGGATCGAGACGTCGCCATAGGGATAGGCGAAGCTCTCGCGCACCGGCAGGCCCCAGGCGTCGAGTCCCGCGACGTTGCGATCGACGTCGGCGACCACCGCCGCCTCGTTGGCAGGGCCGCAATCGAGGTGCGAGAAGGTGTGGCAGGCGATCTCGTGGCCGGCCGCAGCGAGGCGCAGCGCATCCTCTCGCATGGCGTAGGGCCCCATCGGCCCGACGCCGCCCTCGAGCCCGGCGGAGAAGTAGTAGACGCCGCGCACGCCGCGCGCCTCCAGCGCCTGGGCGCCGGCGGTGGTGGCGGTCAGCGGGGCGTCGTCGAAGCCGAAGGTGATCATCGGCCGCTCGAGCTTCATGCGCACCGGCCGGCGCACGGCCAGCTTGGCGAAGCGGCGGCGCAGCTTGCCCTTCAGGGATCGGTCGGCGGAATAGGCTTCCATCAGACGGCCTCGGCATAGAGGGCGGCGCGATAGAGCCGCATGGCGAAATCGCGGGCCGGCAGGGGCAGGGCGTCGGCCAGGGCCGCCGCCTTCAGCACCGGCCGCCAGGCGCCGCGCAGGGGGATGGTCTTGAGCATTCGTGCGACCCGGTAGCTGGGATAGGACTCGACGACCTCGCGGTGGGTGGCCACCACGCGGGCGAAGTTGGCCGCCGACTGCTCATACTTGCGGGCCATGGTCGCCGCCGGGTCCAGGCCCAGGTGGCTGGCCGGAATGTCGACATGGACGATCGGGTGCTCGCGGGCGACGCGCATCGCCCACTCCACGTCCTCCCAGCCCCAGCCGGTGAAGCCCTCGTCGAAGCCCACGGCCTCGAAGACGTCGCGACGAACCAGCAGGGTGGAGGTGAAGACGTGCTTCTCGGGGTTCAACGCCCGCTCGGCGGCGGGCGCGCAGTCGCTCTTCAGCGCC
>JAZJXN010000102.1:3018-10963 GCA_040390885.1 Pseudomonadota bacterium | reverse complement strand
CATGAACCGGTGCAGCGCGTGCTCACGCGTCTGGGGCGTCTGGTCCAGCGAGAAGCCGCCGAACGCCACCGCCGGGTCTTGGTCGTCGATGACCTTCAGCCAGTCGCGCAGGAAGGCCAGGCTGTCCGGCGACATGTCGGCGTCGAGGAACAGCAGGCGCTCGGCCCGGGCATGGCCGACAAGACGGTTGCGGCCCTTCGAGCGGCCCTCGTTGCTGGTCAGCCGCACGAAGCGGCCGGGCAGGCTCATCGCCTGCAGGGCCTCGGCGATGCGCAGCGCGAGGTAGGCGTCGCCGGAGCCATCGTCGAGGACGATGACCTCGGCCGGGACCTTCTCGCGATTGAGCATCGCCAGCAGCATGACGGGGTCGTCCCGATAGCTCGGGATCAGCACCGACAGACGTGGTCGGGCTCCGGCCCAGGCGGGATTATCGGTGACCCATTCGGCGGCGACGGCGTTCATCGGGCGACCTTCGCACGCAGGCCCTGAAGAAGGCTTGAACCCCGGCTGCGGACGCCAAAGGCGTCGAGGATGTAGATAACCGCGCCATAGACCAGGGCCCCGACCCCCGCCTTCAGGCCCAGCTCCAGGAAGCCTCCGAAGCTGGGGATTAGCGGCACCGCCACGGCCATGGCGACGCAGGCCAGGCTCGCCTTCCAGATCACGTCCAGCGGCAGGGGCAGGGGCATGGCCCGCCGGCCCAGCGCCCAGGAGGCGACCGCGCCGATGCTGTAGCTGGCGGCGGTCGCCCACATGGCGCCGGCGATGCCGTAGCGCGGGATCAGGACCAGGTTGAGGATCAGGTTCAGCCCCGCCGGGATGGTCATGGCCGCGAACAGCATCTGGGTGCGCTGGCCGAGGGTGAAGGCGGTGTGCAGGTAGTAGGTGGTCAGGCCGGCGAAGAATGCGCCGAACGCGATCCAGGGTGTGACTTCCGCCGCGCCGACGGCCAGGGCCGGGCCGACCATCACCTGGGCCAGCGGCCGGGCGACAAGGGCGACCCCGACGGCGGCCGGCAGGGTCAGCAGGATCATGAACGAGGCCTGGTCGCGCGCCGCCTTCTCGAGAGCGGGGCGACCGCCACGCTCCAGCGCCGCCACCATCGCCGGGCCGCCGGCCATGCCCAGCCAGATGAACATCACATCGAGGGTCCGGTTCGCGAGGCTGTAGCCGGCGTGGTAGACGCCGACCGCCGTCTCGCCGAGGTATCCGGCCAGCAGGAAGCGGTCGGTGGAACTGATCACCAGGGCCAGGATCAGCGACATCGATACCGGAAGGCCGTAGCCCGCGTACTCGTGCAAACGCCAGCGCTGGAACCGTCCGCGTCGCGCCAGGCCGAGCTCGCGGCGCAGGGTGAAGACCAGGCAGAGGATGGCGACCAGGACCAGGCCCATGAACGGGCCGGCCGCGCCGAAGCCGAGCGCGATGAACACGACCCCGACCGCGAAGCCGGCGCCGCTCTGCGCCATGTCGAGCAGAGAGGCCGCCGCCACCTCGCCGTCGGCGCGGCGACGTTCCTGGACCAGCTTGATCAGGCTGCGGAAGATGACGGCCGCCAGGCCCGCGCTGACGGCAAGCTTCAGGGCCGGATGGATCGGAACCAGCCAGACCGCCAGGGCGGCGAGGACGGGGAAGCCGACCGCCAGCACCGCCCAGGCGCGGTAGACGGTGGTCATGTGGTCGGCGACATCGCCGCGCTCCCGCGCCCGCGCCTGGAACCGCGCCATCGACGCCTCGGTCCAGGTGAACAGCAGGGTATGCGCCAGCGTCATCACCGACATCGCCAGGGCGTAGCCGCCGTACTGGGCGGGCGTCAGCAACCGCGTGAAGACGACGATGGTGAGCAGGCCGACCACACCGGCCATGATGTTGGCGGGCAGGTAGCCAAGGAGGCCGCGGCGGAACATGTGTCTACCGAACCGTGTCCTTGTCGCCGAGCAGGCAGGGGATGGTCATGGCCATGATGTAGAGGTCGAACCAGAAGGACTGGCGCTCGATGTAGTCGATGTCGAGGGCGACCCGGCGCTGGACCAGCTCGGGGGTATCGACCGGGCCGCGCGAGCCGTTGATGGCGGCCCAGCCGGTGAGGCCGGGCTTCATGCGGTGGCGATGGGCGTATTCGGCGACCAGCCGCGCGGATTCGGTCTCACCCGTCTTCATGCCGATGGCGTGGGGGCGGGGCCCGACCAGGGACATCTCGCCGGCCACGACATTGAACAGCTGCGGCAGCTCGTCGAGGCTGGTCTTGCGGATGAACCGGCCGACCCGCGTGACCCGGTTGTCGCCGGCCTGCACCTGCTGCGAGGCGGTGGCGTCGGCGGCCTCCTGGCGCATGGAGCGGAACTTCCAGACCAGGATTTCCTCGTTGTTGAAGCCGTGGCGACGCTGGCGGAAGAACACCGGCCCGGGGCTGTCCAGCTTCACGGCCAGCGCCACCAGCGCCAGAACCGGCCAGCCGAACAGAAGGGCCGTCGAGGCCAGGACCAGATCCTGGACGCGCTTCACCGACGCCTTGCGCAGGTCGGCGGGTTCCCCCGACACCTGCGCCAGCTGGGCGTCCGCGATGCGGGAGAGGGCGCGCAGGCGGCTGTCCTCGCCACCGGAATCCATCACCAGGCTGACCTCGTTGGGCAGCACGCGCAGGCGTTCGATCAGTTCGCTGACCCGGTTCTGCGCCGTCGGATTCACCGCGATGACGACGCGGTCGACGTAGGGCATGACCTTGTGGCCGAGCAGGTCGGCGATGTCGCCCAGCACCGGCACGCCGCCGACGCTGCGGGGCGCCCGGCCGATGCGGTCGTCGAATACGCCGAGGACCGCGACCTCGCGGGTCTTCAGCGCGGTCTCGATCAGCTTGCGCGCCGCCTCGGTGGCGCCGACGATGACGATGTTAGGCGTCAGCTTGCCCCGGCGACGCCAGCCGCGGACCGTGGTCCACCAGCCGACGTTGAGGACGCACAAGGCCGCGAAACTCACGCAGAACCAGCCGACCATAGGCTCGATCACTGCGCGCGAGATCGGCAGAAGCAGCATCAGCGCGAGCGGTGCGCCGGTCACGCCGAAGGCGGCGGAAACGCGGGCAAGGTGACGAGCGACGCCCTCGCGCTGGCCGAAGACATAGACCCCGGTGGCGCCGAGGGCGGTGATCAGCAGGCTGACGCCGAGCACCAGGGGCGCGATCCCCGCGACTGTCGCCGCGGGAAGGCCGCCGCTGGTGGTCAGCTGTATGGTCAGGGCCGCGAGGACGGTCACGACCGTTGCGTCGATGGCGCGATAGAGCCGGGTGAGCTGGCGCAGCTCGACGCGTGCGCGAACCGGGGTCAGGCGGCCGGGCCGGAACGGACCCCGGCGGTCTTCGCCCGCCTCGATCGGCTCGCCGTCAGCGGCGTTGAAGCCGGTTTCCACATCGTGGCGAAGAGCGCGCACGGCCTCGACCCAGCCTTCATCGGCGCCCTTGGGGGCGCGGCCGGTGTCCTCGTCGCGCGGCGCGGAGGCGGTCAACATGCGAGGACATTGACAGGATCGCCTCAAGCGCCGGTTAACGCGGTTCGCTGAAAGGGCTCAAAACCCTGCGGCGGATTGTCTTTGCCGCGAGCGTCGCGCGCCGTCCGATCCCCGCGCAATTTAGGCCGGATCGGCGCATTGCGAACCACGGCGCTCTTGGCTAAGAGAGGCCTCCCCGCGAAAGCGGGGTGCGGAGACGTGCCCGAGTGGCCGAAGGGACTCGTTTGCTAAATGAGCGTACCCCAAAAGGGTACCGTGGGTTCGAATCCCACCGTCTCCGCCATCCTGCTTCGCTCCGCGACTTCGCAGGATAAATCCCGCCCATCTTCGAAGCCGGATGCTGCTCAGCGGCGGTCTCGCGCTTGGGGCCTTCGTTGACGGCGAATCCGGAGACGGAAGCGGCATGTATGGCGGGCGGCTGTTCGTGACCTACAGCTGGTAGCGGCCGGCTCTGGCGGGGTCACCGCATCAGGTGATCCAGCCACGCCGCGCGCAGGGTCTTCTTGTCGATCTTGCCGGTGGCGGTCAGCGGCACCGTCGCGAAGACCACGTCGTCGGGCGTCCACCACTTCACGATCTTGCCCTGCAGGAAGTCGAGCACCTCGTCCCGGGTCACCACGCGGCCCTCGTGGGCCTCGATGACCAGCAGCGGGCGTTCCTCCCACTTCGGGTGCGGCACCCCGACGACAGCGGCGATCTTCACGCCCGGGCAGGCGACGGCGATGTTCTCCAGGTCGATCGAGCTGATCCATTCGCCGCCGGTCTTGATCACGTCCTTGGCGCGGTCGGTGATGCGCATGAAGCCATGCGGGTCGAGGGTGGCGATGTCGCCGGTGTCGAACCAGCCGTCGCCGTCGACGACGTCCTCGTCCTTGCGGAAGTAGCGGCGGATCGTCCACGGACCCCGCACCATCAGCGCCCCGCTGGTCTCGCCGTCGCGTGGGCATTCCGCGCCGTCCTCGGCGACGATCTTCAGCTCGATGCCGAACTGCAGCCGGCCCTGACGGGTCCAGATGATCTCGTCGACCTCGGCCTCGCCAAGCGCCGCGATGGATGGCGTCGGGGTGGCGACCACGCCCAGCGGGCAGGTCTCGGTCATGCCCCAGATCTGCAGCACCTGGACGCCGTAGCGGCGCTTGAAGGTCTCGGCCATGGCGCGGGGCACGGCCGAGCCGCCGATGATCACCCGCTCCAGCTTGCCTGGCGTCTCGCCGTTGCGGTCGAGCCAGTCGAGGTAAAGGGTCCAGATCGTCGGCACCCCGCCGGTGAAGGTCACGCCCTCGCCGACGATCAGGTCCTGCAGGCTGGCGCCGTCCATCTTCTCGGCCGGCAGGACCAGCTTGCAGCCGTTGATCGGACCGATGAACGGCAGACCCCAGGCGGTGGCGTGGTAGAGCGACGAACAGGGCATGACCACGTCGAACGCGGTCAGGCCGAAGGCGCTGGAGAGACCGGCCGCCATGGCGTGCAGCACCACCGCGCGGTGGCTGTAGAGCACGCCCTTGGGATCGCCCGTGGTGCCCGAGGTGTAGCAGAGGAAGGCGCCGGCGTTCTCGTCGAAGCGCGGCCAGTCGAAGCGGTCGTCGCTTTCGCCGGCGATCACGGTCTCGTAGTTCAGCGCCCCGACCGAGCCCGCGTCATGGCTGTCCGCGTCGCTCATCAGCACGAACGTCTTCACCGTCGTGAGGCGATCGGCCAGCCGCTCGACGAGCGGTGCGAAGGTGCGATCATAAAACAGCACCGTGCTCTCGGCGTGGTCGAGCACATAGACGATCTGGTCGTCGAACAGCCGCGGGTTGACGGTGTTGAGCACAGCGCCGAGGCCGGGGACCGCGTAGAACAGCTCCAGGTGCCGGTGGGTGTTCCAGGCCAGGCTGGCGATGCGATCGCCGCTCTTCACGCCCAGCGCCTCAAGCGCCCGCGCCAGGCGGCGCGTCCGCGCCGCGAGGCCGGCGTAGTCGTAGCGGTGCACGCGGCCCTCGACCGTCCGCGAGACGATCTCAACCCGGCCATGCGCGGCTTCGGCGTGGTTGAGGATGGCGCTCGTCAGGAGCGGGACGTCCTGCATCAGTCCGGGGATCAAGGGCGTTTCCTGTCGTCTTGTTATTGGCGGCAGGATCGAGGGTCGCGGGCGCCCAAGTCAATCTGGGCGAGTCAATCCAGGCTGAACGCTTCCCGGGCCGCCTCGCGCCAGGCTTTCACGATCTTGCCCCACCAGCGGATGCGTTCGTCGTCGGTGAGGCCGTCGCGGTCCTCCAGCCAGGTGATCATGCTGTCGACGAACAGGCCGAACATGGCGCCGGACGCCCGCAGCGCGCGCGCCTCGGCGTCGGCGGGAGCGTTGGGTCCAGGCGTGAACAGCGGCAGCGAGACACGGGCCAGCAACCCCCGCAGCCGATCCTCCCAGTCCAGCTGTCCGCCGCGGCAGTTCTTCAGCACCAGCAGAATGGGCGCCGGTTCCTCGCGGGCGGTGGCCAGGATATGCCCAACCAGCGAGCCATAGCCTTCCCAGGGCCGCGCGTAGCCTTCGAGGATCGTGGCTTCCACCTTGAGGAATACGGCCTCGACCAGAGCCTCGCGCGACGGGAACAGCCGGTAGAACAGCACCTTGGCGGCCCCGGCGGCCTCCGCGATATCGCGCATGGTGGCGGTGTGCAGGCCCTTGTCCAGCAGCACCCGGGCGGCGATCGAGACGTACTCGGCGCGGCGGGCGTCATGGTCCACCCGCGGCTTGCGTCGGATCGGGGCGAGGGCGGGCGCGTCGTCCATGCCCTGGTCTAGCGGATCGAAAGGGGCTTGCCGAATGAAACCGGTGGGTAACATACTGACCCGAGACGGCCAGAGCCGCGCCCGGGAGGATCTCATGAACCAGCACGCCCGCAGCCTCGCGATCGAGGCGGTGACCCTGTTGCCGATGACGCCGACCATCGGCGCCGAGGTGGAGGGGGTCGATCTGTCGAAGCCACTGGCCGCTGGAACGGTCGCGGCGATCCGCCAGGCGCTGCTGGACTGGAAGGTGCTGTTCTTCCGCAGCCAGGACATCACCACCGACCAGCACCTGGCTTTCGCGCGCAACTTCGGCGACCTCGAGGTGCACCCCTTCGCGCCGCACAAGCCGGACTATCCGGAGGTGCTGGCCATCACCCATGACGACAAGTCGAGGGGCCGCGAGAACACCTGGCACAGCGACGTGACCTGGCGGACCGAACCGTCGCTGGGCTCGATCCTGCGCGCCATCGAGATTCCGCCGGTCGGGGGCGACACCCTGTTCGCCGACATGTACGCCGCCTACGACGGCCTGTCGGACGAGGTGAAGGCCCGGATCGAGGGCGCCGTGGCGGTGCACGACTTCGCGCACTTCCGGGTCGCCATGAAGAAGCGCGGCCTGACCGACGACCAGATCGCCGCCTTCAACGCGAAGTACCCGATGGTCGAGCATCCGGTGGTCCGCACTCACCCGGAGACCGGTCGCAAGGCCATCTACGTCAACGCCGCCTTCACCCAGCACATCGTCGGCATGGAGAAGCCGGAAAGCGACGCATTGCTCGCCCACCTCTACGCCCAGGTGGCGATCCCGGAGTACCAGTGCCGCTTCCGCTGGGAGGCCAACGCGATCGCCTTCTGGGACAACCGCGCCAGCCAGCACTACGCCGCCAGCGACTACTTCCCGGCCGTGCGCCGGATGGAGCGGGTCACGGTGATCGGCGACCGGCCGTACTGAGGATTCCTTCTCCCAAAGGGAGAAGGTGGCCTGCGGAGCAGGTCGGATGAGGGCTAGGGCGGTGACAGCGTAGCCCCTCACCCTCCCATCGCTGCGCGACGGGCCCCTCCCTCTCCCTCCAGGAGAGGGGCTATTCCCGCCGCAGCGCCTCGATCGGGTCCAGCCGCGCCGCGCGCCAGCTCGGGTAGGCGCCGAACACCAGCCCGACCAGCATCGAGAAGCCCAGCGACACCGGGATCGACCAGCTGGCCACGGCCACCGGCCAGTCGCCGAGCTTGGCCATCAGGTAGCCGCCGCCCAGACCGACCAGCAGGCCGATGGCGCCGCCGATCAGGGACAGGGTCACCGCCTCCAGCGCGAACTGGAACAGCACGTCGTTGCGCCGCGCGCCGACGGCCATGCGCAGGCCGATCTCGCGGGTGCGCTCGGTCACGGCGACCAGCATGATGTTCATGATCCCGACGCCGCCGACCAGCAGCGACACGGCGGCGACGGCGGCGAGCAGGCCGGTGAAGGTCGTCACCGAGGCCTGCATGGCTTCCATGATCGAGGCCATGTTCTGCACCGAGAAGTCGTCCTCGGCCCCGGCGCGGATGCGGTGACGCTCGCGCAGCAGGTTGGAGACGTCCTCCTGGACCCGGTCCAGATCGTCGGCTTCCGCCGCCTTGACGTAGATCTGCTGGACGTTGTCGCCCTTCACCCGGCGGCCAACCACGCGGG
>JAZJXN010000102.1:1328-3008 GCA_040390885.1 Pseudomonadota bacterium | reverse complement strand
GGATCGCCTGCAGCGGGCCGAGCACGATGTCGTCCTGGTCCTGGCCGAAGCCGCTCTGGCCCTTGGAGGCGAGAATGCCCACCACCTCGAACGGGACCGAGCCCACGCGGATGCGCTTGCCCAGCGCGTCGCCGCCCTCGCCGAACAGCTCGGTGGCGATGGTCTGGCCGATGACGATGACCTTGCGGCCCTGACGCGCCTCGTTCTCGTCGAACATCCGGCCTTCGGCGATGGTGAGGTCGCGGGCGACCAGATAGTCCGGGGTGACGCCCTCCACCCGCGTGTTCCAGTTGGCGCCCTCGGCGGCCAGCTGCGCGCCGCCGCGGACCGCGGGGGCGACGGCGGTCGCGCCCTCGACCTGGGCGGCGATGGCTTCGGCGTCGCCGTCGTTCAGAGACATGCCGGTGCCAGCGCCCTGGTTGACGAAGCCGCCGCCCGGCGTGCGGGCGGCGCCGGGCGTCACGATCAACAGGTTTGAACCAAGCCCGCCGATGGCGCTGGTGACACGCTGCTGCGCGCCCAGCCCGATCGAGGTCATCATCACCACGGCGGCGACGCCGATCACCACGCCCAGCGAGGTGAGGGCGCTTCGCATCGGGTGCGCGGCGATGGCGCCGGCCGCGAAGCCGACGAGGTCGATGCGTCGCATCATGTCGCCGCTCCGTGGTCGTCCGAGACGATCAGCCCGTCGCGGAAGGTGATCCGGCGGTGCGCCTCGGCCGCGACCTCCAGATCATGGGTGACGATGACGATGGTCAGGCCCTCGGCATTGAGTTGCTTGAACAGCGCCAGCACCTCCTGGCCGGTGTTGGTGTCGAGCGCGCCGGTCGGCTCGTCGGCGAGCAGGAGGTCAGGCGAGTTGGCCAGGGCGCGGGCGATGGCGACGCGCTGCTGCTGACCGCCGGACAGCTGGGTCGGGCGGTGGCCCATGCGGCTGCCGAGGCCGACGCGGTCGAGCATCTCCGCCGCCCGCTGCTTGCGGTCGGCCGGCTCGAGCCCGGCATAGACCATCGGCAGCTCGACATTCTGCAAAGCCGACAGGCGCGGCAGCAGCTGGAAGGACTGGAAGACGAAGCCGATGCGGCGGCTGCGGAAGTCGGCCAGCGAGTCGTCGTCCATCTCGCCGACCTCCTCGCCCTCGAAGCGGTAGGAGCCTCGGGTCGGCCGGTCGAGGCCGCCAAGGATGTTCATCAGCGACGACTTCCCGGAGCCGGACGGCCCGATGATGGCCGCGTGCTCGCCCCGGCCGATGGTGAGGGTGACGCCGGCCAGGGCGGCCACCGTTTCCTCGCCCATCACATAGAGCTTCTGCAGATCCTCGATCTCGATCATGCCCGGCCTACATCCGGACGCGGACTTGGCCGCCGCCCATCGGGCCGCCCGTCGCCGCCTTGGGCTTGGCCTTCGGGCCGCCGCCGACGATGACCTGGTCGCCGACCTTCAGGTCGCCGACGATCTGGGTGGACGAGCCGTCCGTGGCGCCGACCCGCACGGGCACCGCCACCGGCTTGTTGTCGCGCAGGACATAGACGACGCCCGCGGTCATGCCGCCCTGGCCGCGTCCGCCGCCCATCGCCGCCATCCGGGCGCGCACGGCGACCAGCTTTTCCTTCTGGCTAGGCTTGAGCAGGGGCTCGATCCGGGTGAGATGACCTATGGCGCGCTGACCACCAGCTACAA
>JAZJXN010000102.1:665-1318 GCA_040390885.1 Pseudomonadota bacterium | reverse complement strand
CCTTCTGCATCGCCTCGCGCGAGGCCTTGCGACGCGCGCCCTGGTCTCCGGAGGCGGCGGCCTGGGCCTTGCTGCGCTCCTCGGCGATGATCGCCTCGGCCTTGGCTTTCTGGCCGGCGTCGAGGTCGAGGCCTTCGAGCATGCGGCCGCCGTTCATGCCGCCCTGGCGTTGACCGCCCTGGCCGCCCTGGCGCCCGCCGCCCATGCCGGGAGGGCCGCCCATCGGACCGCCGCCGCCGGCGCGCTGCTGCGTCGTCGCCTGCTGGTCGGCCGGGGTCCAGCGCAGGGCGGCGGCCGGCACCTTGGTCACGCCGCGCAGCTGTTGAATGACGATATCGGCGTTGGCGGTCATGCCGGGCAGCAGCTTGCCGCCGGGATTGTCCGCCTCAGCGATGACGACGTAGGCGACCACGTTCTGGTCGGTTTCAGGCTGCTTGCGCACCTGGGTGACGACGCCCGTGTAGGACTCGTCGGGGAAGGCGTCGACGGTGAAGCGGACCGTCTGGCCCTCCTGCACCTGGCCGATGTCGGCCTCGTCGACGGTGATCTTCACCTCGAGCTTGGACAGGTCCTGGGCGATCTGGAACAACACCGGGGCCGACAGGCTGGCAAGGATGAACGTCAGGCTTGCAGTTCAGGCTACCTCTTCCGGG
>JAZJXN010000102.1:0-655 GCA_040390885.1 Pseudomonadota bacterium | reverse complement strand
CTGGCGGCGACGGTGTTGCCCGGCTCGATGGTGCGGCTGACGATCACGCCGCTGATCGGCGCGACGATCTTGGTGCGGCCCAGATCGGTCTGGGTGCTGGCGAGGGCGGCGCGCGACTGGGTGACGTTGGCCCTGGCGGCCTGGACGTTGGCCTGGGCGGATTTCCAGGCGGCCTGGGCGGTGTCGAGCGCCGCCTGAGCCATGATGCCCTTGTCGAACAAGGTCTTGGTGCGATTGTAGGCCGCGCGGGCCTCTTCGGCCTGCGCCTGCGCCTGGGCGACGGAGGCCTGTCGGGCGGAGACCTCGGCCTGGCCCTGGTTGAGGCGGCTGACGTAGGTCTGCGGATCAAGCGTCGCGAGCAGCTGGCCGGCCTGGACCTGATCGTTGAAGTCGGCGAGCACCTGGACGATCTGGCCGGAAATCTGCGAGCCCACGTCGACCGTGACCAGCGCCTGCAGCGAGCCGGAAGCCGACACCGACTTGGTGATGTCGCCGGTCTCGACCGCTTCGGTCCGGTACGGATCCTTGGGCGCCTTGGGCTTCAGCAGCTGCCAGGCGCCGAAGGCGAGGCCGAGGGCGACGACGGCCGTCAGGGCATAGACGACCGGCCGCGGCAGTGAGGTCTTGCGGCGGGGCTTGGAGGCGGTGTTGAGGC
>JAZJXN010000101.1:0-3210 GCA_040390885.1 Pseudomonadota bacterium | reverse complement strand
CGGCCGATCTTGCGGCCGGGATCCTCGAACATTTCCTTCCACTGGCTGATCCAGCCGACGGTGCGGGCCAGGGCGAACAGCACGGTGAACATGTTGGTCGGGAAGCCCATCGCCCGCAGGGTGATGCCCGAATAGAAGTCGATGTTCGGGTACAGCTTGCGCTCGATGAAGAACGGATCGCTGAGCGCGATCTTTTCCAGCTCCATGGCGACTTCGAGCAGCGGATCGTTGATGCCGAGCTCGCCGAGCACTTCGTGGCAGGTCTTCTGCATGACCTTCGCCCGCGGGTCGAAGTTATTGTACACGCGGTGGCCGAAGCCCATCAGCTTGTACTTGCGGGCCTTAACGCCCTCGATGAACTCGGGGATCTTGTCGACGGTGCCGATGCTCTCGAGCATCTCCAGGGCTTCCTGGTTGGCGCCGCCGTGCGAGGGGCCCCACAGGCAGGCGATGCCGGCGGCGATACAGGCGAACGGGTGCGCGCCCGACGAGCCGGCCAGGCGGACGGTCGAGGTCGAGGCGTTCTGCTCGTGGTCGGCGTGGAGGATGAAGATCCGGTCCATGGCGCGGGTCAGAACCGGGTTCGGCTTCCAGTCCTCGGCCGGGACCGAGAAGCACATGCGCAGGAAGTTCTCGGAGTAGCTGAGGTCGTTGCGCGGCGACACGAACGGCTGGCCGGTCGTGTACTTGAAGGCGCGGGCCGCGATCGTCGGCATCTTGGCGATCAGGCGATGGGCGCTGATCTCCCGCTCACGGGCGTCGTCGACATTCATGCTGTCGGCGTAGAAGGCCGACAGGGCGCCGACCGCGCCGGTCATGACCGCCATCGGGTGGGCGTCGCGACGGAAGCCCTGGAAGAACTGGTCGAACTGGGCGTGCAACATCGTGTGGTAGGTGATGTTGTGGTCGAACTTGGCGAACTCGGCCGCGTTCGGCAGCTCGCCGTTCAGCAGCAGGTAGCAGACCTCGAGGAAGCTCGACTTCTCGGCCAGCTGGTCGATCGGGTAGCCGCGGTGCAGCAGGATCCCGGCGTCGCCGTCGATATAGGTGATCTTGCTCTCGCACGAGGCGGTCGAGGTGAACCCCGGGTCGAAGGTGAACGTGTCACTGTCAGCGTACCACTTGCGCACGTCGACCACGTCCGGCCCCGTGGAGCCCTTCAGGATCGGCAGGTCGAAAGTCTTGTCGCCGATCGTCAGCACCGCCTTATCGGTCATGCCTGATCCTTCTTCGCAGCTAAAACACACAAAGGCCCCAAACGGGCGTTTGACGAGGGTTATAACGGCTTACGCCGAAGGCGAAAGCGCATCCTTAAGTCTGGCGAGCGCCTCGTCGCGTCCGAGCGCCGCCAAGGTGCGGTGAAGGTCGGGCGACGCGGCGCCGCCGGTCAGTATCGCGCGCAGGGCAGGCCCGAACTTGCCGAATCCGACGCCCTCGGCTTCCGCGAAGCCCTTGAGCAGCGTTTCGAGGGCCTCGGCGCTCCAGTCATTGGTCGCGGCAAGTTGATCGGCAAGGCGCGCAAGGCGCGCGCGGGTCTCGTCGCTGAGCAGACCCAGCGCCTTCTCCGAAAGCTCGATCGGGCGCGGCTTGAACAGGAACGACAGCTGATCGGCCAGCTCGACGACGGTCTTGGCCCGCTCCTTGACCAGCGGAATGGTGCGGGCGGCATGCGACAGCTGCGCGTCGTCCAGCGGCTCGCCGCGGCGGGCGAACACATCGGCGACCAGCGCCGTCAGCCGCGCGTCGTCGGCCAGGCGGATGTAGTGGGCGTTGACGAAGCCGAGCTTGTCCCAGTCCAGCCGCGAGGCGCCCTTGTTGGCGTCGGCGATGTCGAACCAGGCGATGGCCTGTTCGTCGTTGAACAGTTCGTCGTCGCCGTGGCTCCAGCCGAGCCGGGCCAGGTAGTTGCGCATCGCTTCCGGCAGATAACCGAGGCTCGCGAAATCGGTCACCGCCGTCGCCCCGTGGCGCTTGCTGAGCTTGGCCCCGTCCTCGCCGTGGATCAGCGGGATGTGGGCGAAGAACGGCAGGTCCCAGTCCATGGCCTGGTAGATCAGGCTCTGACGGGCGGCGTTGTTGAGGTGGTCGTCGCCGCGGATGACGTGGGTGACGTCCATGTCGTGATCATCGACGACCACGGCGAGGTTGTAGGTCGGGGCGCCGTCAGAGCGTAGCAGCACCAGGTCGTCGAGGTCGCGATTGCGGAAGGTGACGCTGCCCTGGACCAGATCCGGCACCACGGTGTCGCCGTTCAACGGTCCGCGGAAGCGAATCGCGTGCGGCCTCGCGAGGTCGGCGACATTGGGCTCGCGGTCGCGCCAGGGCGAGCGCAGGGCGTGGCCAGCGGCATGGGCCTTCTCGCGGGCGGCGGTCAGCTCGTCCCCGGCCAGCCAGCAGCGGTAGGCCTTGCCGGCCTCAAGCAGCGACAGCACCACCTCGCGATGGCGCTCGGCGCGGGCGTACTGGAACACCGGCTCGCCGTCGAACGGCAGGCCCAGCCAGTCGAGCCCGTCGAAGATCACCTGCACGGCGGCCTCGGTCGACCGCTCGCGATCGGTGTCCTCGACGCGCAGCAGGAAGCGACCGCCGCGATGTTTCGCGTATAGGTAGTTGAACAGGGCCGTGCGCGCGGTTCCAATGTGCATGGAGCCGGTCGGCGAGGGGGCGATACGGGTGACGACGGGCTTGGAGTCGGACATCTCGATGGGGCCGAGGAAAGGGGCGGCGCCTCTTAGCACGCCCGCCAAGGCCGCTGATAGCCTCGCCGCGTGGGTCAGGGGGCTGCCGGGGGAAGTCGGCGACCAGACACAGCGTTGGGCGCTCTGGGCGCCGGTCGCGTTCGGTCTCGGGGCCGCCCTCTACATGACCCTCCCGCGGGAGCCGCCGCTGTGGGCGGCCGTCGCTCTCGCGGCGCTGACGGCGGGGCTCACCCTGACGCTGCGGCGGGCGTCGAACCGGGTCGGCATCACGCTTCTGGCGATGCTGGCGACCTTCGCGGCCATGGGCGTCCTGTCGGGCAAGATCCGCACGACGCTGGTGGCCGCGCCGATCGCGCCGCGGCTGCAGACCGCCCGGGTCGTCGAGGGCTGGGTGGTCGATGTCGCCAGTCCAGGCGCCAGCGGGATGCGCCTGCTGATCGCGCCGGTGCGGATCTCCGGCCTTGCGCCGGACGCCACGCCGGCGCGGGTGCGGCTGACCCTGCGCGGGGAC
>JAZJXN010000100.1:4083-9368 GCA_040390885.1 Pseudomonadota bacterium | reverse complement strand
GTCGATGGGATTGCCGAACGCGTCGATGATCCGGCCGAGCCAGGCCTTGTGCGGGCGGACCATGGCGCCGTCGGGCTGGATGCGAATCTCGGCCCCGGGCGCGATGCCCTCGACAGGGCCGAACGGCATCAGCAGGGCGCGGGTCTCGCGGAAACCGACGACCTCGGCGGGCAGCGACGGGGCGTTGCGGCGCTCGATCTCGGCGCGGGCCCCGACCGGCAGATGGGTCAGCCCCCCACGCGCCTCGATCAGCAGCCCGTTCACCGCCGCGACGCGACCTGACACGGACAGAGGCTCAATACGCTCAACGGCGGCGATCAGACTGCGCAACGCTTGGCCCCAAATACCCTTGAGGGCATTCTGGGCGCGCGGCTTTAACCATAAATGAAGCGCGCGGCGATTGTCGGTGGACGTTGTCGGCCTTCGAGATGCGATCCCGAGGCATCGCTCGTCAGGATGACGATGAAGGATGCGCCAGAACAACGTTCGTCATGGTGAGGCGCGAGCCCCAAGCGGAAACCTAGTCCTTCAGCGCCTTCGCCAGCGCGTCGCCCACCGTCGGCAACTCGGTCGTGCTGTGCACATGGCGCAGGTCGCCGGGGATCAGGCCCTCGCCACACTCCTGGCAGACGATCTTCGGGGTGAAGGCCTCGCCGCAGTGGTCATGGACGAACTGAACCGGCGCCTGACCGTCATAGACGTGGCGGTTGCCCCAGTCGGCCATGGTCAGCAGCACGCCGCGCAGGTCCTGGCCCTTGGCGGTGAGAATGTATTCGTTGCGCGGCGGGCGTTCGGAATAGGGGCGGGTCTCCATGACCCCGTGCGCGACCAGCGTCTTCAGCCGCGCGGCGAGGACGTTGCGGGCGACGCCCAGCCGCTCCTGCCATTGCTCGAAGCGCCGCACGCCGCGGAACGCGTCGCGAAGGATCAGGATCGTCCACGGATCGCCCACGATCTCGAGCGTCCCGGCGATACCGCAGGTCTGGTGAGAGTAGTCTGCTGTCCGGCCCATGACGAAAGAGTGGGGTTTCCCTTTGGGGAACGCAAGCGGGTTGTTTTTCTGGACGAACCCGTCTAGGTTTCCAATTGCAACTTACCTGTCCTGTACACCTCGGGCGGCGGCCGTCCACGGCCGCCGCCCGCTTCTTGTGGAGGCTATTGCTCCTGCTTCTGCGGTTCGCCCCTCATCCGCGCCTGAAGCGCCTCGCGGGCAGCCTTGCGTTCGGCCGGAGTCATGTCCTTGCCGGCCAATGCAGGCTTGGGCGCGGGTTTGACCGGCGCGGGCTTGGCCACGGCGACCGGGGCCGGCTTGGCGACAGGCGCGGCGGGGGCCTTCACCACGGGCTTGGGCGCGGGCGCCGGCTTGGCGACAGGCGCCGGAGCGGGCTTGACCACGGGCTTGGGCGCCGGAGCGGGCTTGGCGACCGGAGCCGGTCGGGGCTGGGCGCGATCGGGTCCTTTGCGGTCGTCGAAGATGCGGCCGCCATCCGGCCGCTGGGCCTGGGGCGTCGGCTTGAAGACGGGTGCCGGCGCAGGCTTGGGCGCGGGCGCGGGCGCGGGCGCGGGCTTGGCGACGACCGGCGGTGCGGCGACCGGCGGGCGATCGCGGTCACCCCGGTCGCGATCCCGCTGGTCGCGGTCCCGGTCGCCACGATCCCGGTCGCCACGATCCCGCTCGGCGCGGTCGCGGTCGAGACGGTCGCGGTCGCGATCCCGCTCCATGCGATCACGCTCCAGCTCGGCCCGGTCGCGCTCCGCCGCGGCGCGGTCGCGCTGATCGGCGTCACGGTCGCGTTGCTGCGCCTGGTCGCGGGCGCGGTTCTGGCGTTCGCGGATGTCCTCGCGCTGCTGCCACTGGCGATACGCCGCCCGGTCGAGCTGGCGACGATCCTGGGCGTCGGTGCGGGCGGCGGCGCGACGAAGCTCCTGCGAGCGCGCCAGGTAGCGGCCGGCCTGCTCCGACCGACGGCCGGCGTCCTCGCGGGCCAGCGCCCGGCGGGTGCGCGCGTCGTAGACGGTGACCAGCTGACCGCGGTCGTAGCCGTAGGCGTAGTCCGGATCCCGAACGTAGTACGGGCGATCCTCGCCCCGGCGGTAGTAGTAGGTGCGCTCGCCGCCGCCGACGAGCCGCTCGACCAGTCGCAGGATGTCGCCGCCGTCGGTCCAGGCCGCGGGTTCCTCTTCGCCATAATCGAAGGCGTAGTCGGGGGCGCGGTCGTCGTAATAGTCGTCGGCCCGCGAGGCCTCTTCCCAGTAGGCGTCCTCGTCGTAGTTGGCCGGGGCCTGGGCCAGCGGCGCGGGCGGCGCGGCGGGCAGGGCTTCAGCGGACGGCGCCAGCTGTTCGTCGACGGTCATCGGCAAGGTCGCCGGCGCGGTCGCCACGGCGGCGGGCGCATCGGGCGCGCGGTCGCAGGCCGCGAGCATCGCGGTCAGCGCGACCCCCGTCAGCAAAATGCGGATCTTCATGGTCTTGCTTCCCTTCAGACAAGAGACCGGCCGGTGGCCTGGCTCTCCCGCTATGCCCAACGGTTCGATGGGCTTGCTCGTTCAAACTAGAGCGCGCACATGACCCCTCGCTGAACACAGGAGTTATCCAAATGTCGTCTGATCCCGTCGTCATCGCCTCCTATGCCCGCACGCCGATGGGCGGCTTCCAAGGCGTCCTGTCCGGCGCGAAGGCCACCGAGCTCGGCTCGGCGGCGGTCAAGGCCGCGCTAGAGCGCGCCGGACTGAGCGGCGACAAGGTCGAGCAGATCATCATGGGCTGCGTCCTGCCGGCCGGTCTCGGCCAGGCCCCGGCGCGCCAGGCCGCGCTTGGCGCGGGCCTGCCGATCTCGGTCGAGGCGACCACCGTCAACAAGATGTGCGGCAGCGGCATGCAGGCCGCGATCATGGCCCATGACGCCCTCGCGGCCGGCACGGCGGACATCATCGTCGCCGGCGGCATGGAGAGCATGACCAACGCGCCCTACCTGATGACCAAGCACCGTGGCGGCGCCCGCATCGGCCACGACACGATCAGCGACAGCATGTACCTGGACGGCCTCGAGGACGCCTACGAGCCCGGCCGGCTGATGGGCTCGTTCGCCGAGGACACCGCCCGCGCCTACCAGTTCACCCGCGAGGACCAGGACGCCTACGCCATCGAGAGCCTGAGCCGCGCGCGCCGGGCGTCGGAGAGCGGCGCCTTCGCCGACGAGATCACCCCGGTCACGGTCAAGACCCGCAAGGGCGAGGAGACGGTCTCGGTCGACGAGCAGCCGGGCAAGGCCGATCCGGCCAAGATACCGACCTTGAAGCCCGCCTTCGCCAAGGATGGGACGATCACCGCGGCCAACGCCAGCTCGATCAGCGACGGCGCCGCCGCCCTGGTGATGACTCGCGAGAGCGTGGCCAAGGCGCTCGGCCTGCCGATCGTCGCCCGCGTCGTCGCCCATGCCGCCCATGCCCATGAGCCCGGCCTGTTCACGACCGCGCCGGTCCCGGCGATGCGCAAGGCGCTGGCGAAGGCCGGCTGGAGCGTCGAGGACGTCGATCTGTTCGAAGTCAACGAAGCCTTCGCCGTGGTCGCCATGATCGCCCAGCGCGAGCTCGGCATCGACCGCGACAAGCTGAACGTCAACGGCGGCGCCACGGCGCTCGGCCACCCCATCGGCGCGTCGGGGGCCCGTATCCTCGCCACCCTGATCTCCGCGCTCAAGGCGCGGGGCGGCAGGAAGGGTCTGGCCAGCCTCTGCATCGGCGGCGGCGAGGCGACGGCCATGGCCATCGAGCTGGCGTAAGGGATCGGGAGCGGCGCTCGCGCGCTTAAGCAACATGACCGAAGTGACCGACAACACCGCCGCCAGCCGCTACGAACTCGCCGAGCAGGACGAGGTCGCCTACGCCGACTATCGCCTGCATCCTGGCCGGCTGATCATCGACTATGTGTTCTCGCCGCCGGCGCTGCGGGGCAAGGGCACGTCGGGCCGCCTGATGGAGGGCGTCGTCGCCGACGCTCGCGAAAAGGGGCTCAAGATTACCCCCCTTTGCGGGTATGCCGCGGCGTGGATCAAACGACATCCTGAAGCCGTCGAGCTTCTGGCCTAGCGGTGTTCGCCGCCCTAAGCTGGCGGGGAATGCGGAATGGTTCGAGGCGGCCTGTCATGTGCAAGATCACGCTCGCAGGGAGCGCTATGGCGCTCGCCCTGGCCTGCGCGGGGTCGGCCGGCGCGCAGCCCTACCTTCCCGACTGGGGCGTGGCGGACATGAAGACCGCCATCACCGCCTCCGGGTCCACCGTCGTCCGTGAAGACATTGTCGATGAGGGCGCGCCGTACGTCGCGGCCAAGACGCCGGGCGGGTTGAAGTTCACCGTCACCGGACGCGTCTGCGACTATCCGGCCGGCGCCAAGTCAGGCCCGAAGCGCTGCCGAGGCGGCTTCGTGCAGACGCGCTTCACCCTCGCTTCCGACGCCGCCGTCGACGCGGCGGTGAAGAAATGGGCGCCCGAGTACGCCGCCGTTTCAGTCAGCAACGGCGGCAATGGCGACCTGCTGGTGTCGCGCTACCTGATCTTCGATCACGGTCTGCATCGCGACAATCTCAAGCTCAACATCAGCGTTTTCACCGGCATCGCCGAGGACATCTGGGCCGCGAACTGACGACGGACCGACTTGAAGGGGGACTATCCTGTGCTGAAGAAACTGATCCTCGCGGGCGCGGCCTGCGCGCTGTTCGCCACGCCGGCGGCCGCCCAGGGCGTGCTCAACGACTGGAGCATCGCCGACATGAAGACGGCGATCACCGCCGCCGGCTCGACCGTGACCGGCTCGGGCACGACCGACGAGGGCGCCAACTACGTCAACGGCCAGACCGCTGACGGCATGAAATACCTCGCCTACGGCACCGTGTGTTCGACGACGACAAAGCGCTGCAAGGGCGCCAACCTCAGCGCCGGCTTCACCCAGACCACGGACGCCGAAGTCGACAAGCGCGCGAAGGAGATCGACCGCATGGCCGTCGGCGTCCGCAACGGCGGCGACAAGTCGCTCGACGTGAACCGCTACATCATCTTCGACGGCGGCATCACGCCGGCGAACCTGAAGACCAACATCGAGGTCTTCGTCGGCATCGCCAACGACATCTGGAACGGCGGCGGCGCCGACTGACGCGACGAACTCACGTTGCCCTCCCGCGAAGCGTCGCTATCGTCGTCTGAAGACGGTGAATGACGGCCGCGGGAGGATCAACGGTGACGGGCTCCAACAGCACTGACGGCGACCTGCGGCGCCGCGCCGACGCGG
>JAZJXN010000100.1:0-4073 GCA_040390885.1 Pseudomonadota bacterium | reverse complement strand
ATGTACGGTCATCAGTCGGTCGGCCTGCTGCCCGACGACTACCCGCAGTTCTTCCGGAGCGGCGAGGGCGCGTACATCACCGACGCGGACGGCAAGCGCTACCTCGACTTCATGTGCGCCTACGGGCCCAGCCTGTTTGGCTACGCCAATCCCGACATCGACGCCGCCTACGTCCGCCAGCTCGGGCAGGGCGACGCGCTCACCGGCCCGACCGGCCTGATGGTCGAGCTGGCCGAAGCCTTTGTCGGCATGGTCAGCCACGCCGACTGGGCGATGTTCTGCAAGAACGGCACCGACGCCACCACCATGGCGATGATGACCGCCCGCGCCCACACCGGCCGCAAGACGCTGGTGCTGGCCCGGGGCGCCTATCACGGCGCGGCGCCGTGGTGCACGCCGCGACCAGGCGGCACCACGCCCGAGGACAAGGCCAACCAGGTCTTCTGCAGCTACAACGACATCGCCAGCCTGGAAGCCGCGGTGGCCAAGGCCGGGCCCGACCTCGCCGCCATCTTCGCCGCCCCGTTCCGCCACGACGCCTTCGTCGATCAGGCCGCGCCGGACGCCGCCTACGCCCGCCGCGCGCGGGAGCTGGCGGACGAACACGGCGCCCTGCTGGTGGTCGACGACGTCCGCGCCGGCCTGCGCGTGGCGCGCGACTGCAGCTGGTCGGCGATCGGGGTGCAGCCGGATCTCTCGACCTGGGGCAAATGCATCGCCAACGGCCACCCGATCTCGGCGCTGCTCGGGAATGACAAGGCGCGCAAGGCGGCGGCCTCGATCTACGTCACCGGCTCGTTCTGGTTCGCCGGGGCGGCGATGGCGGCGGGGCTGGAGACGCTGCGGCTGGTGCGCGACACAGACTATCTCGAGCGCATCCAGGCTCTCGGCGAGCGGCTGCGGGGCGGGCTGGCCGAGCGCGCGACGGCGGCCGGTTTCGGCTTCCGCCAGACCGGGCCGGGGACCATGCCGCTGTTCCTGTTCGACGACGACCCGGACCTGCGCAAGGGCTTCTGCTGGTCCAGCGCGATGCTGGCCCGTGGGGTCTACGTGCATCCCTGGCACAACATGTTCCTTTGCGCGGCGATGACGGAGGCCGATATCGACTTCGCCCTCGACGCCGCCGAACAGGCGTTTCAAACTCTGAAGATGCAGGCGAACGACCTGCCGCCGGTGGAGAAGCTCGCCTTCCTCGCCGCGCGATAAGAACAGCGGGAGGATCGAGGATGGGGTTCGAAGCCTATTCGGACTACGACGGGCTTGGCCTGGCCGATCTGGTGCGCAAGGGCGAGGTCAGTCCCGCCGAGCTGGTCGAGGCCTCGATCGAACGGATCGAGCGCCACAACGGCAAGCTCAACGCGGTGACCTACAAGGCGTATGACGAGGCCCGGCAGACCGCCGCCGGCGCGCTGCCCGAAGGACCGTTCAAGGGCGTGCCGTTCCTGATCAAGGACCTCGGCGCCAAGGTGCAGGGCTGGCCGCGCACGTCGGGCTCGCACTATGCCCAGGTCGCGTCCGACGCCGAGGACAGCGAGCTGATCGCCCGCTACCGCGCCGCCGGCGTGGTCCTGGTCGGCAAGACCAACACGCCGGAGTTCGGTATTCCCGGCGTCACCCAGTCGGAGAAGCTGGGCCCCTGCGGCAATCCCTGGGACCCGGCGCGTATCAGCGGCGGCTCCTCGGGCGGCGCGGCCAGCGCCACGGCGTCCGGGATGGTCCCGATGGCGCACGCCAGCGACGGCCTCGGCTCGATCCGCATTCCGGCGGCCAACTGCGGGCTGGTCGGGATGAAGATCACCCGCGACCGCACCCCGATCTGCGAGGTCACCGACGGTGCGATGGGCTTCTCGGTCCACCATGTCGTCAGCCGCACGGTCCGCGATAGCGCCGCCATGCTTGACGCCACCGACGGCCCGCAGGCCGGCGATCCCTTCACCCATCCGACGAAGGACGGGCCGTTCCTCGCCGAGGTCTCCAGGAGTCCGGGCAGGCTGCGTATCGCCTGGTCGGTCGAGACGCCCAGCGGCCGGCCGATGAGCGACGAGATGATCGCCGCCACCCACCGCACGGCTGAAACACTGAAGGCGCTCGGCCACGAGGTCTTCGAGATGGGCCTCGGCATCGACTACCGGCAGATGTACCGGGCCCAGGGTCTGGTCTCCGCCAGCAATTTCGCCGCCTCTATGCAGCGGTGGGTCGAGCTGCTCGGCCGCGAACCAGCGCCTGGCGAACTCGGCCCGCTGGCCCAGCGCGCCTACGACGCCGGCCGTCGCATCACCGGCCAGCAAGCGCTGTGGGGCTGGCAGCAGCTGCGGCTGGTCAACATCCAGATCCTCGAGCGCTTCCAGAACTTCGACGTCTACCTCACCCCGACCATGAGCCGCACCTCGCCGCGCATCGACGAGCTCGATCCGCTGGTCGGCGACCTCAAGGACTTCGACCGCAACCAGGCCAGCACCTACGGCACCACCCCGCCGTTCAACTTCACCGGCCAGCCGAGCCTGTCTCTGCCGCTCTGGCAGTCGGACGAGAACCTGCCGATGTCGATGATGTTCAGCGGCCGCTTCGGCGACGAGGCGACCCACTACCGCCTCGCCGGGCAGCTGGAGAAGGAACTGCCGTGGAAGGACCGCAAGCCGCCGGTGTGGGGCTAGCTCCCTCTCCCTCCGGGAGAGGGAGGGGCCCGCGCGAAGCGTGGGGGTGAGGGGCTACGCCCACCGCCCGCTGCGCACCCTCATCCGTCGGCTACGCCGACACCTTCTCCCTCCGGGAGAAGGAACGCTTGGAGACACCCATGAAAGCCGCCGTCTACTACGAGAATGGAACCCCCGACGTCCTGAAGTACGAAGACGTCCCCGACCCCGTCTGCCATCCCAAGGGCGTGATCATCCGGGTCATCGCGGTCAGCATCGAGGGCGGCGACACGCTCAACCGCTTCGGCGGGGCGCTGGCGACCGTGCCGCACATCGTCGGCTACCAGGCCTCGGGCGAGATCGTCGAGGTGGGCTCCGAGGTCACGCACCTCAAGGTCGGCCAGAAGGTCGCGACCGTCGACGGCCACGGCAGCCACGCCGAGCTGCGCCCGGTCCCCGCGCGCAACTGCTGGCCGATCCCGGACGGCTTCGATCCAAAGCTCGCCGCCGTGATCCCGGTCGCCTTCGGCACCGCCCACGACTGCCTGTTCGAGTTCGGCCGGCTCAAGGCCGGCGAGACGGTGCTGGTCCAGGCCGGCGCCTCGGGCGTGGGCCTCGCCGCCATCCAGCTGGCCAAGCGCGCCGGCGCGACGGTGCTGGCGACCGCCTCGAGCGATGAGCGGCTCGAGCGGCTCAAGGCCTGGGGCCTCGATCACGGCATCAACTACAAGGCCGAGGACGTGGCCCGGGCGGTGATGAAGATCACCGACAAGAAAGGCGTCAACCTCGTGGTCGACAGCGTCGGCGGCGCCACGCTGCAGGGCTCGCTCGCCTCTCTCGGCTATCGCGGCCGCTGCTCGATGGTCGGCAACGCCGGCCGTGAGCCGATGACGGTGGACGTCTCCAGCCTGATGGGCGGCAACCGCTCGCTCAGCGGCGTCTTCCTCGGCGCCGAGATCATGACCGACCGCGCCCATGACATGATCCAGGGCCTGATCGACGACGCGGCCAAGGGCGCGTTCGAGGTCGTCATCGACCGCGAGTTCCCGCTGTCCGACGCCGCCGGAGCCCACGCCTATATCGAGAGCCGGCAGGCGGTGGGGCGGGTGCTGCTGATTCCGTGACGCCAATCCTCCCCATTTCATGGGGAGGATCACGGTGGCGGCGGTCCCACTCCGTCCTATATGGAAACCATGGCCAAGCTTTCCGTTCTCGATCTCGCCCCCGTCGTCCAGGGCTCCACCGTCTCCGAGGCGCTGCATCACAGCCTCGACCTCGCGCAGCATGCCGAGAAATGGGGCTACGAGCGCTTCTGGCTGGCCGAGCACCACAACATGCGCGGCATCGCCAGCGCGGCCACCTCGGTGGTCATCGGCCATGTCGCGAACGGCACCTCGACCATCCGGGTCGGGGCTGGCGGCATCATGCTGCCCAACCATG
>JAZJXN010000099.1:0-5897 GCA_040390885.1 Pseudomonadota bacterium | reverse complement strand
CTACTTCGGCAGCAACGGCCACGCCGTCACGGCCTCGGCGCCGCTGGTGCCGCAGAACGACCCGACGCTGCTGTTCGTCAACGCCGGCATGGTGCCGTTCAAGAACGTCTTCACCGGCGCCGAGACGCCGCCCGCGCCGCGCGCCGCCTCTTCGCAGAAGTGTGTGCGCGCCGGCGGCAAGCACAACGATCTCGACAACGTCGGCTACACCGCCCGCCACCACACCTTCTTCGAGATGCTGGGCAACTTCAGCTTCGGCGACTACTTCAAGGAACAGGCGATCGAGCACGCCTGGACCTTGCTGACCCGCGACTTCGGCCTGCCCAAGGACAAGCTGCTGGTCACCGTCTACCACACCGACGACGAGGCGGCGGCGCTGTGGACCAGGATCGCCGGTCTGTCGGACGATCGCATCATCCGCATCCCGACCAGCGACAACTTCTGGTCCATGGGCGACACCGGCCCCTGCGGCCCGTGCTCGGAAATCTTCTTCGACCACGGCGACAAGATCGCCGGCGGCCCTCCGGGCAGCCCGGACGAGGACGGCGACCGGTTCATCGAGATCTGGAACCTGGTCTTCATGCAGTTCGAGCAGCACCAGGACGGCTCGCGCACCAGCCTGCCCAAGCCCTCGATCGACACCGGCATGGGCCTGGAGCGGATCGCCGCGGTCATGCAGGGCGTGCACGACAACTACGACGTTGACCTGTTCCGCACCCTGATCGCGGCGTCGGAAGAGGCCACGGGCGTCAAGGCCGTGGGCGACCGCGCGCCCTCGCACCGGGTCATCGCCGACCACCTGCGCACCTCGTCGTTCCTGATCGCCGACGGGGTCACCCCGTCGAACGAAGGGCGCGGCTACGTCCTGCGCCGGATCATGCGTCGGGCCATGCGCCACGCTCACCTGCTCGGCGCCGCCGATCCGCTGATGCACCGTCTCGTGCCCACGCTGGTGACCGAGATGGGCGGCGCCTATCCCGAGCTGAAACGCGCCCAGGCCTCGATCGTCGAGACCCTGCGCCAGGAGGAGGAGCGGTTCCGCACCACGCTCGGCCGCGGCATGGGTCTGCTCGACGAGGCCACGGCCAACCTCGCCGAGGGCGGCGTGCTTTCGGGCGACGTCGCCTTCAAGCTCTACGACACCTACGGCTTCCCGCTCGACCTGACCCAGGACGCGGTGCGGGCCAAGGGCATCACCGTCGACACCGACGGCTTCGATGCGGCCATGGAAAAGCAGCGGGAGATGGCGCGCGCCAACTGGTCCGGCTCGGGCCAGCAGGCCTCGGCCACCGCCTGGTTCCCGATCCGCGACCGCGTCGGCGCCACTGACTTCTCCGGCTATGACTCGGTCGACGCCACCGGCGCCCTGGTCGCCCTGCTGCACGACGGCGTCGAGGCGGCCGAGGCTTCCGCCGGCCAGACCGTCCAGGCGGTGTTCGATGTCACGCCCTTCTACGGCGAGAGCGGCGGCCAGGCCGGCGACACCGGCGTAGTCGAATGGGATGGCGGCTCGGCCCGGGTGCTCGACACCCAGAAGCAGGCCGGTGATCTGTTCGTCCACACGCTGGAAATCCTGTCCGGGGCGCTGAAGGTCGGCGATCGCGCGGCCCTCCATGTCGATCCCGAGCGTCGCCTGACGACGCGTTCGAACCACTCCGCCGCCCACCTGGTCCACGCGGCGCTGCACAATGTGCTCGGCGCCCACGTCGCCCAGAAGGGCCAGCTTGTGGACGGCGAGCGCATGCGCTTCGACTTCAGCCATGGCGGCCCGCTGACCGCCGCGGAGCTCGACGCCATCGAGGCCGAGGTCAATGCGGTGATCCGCCAGAACATTCCGGCGGAAACGAAGCTGATGAAGCCGCAGGAAGCCATCGAGGCCGGCGCGGTGGCGCTGTTCGGCGAGAAGTACGGCGACGAGGTCCGGGTCCTGACCCTGGGACGGTCGCTGACCGACGAGGGCAAGGCCTACTCGGTCGAACTCTGCGGCGGCACCCACGTCGGCCGGACCGGCGACATCGCCCTGTTCAAGATCGTCTCCGAGCAGGGCGTCGCCGCCGGCGTGCGCCGCATCGAGGCCCTGACCGGAGAGGCGGCGCGCCGCTATCTGCTCGACCAGGCCGGCGTGGCGCGCGACCTCGCCGATCGCTTCAAGACCCCCGTGTCCGAGGTGCTCGCCCGCGTCGAGACGCTGGAAGCCCAGCGCCGCAAGCTCGAGAAGGATCTCGCCGAAGCCAAGAAGGCGCTCGCGCTCGGCGGCGGCGGATCCGGCGCGGCCACGGCGGAAGACATCGGCGGCGTCAGCTTCATCGGCAAGGTGTTGGACGGCGTCGGCGGCAAGGAGCTGCGCGGCCTGGCCGAGGAGTTCAAGAAGCAGGCGGGCGTGGTCGCCATCGTCGGGACGTCCGAGGGCAAGGCCGCCGTGGCCGTGGCCGTCGCCGCCGACCTGACCGGCCGCTTCAACGCCGCCGAGCTGGCCAAGGCCGCCGTGATCGCCATGGGCGGCCAGGGCGCCGGTGGCCGACCCGACTTCGCCCAGGGCGGCGCCCCGGACGACAGCAAGGCCGCCGAGGGCGTGGCTGCGGTGAAGGCGGCGCTGGCAGGCTAGGGCGAGCCGAACGGGTCATCTTCCGTCCTCAGGGACGGAAGACGCCCGCGTGTCTCATCCAGGCCGGCGATCCTCTCGCCGTGAGATGAAGGGCCTGGTGGGGTGCAACCGCGCGCGCCAGGCCAAGACACGGGCGGCGTGCCGCGAAGCCTTCACGCCAGCCCTACCGCCCATGATCCGCCGCGAGCATCTTCGCGTAGGCGTCGATCGCCTGGCTCTGGTCGGGGACGGCCAGCCTCAGCACCTCGACCGAGAAACTGCCTGGCGCCGAGCCTGGCGCGGTGACCACGCCGCCGCAGCTGACCGCGCGGGGCGTGTCGTCGTAGAGGTCTGCGCCGGCGTAGCCGACGGCGTTGGCCTTCAGGAACTCGAGGCTGTTGCTGGTGTGCGCCCGGCCATTGAGGAGACCGGCCCGAGCCGCCGCCAGGGTCCCCGCGCAGATCGTCCCGATCGGCGCGCCCGCCGCGCTCACGCGGCGCAGCAGGTCGACAACCTCGGGGTTAGTCTCTTCGGCCCAGCGCTCGCTGCCGATCACCAGCAGCAGGTCGAGGCCGTCCGCGCGACATCGGCGAAGGCCAGGTCCGCCGCCGCCCGCACCCCGCCGATCGAGGTCACGGTCGCGGCCTCCGGTGTAGCGATGCGAACCGCGAACCCGAAGGTCTCGCGCAGGGCCGCCAGCACCAACCCCGCCTCCCAGTCCGCCCAGCCGTGATGGAACAGGGCGGTGCAGCGCTTGGTCATGGGGTCACTCCGATTGCTCAGCGAAGGCTCTGGTCTATCCGGCGCCGGTGACAACGGCCGTCAGCAGCCGTCACCCGCCGCGATAGAACGCTGACAGCTTGTTGCCGACCGGATCGCGCACATAGGCGAGGTAATACCCCTCTCCAAAGTCCGGCCGCGGCCCCGCCGGACCTTCGCAGGTTCCGCCGTTGGCCATCGCCGCCGCGTAGAAGGCGTCGACCTGGGCCCGGCTTTCCGCGTGCAGGCCGATCATGATGCCGTTGCCCGCCATGGCCGGCTCGCCGTTGAACGGTGCGCAGAGCAGGACCACGCCGTGATCGTCGCCCTCCGGTCCGTAGCCTGCCCAGGTCCCCTGGACCCAGAGCCGCTGGTTGCCGAGCGCGCCGAGCACCGGGTCGTAGAAGGCCATCGCCTTGTCTAGGTCGTCGGTCCCGATGGTGATGTAGCTGACCATCGGCTTCACGGCGGCGGCGGACATTGGTGTCTCCTTTCTGTCGATCAGGCGTCGTGCGGCGCGTCGAAGACGATCGCCAGCTTGTTGCCCTCAGGGTCGCGGATATAGGCCGCATACCAGGTCGGGGTGTATTGCGGGCGCAGGCCCGGCGCGCCTTCGTCGGTCGCGCCCGCGGCGAGGGCGGCGGCATGAAAGGCGTCGACCTGGTCGCGGCTCTCGGCGGCGAGCGCGAGCATCGCGCCGTTGCCGCCGCTGGCGGCCGCGCCGTTGAACGGATTGCACAGCCAGACGGTCGCGCCGTCGTCCTTGCCGTCCGGTCCATAGGCCACGAAGCCGGGATACTCGGCGAAAGGCGACCAGCCAATCACGGCGAAGATCGTGTCGTAGAAGGCCTTGCCCTGCGCGAGATCGCTCGCCCCCAGAGTCAGATATCCAATCCGCGCCGCCATGAAGCCTCCTTCGTTCATGGACCGACGTTAGGTCAGTCGTGCGAACAAAGCAAGAACTTGCGTGGTCCGAGGTTGCTCAGCGCTCGCCAGCAGGGAGCTGAATGTGGGTCAGTTTCCAGGTGAAGAGGGCGCGTCGTTCAAAGGTGAACACGGTCACCGTCTGCGGCGCGCCCGGCCGCTTGACGGCGATGCGGGTGCGGTCCGGCCCCCAGTAGTCGATCAACGGGAGAGGATCCTTCAGAGACGATGACACCCGCGTCTGCACCTTGGGCTGCTCGCGTGACGACGGGGGCGCCGCACCCGGGGCATAGCCGCGGCTGAGCGCGGACAGGCCGGTCAGGGTCAGGTAGCGGTCAACCTTCGGTTCGGGCGGAACAAGCGGCTCGATGGCCTTGCGGAAAGCGCCGATCGGGTCCTGCCAGATTGACGGCGGTTCGGCCCGCGTCGCCTCGGCGGGGGTCAGCTGCGCGGTCAGGCTCTTTCGCACGGCGGGAAAGTCGACGAGGTCGGCGGTGGCCTGAACATCCTCGGCCGCCGTCGCCGCGCGCAGGGCGCGAAACGCGAACCAAGGTGCGCTTCCGAAGGCCAGGCCGAAGCCGACGGCGCAGACCAGGAAGATCTTGAAGAGGTCGAACCGCATCAGGCCCCGCCGATGGCGATGTCTCGCCGCATGAAGCTTGAACGCGCGCGGGGAGGCAAGGGTCCCCGCAGCGCGCGGGAGGCAAGGAAAAGGGGACAGGCGCGCGAAGAGCACCTGTCCCCTGAGGTCGTCGCTGGATGGAGACATGCACCGGCCGGCGCACGTCTCCGCGGCCGTCAGGCCATCGCGATCTTCAGGTTCTCGTCGATCTTGTCGAGGAAGCCTTCGGTGGTCAGCCAGCCCTGCTTGTCACCGACCAGCAGCGCCAGGTCCTTGGTCATGAAGCCGGCCTCGACGGTGTCGACGCAGACCTTTTCCAAGGTCAGGGCGAACTTCGCCAGCTCCGCGTTGTCGTCGAGCTTGGCGCGGTGCGCGAGGCCACGGGTCCAGGCGAAGATCGAGGCGATCGAGTTGGTCGAGGTCGACTCGCCCTTCTGGTGCTGGCGGTAGTGGCGGGTGACGGTGCCGTGGGCGGCTTCGGCCTCGACGATCTTGCCGTCGGGGGTCAGCAGCACCGACGTCATCAGGCCCAGCGAGCCGAAGCCCTGGGCGACGATGTCGCTCTGCACGTCGCCGTCGTAGTTCTTGCACGCCCAGACGTAGCCGCCCGACCACTTCAGCGCCGAGGCGACCATGTCGTCGATCAGCCGGTGCTCGTAGGTGCCGCCGAACTCGGCGAACTTGTCCTTGAACTCAGCGTCGAAGATCTCCTGGAAGATGTCCTTGAAGCGGCCATCGTAGGCCTTGAGGATCGTGTTCTTCGTCGAGAGGTAGACCGGGTACTTGCGGCTCAGGCCGTAGGCGAACGAGGCCCGGGCGAAGTCGCGGATCGAGTCGTCGAGATTGTACATGCCCATGGCCACGCCGGCCGACGGGGCCTGGAAGATCTCGTGCTCGATGGTTTCGCCGTCGTCGCCGACGAACTTGATCGACAGCGTGCCCTTGCCCGGGAACAGGAAGTCGGTGGCCTTGTACTGGTCGCCGAAGGCGTGACGGCCGACGATGATC
>JAZJXN010000098.1:16196-19160 GCA_040390885.1 Pseudomonadota bacterium | reverse complement strand
TCGTCGCCGACGACTACGCCGACCCGACCAAGGGCTCGGGCGCGGTGAAGATCACGCCGGCCCACGACTTCAACGACTTCCAGGTCGGCAAGCGCCACGGACTGGAGTCGATCAACATTCTCGACGCCTACGGCAAGATCAACGAGAACGGCCCGGCGGACTACGTCGGCATGGACCGCTTCGTGACGCGCAAGAAGGTGGTGGAGGCCTTCGAGCAACTCGAACTGCTGAAGGGCATCGAGAAGACGCGCCACATGGTCCCGCACGGCGACCGCTCGGGCGTGGTCATCGAGCCCTGGCTGACCGACCAGTGGTACGTTGACGCAGAGACCCTGGCCAAGCCGGCGATCGCGGCCGTCGAGAACGGCGACACCGTCTTCGAGCCGAAGAACTGGGAAAAGACGTACTTCGAGTGGATGCGGAACATCCAGCCCTGGTGCGTCTCGCGCCAGCTGTGGTGGGGGCATCGCATCCCGGCCTGGTACGACGACGAGGGCAATATCTACGTCGAGGAGACGGCCGAGGCCGCCCAGGCCGCCGCCGGCAACAAGGTCCTGCGCCAGGATGAGGACGTCCTCGACACCTGGTTCTCCTCGGGCCTGTGGCCGTTCTCCACGCTCGGCTGGCCTGAGAAGACCAGCGACCTGGAGCGGTTCTATCCGACCCACACCCTGGTCACCGGCTTCGACATCATCTTCTTCTGGGTCGCCCGGATGATGATGATGGGCCTGCACTTCACCGGTCAGGTTCCGTTCCAGCGGGTGGTCATCAACGCCCTGGTGCGCGACGCGTCCGGCGCCAAGATGAGCAAGTCCAAGGGCAACGTCATGGACCCGCTGGAGCTCATCGACCAGTACGGCTGCGACGCCCTGCGCTTTACCCTGACCGCGATGTCTGGCCAGGCGCGCGACATCAAGCTCTCGACCCAGCGCATTGAAGGTTATCGCAATTTCGGCACCAAGCTGTGGAACGCGACCCGCTTTACCCAGATGAACGGCTGCGTCCGCGTCGAGGGTTTCGATCCCTCGACCGTCGAGCAGACGATCAACAAATGGGTCCGCGGCGAACTGGTCAAGACCGCCGCCCAGGTTACCGAGGCGCTTGAGGGTTGCAGTTTCGACGGCGCGGCGAACGCGCTCTACCGCTTCATCTGGAACGTGTTCTGCGACTGGTACCTGGAACTGGCGAAGCCGATCCTCAACGGGTCTGACGAAGCCGCCAAGGCCGAGACGCAAGCCATGGTCGCCTGGACGCTCGACCAGATCCTTGTCCTGCTGCACCCGGTGATGCCGTTCATCACCGAGGAGCTTTGGGACAAGACGGCGGAGGAGGGGCCTGCCCGCGAGGGCATGCTGATCACCACCCGCTGGCCCGAGTATCCGTCCAGCTGGACCGACGCCGGCGCCGAGGCCGAGATCGGCTGGCTGGTCGAGCTGGTCACCGAGATCCGCTCGATCCGCGCCGAGATGAACGTCCCCCCGGGCGCGCGCGTGCCGCTGACCGTGTCCGGCGCCGGGCCTGAGACCAGCGCCCGGCTGGCCCGCCATCGCGACCTGCTCGTGACGCTAGCTCGATTGAATGGTGCTGCTGAGGGCGTGGCCCCGGCTGGATCCGTGCCGTTCGTAGTTGGTGAGGCGACCGCTTCGCTGGTTGTCGCCGACTACATTGACGTAAGCGCCGAACGCGCACGCCTGACCAAGGAGATCGCCGTCCAGGTGAGCGACATCGAGCGGGTCAACAAGAAGCTCGGCAATCCGGACTTCCTGGCCAAGGCCAAGGAAGAGGTGATCGAGGAGAGCCGCGAGAAACTGGCCGAGGCCGAGGCGGCCAAGGCCAAGCTGGAAGCGGCGCTGGGTCGGCTGGCGAGCGTCGCCTGACACCCGCCTTCCCTCCCTTCTATGGGGGAGGGAAGTCCCTAAGCGAGCGGGTGTGGGACGGCCTACGCCGTGCCTCACCCTGACGGCTTCGCCGTCTGCCCCGCCTCATGAAGGGGAGGGAAGCGCGTGGCCGAGCGACGCTACGTCAAACGGTTGTTTGCACGAAGCCCGCGCCTGTGCTTTTGACGGCTCCAAGGCGTCATCCAAGAGCGTCGAGTCACATCGCATCAGGGAGTTGCCCCATGTCCGACGCCGCCGCCTCGACCCCGTCCTGGCCCGCCATGTCCGTCCAGCAGGCCTATGCCATGCTGACCGCGCCCGACATGCCCTTCGAGATGGAAGAGACGGTGATCCGCGGCGTGCCGATGCGGGTCTGGAAGAACGCGCCGCCGACCCTGCGTGACGTGCTCGTCGCCAGCCGCGCGCATGGCGACAAGATCTTCCTGGTCCACGAGGACGAGCGGGTCAGCTTCGAGGCATTCCACCGCGCCGTCGCCGCCTTCGCCAAGGCTCTCGCCGACAAGGGCGTCAAGAAGGGCGACCGCGTCGCCATCGTCATGCGCAACGTGCCGGAGTGGGCGGTCGCCTTCTATGCCGGCATGGTGCTGGGCGCGATCGTCACGCCCCTGAACGCCTGGTGGACAGGCGCCGAGCTTGAGTACGGCCTGACCGATTCCGGGTCCAAGATCGCCGTCGTCGACGCCGAGCGCTTTGATCGCCTCGCCGAGCATTTCCCCAACTGCGCCGAGCTGGAGCATGTCTTCGTCAGCCGCACGGTCGACGAGGTCGCCCACCCCTATGTGACCCGCCTGGAAGATGTCATCGGCACCGCCGATACCTGGGCCGGCCTGCCCGACGCGGCGCTGCCGGACGTCGAGCTGGTCCCCGAGGACGATGCGACGATCTTCTACACCTCCGGCACCACGGGTAAGCCGAAAGGCGCCCTGGCCAGCCACCGCAACGTCAACACCAACATCATGGCCGGCGCGTGCGGCGCGGCCCGAGCCTTCCTGCGCCGCGGCGAGCAGCCCCCCGCGCCCGACCCTGACGCGCCGCAGAAGGGCTCTCTGCTGAGCGTGCCCTTCTT
>JAZJXN010000098.1:0-16186 GCA_040390885.1 Pseudomonadota bacterium | reverse complement strand
CATGGCTGTGCTCAACCCCACCCTGTTCGGCGGCGCCAAGCTGGCGATGATCCGCAAGTGGGATCCGGAGCTGGCGATGCAGATCATCGAGCGCGAGAAGCTGACCAGCGCCGGCGGCGTGCCAACCATCGCCTGGCAGCTGCTCGAGCATCCGGCCCGCGACAAGTACGACCTGTCGTCGCTGGAGAGCGTTTCCTACGGCGGCGCGCCCTCGGCGCCCGAGCTGGTCCGCAAGATCCGCGAAACCTGGCCCAAGTCCCAGGTCGGCCAGGGTTGGGGCATGACCGAGACCAGCGCCACCGTGACCTCCAACTCGGCCGAAGACTACGAGCACCGGCCCGACAGCTGCGGCACCGCCCTGCCGGTCGGCGAGATCAAGATCATGTCGGTCGAGGAGCCGCTTCGGCAGCTTGGCCCCAACGAGGTCGGCGAGCTCTGGGCCAAGGGGCCGTTCAACGTGCGCGGCTACTGGAACAAGCCCGAAGCCACGGCCCAGACCTTCTTCGAAGGCTGGGTGCGCACCGGCGACCTGGCGCGGATCGATGAGGAAGGCTTCTGCTTCATCATCGACCGGGCCAAGGACATGCTGATCCGCGGCGGCGAGAACATCTACTGCATCGAGGTCGAGAACGTTCTCTACGACCACCCGGCGGTGATGGACGCGGCCCTAGTCGGCATTCCGCACAAGACCCTGGGCGAAGTCCCCGGCGCCGTAGTCACCCTCAAGCCCGAGGGCCAGGCCACCGAGCAGGAACTGCGCGCCTTCGTCGCCGATCGCCTGGCCGCCTTCAAGGTGCCTGTGCGGGTCGAGTTCTGGCACGAGACCCTGCCGCGCAACGCCAATGGCAAGATCCTCAAGAACGAGCTGAAGAAGCTGTTCGAGGAGGACGCGTAGCCCAGGGACGGGACTAGGGCTTCGTCTCGGGCAAGACCGTCGACGACACCGGGATGTCCTCCGGCTTCGTCGACTTCACGAGAAAGCCGTAGGCGCCCATCTTGCCGGTCGCGTAGTCGATGGCGACCAGCTGGTCGACGCTGACCAGCCGGTCGCCCGGCTTGCGGGCGCCCGTCTCCTCGTCACGGCGGCCGGTCAGGACGATCGAGGTCTCGCCCGGCATCACCGCCTCGACGCCCTGCATCGGCAGGTCGGCGGTCCAGATCACCTTGCCGCGCGGGCCGGAGATCCGGGTCAGCCGCAGCCGGCCCTTGTCGCCGAGCCGGTCGCGGTCCAGCACCAGCACGCTGTCGGGCTTGAACAGCATGATCGGCAGGGCATTGATGCGGTTGTCGGTCAGCAGCCCGCCCTGCAGAAACTCCGGCGAGTCCGGGTAGGGCTTGAAGCCCTGGTAGACGAGCTGCTCGCCAAAGAAGGTCTGCTTGGTCCCGAGCTTCGAGAACCATAGCCGCGTGCGGGGATGGGTGGTCGGGTCAATACCGCCCATGACGTTCTGGCTCCCGTAGGTCTTCGCCTCCTCCTCGTCCATCAGCCCCAGCCACAGGCCGCGGGTGTGCAGGCCGCGGGCCATGAAGGCCCAGGTCCCGTTGCCGCCGGCGACGCGGGCATGGAGGAAGACGCCGGGCGCCGGAGTCGTCGGCGCGGGACTGTCGGCGACGGCCTTCAGTCCGGCGCCGGCCAGCCGCCACTTTCGACCGTCGGCGGCTGTCAGGCGCAGACCGCCCGCGTCGAAGACATAGTACTGCGCCTCGGTCGGCAGCAGGCCCTTCAGCGCCGGATTGGCGGCCTCGATCTTCGCGGTGTCGGCGACAACAGCCCCGTCCAGGGTCGACAGTCCGATCAGGCCTGTGGGCTGAAGCACCCAAAGCACTCCGTCCTGAGCGCCGAGAATCTCGCGCCCCATGTTGACGCCGCTGCGGTCCGCCGAGATCCGCCGCCGCCAGACGGGCTTGCCCGTCGCGGCGTCGAACGCCCAGACGTCCATGAGCAGGTCGGTATAGGTTCTGCGGTTCAGTCCCCGGCTGGGCGCATTGAAGCTGCGCCACTGGCTGGTCAGCAGCATGACCCGGTCGCCGTCCGGCGTCGCCGCGCGCACGGGAGGGCCGACAATGCCCGCGGGCGAGGCGATCGGCTGCATGTTGCTGACCAGCCGCCAGGTCCCGATGCCGATCAGCACGCCGAGGACCATGAGCGTGATCCAGAGGCCGATCGGCTTGCGTGGCGACCGCGAGATGATCGAGTCCGACATCACACCCTCCGTGGTCGCGAGAGGATGGTGCAATCCAGCGGCGGCGCCAATTCGAAGTTCAACGTTATGCCACGACGCTGAACCAGACGGTCGCCTGGCGAGTTGTCTGGGGAAGGAAGCACGAGGTGAACCCATGTACAGGCGAACGTTGCTGACCGGATTGGTCGCCTTTTCGACGGTTGGCGCCGCAAGGGCGGCGGGCAAGACGCCGCTCTTCAGCGGCCTCGTCACCGTCGCGAACGCCCAGCATTTCACGGACCTGCTGTCGCGCCGCGTGGATCAGGTCGTCGGCCTGTCGGTCCGTATCACCCGCAACAGCGCGGCGGAGTTCGCCGGCAAGCGCTACCTGGTCAGCGCCGACCCGGACTACCTCGGGATCACCAAGGACGACATCGAGATCGTCATCAAAGGCCGCTTCAAGCCGCAGGGTCGGGTCTATCCGGTCGACGGCTTCTTCAAGGTCGAGCCCGGTGGGATGCACCAGGGCATCGTCTCGTTCGGCCTGATCCGGACGGCCGCGCCGCCGCCCGGGCAGGTCGAGAAGATCGCGCTGTAGCGCCGTCGGGCACATGTACCGAACAGTACGTGTCCCCGGCTTTAGGTCAGAGGGAGACAGATACCGATCAGGTACATGTCCCCAACATCACACACTCACCGGCGGCTTCCTCGCCGCCCACGGCTGCGCCGCTTCGAGCGCGTAGGCCAGTTCGAACAGCGTCCGGTCGTTCCCCGCCTTGGCCGCGAAATGGATGCCCACGGGCAGGCCATCCGCGGTCCAGTGCAGCGGCACGCTCATCGCCGGGGCCCCTGCCACATTGTGCAAGGGAGTGTAGCCGACGTAGTCGGTCAGTCGCCGCGACAGTTCCTCGAACGGCACATCTCCGGACACGTAGCCGATCGGAACCGGCGGCTTGGCCAGCACGGGCGAGACCACGACATCGAGATCGGCGAACCAGGCGTCATAGGCGGCCGACGCCGCGGCCAGCCGGCCGATCGCGGCGTCGACCATACCGTCCGGTGCGCCGCCGATCAGCCGGGCCATGCCCAGCGAGAAGGGCTCGGCCATCGCCGCGTCCGGCGCGCGGCCCAGCGCCTTGCTCAGGGCGTCGATGTCCATGGCGGCGCCGGCCGACCACAGGGTCAGGAAGTCCTGGCCGAACTTGACCGAGTCGACCGGCCACTTCGTCTCGCTGACCGTGTGTCCCATGGCCTGCAGCAGCTTCACCGCGCCGTCGAGCCCGGCGCGGACCTCTGCATCCGGTTCGCGGCCGCTGCCACTGACGGACAGCACGCCTATGCGCAGCTTGCGTTTCGAGGGCCGGGTGACCAGGCCCATGGTCGCCCAGGGCTTGGCCGCGTCGGTGCGTTCGGTGGCCGCGAACATGGCGGCGGAGTCGCGGACCGAGCGGCTGTCGACGTGGTTCACAGACAGATGGATCACCTTGTCGCCCATGTTCCCGACCAGCCGACCGCGCGAGGGCTTGAAGCCGAACAGGCCGCAGTTGGCGGCGGGGATGCGGATCGAACCGCCGCCGTCGCTGGCGTGGGCGAACGGGACCACGCCGGACGCTGTGCCCGCGGCCGCGCCGCCGGACGAGCCGCCGGTGGAGCGGTCGAGATTCCAGGGATTGCGGGTCGGGCCAAAAGCGAGCGGCTCGGTGGTCGGCAGGTAGCCGAACTCCGGCGTCGCCGACTTGCCGATGACAATGACGCCGGTGCTGAGCAGGCCGTCGACATAGGGGTCGTTCTTCGTCGCCGCCGGCGCGCGATAGGTCCCGGCGCTGCCCGAGCGGGTCGGCAGCCCGGCGTAGTCGTCGAGGTCCTTGACCAGGAAGGGTACGCCCGCGAACGGTCCGGTCTGTCCGCCTGCTTTCGCCGCGTCCAGCGCCCGGTCGAAGTCGGAGTTGACGACGAAGTTCAGCTTCGGCTGCAGGGCTTCGGCATGGCGGATGGCGGCCTCGACCGCCTCGACCCTGCTGATCTCCTTCTTTCGGATCATGCTGGCGAGGGTAGTGGCGTCCGGCGTCCAGGCGGCTGCCGCGCTTGGCCGGGCGGCGGCCATGGCGATGGCCGGCGCGGCGGCGGTCGCAGCGGAAGCGGCCACCAGGCCGCGGCGGGTGATCTTGGTCATGTTTCAGCCCCCTGATCCGGACGTCGTTGCTCGCGTCCGTGAATGCCGGTCAGCTTGGAGGCTGCGGCGCCGGTCCGCAAGCCGGGGAACTTGACGCAGCGGACGGTCGGGAGGATTCTGGCCGCAACAGAACAAGGCGCGGGAGGAGAACAGCCATGGCCGATGGTTCGATGACGGGCGCGGGCTCGCTCAAGGGCAAGGTTAGCGCGGAGGAGTGGCAGGCGCGTGTCGATCTCGCCGCCCTCTACCGGCTGGTGGCGCTGCACGGGTGGGACGACATGATCTTCACCCACATCTCGGCACGGATCCCGGGTCCGGAGCACCACTTCCTGATCAACCCGTACGGCCAGTTCTTCGGCGAAATCACCGCGTCCTCGCTGGTGAAGATCGACCTCGAGGGGCGGGTCCTGCAGGAGACCCCCTACTTCATCAATCCGGCGGGCTTCACCATCCACTCCGCCGTCCACGCCGCCCGCGAGGACGCGATGTTCGTGATGCACCTGCACTCTGACCAGGGCGTCGCTGTCTCGGCGCAGAAGGACGGTCTGCTGCCGCTGTCTCAGCACGCCCTGATCGTCCTGCCGCAGCTCGCCTATCACGACTATGAGGGGATCGCCCTCAACCTTGACGAGCGTGAGCGACTTGTGGCTGATATCGGTGACAAGACCCTGATGCTGCTGCGCAACCACGGTACGCTCGCGGTCGGCGACACGGCGGCCGCGTGCTGGCTGGGGATGTTCTATCTGGAGCGGGCATGCCAGCAGCAGATCATGGCGCTCTCGGCGGGTCGGGATGGGGTGCTTCATGCGCCCGAGACCGCGCAGGCCGAGGTGCGCGGGCAGATGGGCCGCGGCATGGGCCCGATCGGCAATCTGGCCTGGCCGGGCTGCCTTCGTCAGCTGGATCGGGGCTCGCCGGGCTACGACGCCTAGGGTATCGCCGCCGCATCATCACCTGGACCGCCGCGGGCCTGGCGCTCGCGGCGGTTTTTCTTTGCGGCGAGGCGAGAGGCGGGGCCTGGCCGACGCCGCAGGGCAAGACGCTCGCCATCCTCAAGTACGAGCGGGCGGAGGCGGACGAGGCCTTCGACCTCAGCGGGGACCGCTACAATCATAGTGAAAGCCTCGATGAAACCGCCAGCCTCTATGTCGAGCATGGCCTGACCGGTCGGATCACGCTGCAGGGCAAGCTGGCGGCGGTGCGAGGGGAGGCCAGCGCCTCTGACACAGAGTACAGCGGCCGCGGCCCCATCGAGTTTGGCGTCCGCTACCTGGCCTGGCGCGGCCGTCGCTCGGTCGTCAGCCTCTACCTCGGCGGGGTCCTGGCGGGGGAGGGGCGCAACGCCGGTTATGCCGAGCCGGGCGCCGGAAGCACGGACGTTGAGGCGCGGGTGCTGGCGGGCCGGTCCTTCACGGTCGCAGGCCGCCCGGCGTTCGTCGAGGTGCAGGCGGCGCGCCTGACTCGCGTCGACCTCTCGAACGAGACGCGGCTGGACCTGACTGTCGGCGTCGAGCCTCGCCCGGAGTGGCTTGTCATGGCCCAGACCTATTCCGGCCGGGCGGAGTCAGGGGCCGAATGGACCAAGCTCGAGACGTCCGCCGTGCGGCGCCTGGGCCCTTGGCGCGCCCAGGCCGGCTGGCGATTCTCGCTGTTCGGAAAAACCGGGCTGGCGGAATCGGGCCCCGTCCTCGCCCTTTGGCGCACGTTCTAATGTTTCAGGCCTGAAACGCTCGGTCATCCGCCCGTCACTTCAATCGGGTTTACGCTGCGACCCATGCCCCTGTATGTGCCGTCTGTTCGCGCCGGGAAGCCTGGCCTGGGGAGTTGTTGTTCGTGATCCGTCGGCACTTTTTCCTTATCGCCGCCGCCGTCTTTCTCGGGCTGATGATCCTGGGCGGGGCGATCAAGCTGGTCACCGCTGAGCCGCGGGGCCAGGGTGGGCCCGGCGGCGGCGCCGGCCGCGCCGCGGCCGTGTCCCAGGCCACCGTCGCCAGCCGTCCCTTCATGGACCGCATCGAGGTGCTTGGCGTGGCCAAGGGTCAGCAGTCCGTCACCATCACCTCCAACACCACCGAAATGATCACCTCCGTTCGCTTCGCCGACGGCCAGCGCGTCGCCAAGGGCCAGGTCCTCGTCGAACTGAAGGCGGGCGAGGAAGACGCCGGTCTGATCGAGTCGCGCGCACGCCTGGCCCAGGCAGAACGGGACTACGCTCGCTGGGACGCCCTGGCCGACAAGGGCATCGCCCCGCGCGCCACCGCGGAGCAGTACCAGTCGGCGCTCGAGACCGCCCGCGCCAGCCTGGCGGCGGCCAATTCGCGCAAGATGGACCGGGTCATCCGCGCGCCCTTCTCCGGCGTCGTCGGCCTGACGGACGTCACGCCGGGCACCTTGATCCAGCCCGGTGGCGCCATCGTCTCGCTGGATGACCTCTCGTCGATCCGCGTCGACTTCCGGGTCCCTGATCGCTACCTGCCGGTGATGCGCGAGGGCTCGGCCATCGTGGCGCGGCCGGACGCCTACCCCGACGAGACCTTCAGCGGCCGTATCGCCCAGCTCGACAGCCGCATCGATCCGGCCACGCGCGCGATCACCGCCCGCGCCGTGTTCCCGAACCCCGCCGGCCGCATCAAGCCCGGCATGATGATGCGCGTGACCATCGACCACGGCGGCCGCGACTCCATCGCGGCGCCAGAAGCTTCCGTCCAGTTCGAGGGCGACCAGGCCTATGTCTTCGTCATCGCCCGCAAGGGTGATGGTCAGGCCGCCCGCAAGCAGGCGGTCGACGTCGGCGTGACCCAGGACGGCTTTGTCGAGATCGTCGGCGGGCTCAAGGCCGGCGACCGGATCGTCGCTGACGGCCTCAACCGCATCCAGGACGGCCAGGCCGTCCGCGTCGGCGGCGGCAAGCCCGGCGCCGCCGGCGGCCCGGGCGGCGCGTCCCAAGGCGTGTCCAAGGCGGCGCGCTGATGCTGTCGGACCTTTCGGTCAAGCGGCCGGTCTTCGCCGCCGTCGCGGCGATCATCCTGGTGGTGATCGGCATGGCGGCCTTCTTCGCCCTGCCGATCCGCGAACTGCCGAACGTCGATCCCCCCGTGGTCTCGATCTCGACCGCATATCGCGGCGCTTCGGCCGAGATCATCGAAGAGCGGATCACCCAGGTGCTCGAGCGCCAGGTGTCCGGCATCCAGGGTATCGACCGGGTCACGTCTTCGAGCCGTGACGGCCGCAGCCAGATCAACATCACCTTCACGCTGAGCACCAACCTCGAGACGGCCGCGAACGATGTGCGCGACGCCGCCAGCCGGGTGAGCAGCCAGCTGCCTGACCAGGCCGATCCGCCGCAGATCGCGAAGGCCAACGCCGACTCGTCGCCCATCATCATCCTCAACATGACGTCGACGACGCTGACCCCGCTTCAGCTCGCCGACTACGCCGACCGCTACCTGGTCGAACGAATGTCGACGATCCCCGGGGTCGCCACGGTCGGCCTCAACGGCCCGATCTACTCGATGCGGATCTGGCTCGACTCCGACCAGATGGCCGCGCGCGGCATCACCGTCGATGACGTCGAGACGGCGCTGAACGCCCAGAACGTGGAACTGCCGGCGGGCGCCCTGGAGAGCGCCTCCAAGGACTTCACCATCCGGGTCAACCGCGGCTACTCGAAGCCGTCCGACTTCGCGACCCTGCCGGTCAGGCCGTCGACGACCACCGCCGCCACGGCGGGGATGACCAACGCCTATGTCACCCGCCTGTCCGACATCGCCCGCATCGAGGAGGGCGCCGCCGAGCCGCGTCGGGTCTTCCGAGGCAACGGCGTCGACCAGATCGGCCTGTTCCTCACCCGTCAGTCGCAGGCCAACGACCTCGCCATCGCCACCGCCACGCGCAAGGAAATGGCGGCGATCAACAAGACCCTGCCCAAGGGTACGGAGCTGATCCTTGCGGTCGATTCCTCGCAGTTCACCGCTCACGCGATCCAGGAAGTCTGGATCACCATGGGCATCTCGATCGTCCTCGTCGCTCTGGTGAACCTGGTCTTCCTGGGCAGCTGGCGGGCGGCGATCATTCCGTCGGTCGTCGCGCCGATCTGCCTGCTGTCGACCTTCATCGTCCTGGCTCCGCTGGGCTTTTCGCTGAACCTGCTGACGCTGCTGGCCCTGGTGCTGGCGGTCGGTCTCGTCGTCGATGACGCGATCGTCGTGGTCGAGAACATCCAGAGGCGCATCGACGAGGACGGCGAACCGGCCCCCGTCGCCGCGACGCGCGGCGCGCGCCAGGTGTTCTTCGCGGTCATCGCCACCACCCTGGTGCTGATCTCGGTGTTCGCGCCACTGATGTTCCTGCCCGGCTACATTGGCCGCCTGTTCGTCGAGCTGGCCGTCGCCATCGCCGCGGCCGTGGCCTTCTCGGCGTTCCTGGCCCTGTCGCTGTCGCCGATGCTGGCCTCCAAGCTGCTGCGCCCCTCGTCGGGTGAGGGATGGCTGGCCAAGCGCGTCGACTTCGCCGTCGACAAGGTCAAGGACAGCTACCGAAACTCGCTGGAGATGCTGCTCGGCCCGCGCGTCGCCAGCATCGGCGCCGGCGTCGCTGTCGCCGGGCTGGCTGGGCTGGCGGCCCTGTTGTTCGTGATGCTGCCGCAGGAACTAGTCCCTGCCGAGGATCGCGGCCGGGTGGACATCTCCATCGCCGCGCCCGAGGGCTCGGGCTTCGAATACACCAAGACGGCCGCCATGAGGGTCGAGAAGGCCATGCAGGGCTATCGCGCCCAGGGCGAGGCGGCGCGCTACATCATCAGCATCCCGCGCTTCGGCGCGACCCAGTTCAACACCGCCAACGGCGTCGTTGTGATGAACGACTGGGGCGACCGCACCAAGACGTCCGACGAGGTCGCCGACGAGCTCAACAAGTCGTTGTCGGGCATCACCGGCGTGCGCGCCGTGGCCAGCGTGCGCGGCCCGTTCCAGCGTGGCGGCGGCCAGGGCGGCGGCACCAACATCGATCTCATCGGCCTGGGCAACGACTACGACCAGGTCGCCGCCTGGCTGGCGCCGATCCGCGACGCGATGATGACCAACCCCGGCTTCTCGCGTCCGCGTCTCGACTACGAGCCGACAGCGCCGCGCCTCTCGGTCGACATCGACCGCGAGAAGGCCGCCACCCTCGGCGTGACGCCGCAGGCCGTCGGCCGGGCGCTGGAGACCATGTTCGGCTCCCGCCAGGTGACCACCTACGTCAAGCAGGGCCAGGAATACGACGTCATTCTGCAGACCGACCTCGACAAGCGCCGCACCCTGAACGACCTCGACAACCTCTACGTCCGGTCGGGCTCGGGCCAGCTGGTGCCGCTGTCCTCGGTGGTGAAGACGCAGCTGCGCGGCGATACGCCCGACCGCAGTCGCACCGACCGCCAGCGCTCGGTCACGCTGACCAGCCAGCTGACGCCCGGCTATACCGTCGCTGACGCCGTCGCCTTCCTGCAGGCTGAGGCCGACAAAACCTCTGTGACGGGCGTGACCTACACCTGGGGCGGCCAGGCCAAGGACTATCTCGAAGCGTCCGGCGCCGTCGGCCTCGCCTTCGGCATGGCGCTGCTGCTCGTGTTCCTCGTGCTGGCGGCTCAGTTCGAAAGCTGGATCCACCCCGCCGTGATCATGCTGACCGTGCCTCTGGCGGCGCTCGGCGGGTTGTTCGGCCTGCTGCTGACCGGCCAGACGATCAACACCTACAGCCAGATCGGCCTGATCATCCTGATCGGGGTCGCGGCGAAGAACGGCATCCTGATTGTCGAGTTCGCCAACCAGCTGCGCGACCAGGGCAGGTCGATCCGCGACGCCGTCATCGAGGCTTCGGTCCTGCGCCTGCGCCCGATCGTGATGACCTCGATCACGGCCGCGTTCGGGGCGCTGCCGCTGATGCTGTGGCAGGGGGCGGGCGCCGCCAGCCGTCAGACCATCGGCGCCACCATCTTCTTCGGGGCGATCTTCGCCACCATGCTGACGGTGTTCGTGGTCCCGGTGTTCTACAACCTGCTGGCCCGTTTCACGAAGTCGCCTGAGTGGACGGCCAACCAGATCAGGGCCTACGAGAGCGACAACCCCGACGCCGAGCTGCATCCGGCCGAGTAGACGCTCGCACGTCTGGCGATCCTCGCGCGTCCGGCTTATGAAGCCCTTCGACAGCGGGGCGGTCTTTGCCCCTTGACGGGTGAAGGCAGACCATGGACGACGCCGGCGTCGCGGTTCGCGGCAAGGATATCGCGCTTCTGAGGCGGATTGAGGAACGTGTTCTCTGGCTCGCCAGCTGGACGATCCACAACGCCAACCACCTGCGCGACAGCCGTGACGGCCTCAAGGTGGGCGGCCATCAAGCCAGCTGCGCCTCGATGACCACCCTGATGACGGCGCTCTACTTCGCTGCCCTGCGGCCGCAGGATCGGGTCGCGGTCAAGCCGCACGCCAGCCCCGTCTTCCACGCCATCCAGCATCTCTACGGCCGCCAGACGGTCGACCAGCTGCAGCGCTTCCGGGCGCTCGGCGGGGCGCAGTCCTATCCCTCGCGGACCAAGGACATCGACGACGTCGACTTCTCGACCGGCTCGGTCGGGCTGGGCGTGGCCATGACCGCCTTCGCGAGCCTGACCCAGGACTACCTCGCCGCCCGCGGGGCGGTGAAGCCGGACGCCATGGGCCGGATGATCAGCCTGCTGGGCGACGCCGAGCTCGACGAAGGCAACATCTACGAAGCCCTGATCGAGGCCTGCAAGCACGACGTCCGCAACACCTGGTGGATCGTCGACTACAACCGCCAGAGCCTCGACGCGACCACGTCCGACCGGATGTTCACCCGCTATGGCGAGATTTTCGAGGCCGCCGGCTGGACCGTCGAAACCCTGAAATGGTCGAAGCGTCAGCGCGAGGCCTTCGCCAGGCCAGGCGGCGCGGCGCTGCAGGGCTGGATCGAGCATGCGGCCAACGATCTCTACGCGGCGCTGACCTATCAGGGCGGCGCCGCCTGGCGTGAGCGGCTCACCACCGACCTCGCGGGCGACAAGGCGGCGCTGAAGCTGGTCGCGGCCTATGATGACGCCGACCTCGCGCTGCTGATGACCGAACTCGGCGGGCATTGCCTGGAGACTATCCTCGACGCCTTCGACCGGGCGGCTCAGGACGACGCACCACGCTTCTTCATCGCCTACACCGTGAAGGGCTGGCGTCTGCCGTTCGCGGGCCACAAGGACAACCACTCGGGCCTGATGAATCCGTCCCAGATCGCCGAGTTGCGCGGTCGCTTGGGGGTCAGGGAAGGCGAGGAGTGGGACATCCTGTCCGGTCTCGCCGACAACGAGCTGAAGGCCGTAAAGCGGCTGGTCGAGACCGCGCCGTTCGCCAGCCGCGTCACGGGCCCCCGCGCCGCGCCGCATGTCGCCACGCCCACGGCGGACACCCTGCTCAAGGCCGTTGACGGCGACTCAGAGCAGTCGACCCAGACCGCCTTCGGCAAGGTCATGTTCGAGATCGCCAAGGGCCAGGACGAGTTCGCCGGCCGGGTGGTGACCACCTCGCCGGACGTCACCGTCTCGACCAACCTCGGCGGTTTCGTGAACCGCCGCGGCGTGTTTCACCGCCGCGCGCACGAGGATGTCTTCAAGAGCCGCCGCATCCCATCGGCGCAGGTCTGGGCCATGGGCGAGACCGGCCAGCACGTCGAACTCGGCATCGCCGAAAACAACCTGTTCATCGCCCTGGCGGCGCTGGGCCTAAGCGCGCCGCTGTTCGGAGAGCGGCTGTTCCCCGTCGGGACCCTGTACGACCCGTTCATCGCGCGCGGCCTCGATGCCCTGAACTACGCCTGTTACCAGGACGCCCGCTTCCTGCTGGTGGCGACGCCGAGCGGCCTGACCCTGGCCCCGGAAGGCGGCGCTCACCAGTCGATCGGCACGCCGCTGATCGGCATGGCCCAGCCGGGGCTCGACAGCTACGAGCCGGCCTTCGCCGACGAGACCGCGGTGCTGATGGCTCACGCCTTCGACCGCATCCAGGCCGACGGTGGCGGTTCGACCTATCTGCGCCTGTCGACCCGGGTCATCGCTCAGCCCTCACGGCGCGACGATGCGTGGCGCGCGGGCGTGGTCGCCGGCGGGTACTGGCTGAAGGCGCCAGGCCCCGATGCGCGGCTTGCCCTGGTCTACAGCGGCGCCATAGCGCCGGAAGCGTTGGCGGCGTTCGAGGCCCTGCTGGAGGACGAGCCCGGCGCCGGACTGCTGGCGATCACCTCGCCCGACGTGCTGCACGCTGACTGGACCGCTGCCGGCCGTTCGCGCTGGACGACGGGGGAGGGCAGGATGTCCACCGCCGAGACGCTCCTTGAGGCCCTGCCACAGACGGCGTCGCTGGTGACCGTCATCGACGGCTCGCCGGCGGCGCTGTCGTGGCTGGGATCTGTGCGCGGACAGCGCGTGCGGGCGCTGGGCATGGAGAGTTTCGGCCAGTCCGGTGATCTCCCGGACCTGTATGCGAAGTACCGGCTCGACGCGGAGGCCATCCTCGATGCCTGCGCCGACCTGCTGATCTAGGCCGACTCCATCCGGCTGATCAGGTCGCCGTCGAAGCTGTACACGTGCTCGACCTTCCCCTCGGACCAGAGTTGGCCGTCCACGCCGCGCACGGTCTGGATCACCAGCACCCGCACGCGGCCGTCGGGAAGGTCGTCGAATGACAGGGGCGCGAGTTCGGAGCGGATCAGCTTGAACTGGCCCAGCCAGTAGGCGCGAACATCATCTCGGCCGTGGCGTCGCTTGCCTTCGAGGACGTCCGGCCAGTCGACGTCAGGGTGTAGAGCGACCAGAACCGCCTCGATATCCTGGCGGTTGAAGGCCTCGTAAAGCTGCGTCAGCTGGGCCTCTCGGTCGCTCATCGCCGTCAGCCTCCGGGCTTGTAGCCGGTCTCGACCTTCAGGTACGCGATCAGGTCGGTACGGTCCTTGGGATCCTTCACGCCCATGAAGGACATGCGGTTGCCGGGCAGGAAGCCGCGCGGGTCGGCCAGCCACTTGTCCAGATGCTCGGCGTCCCAGACGAAGCCGGCGGTCTTCACCGGCTCGGAATAGCGGAACTTCTCATGCGTGCCCGCCATGCGGCCGAACACACCGTGCAGGTTGGGGCCGGTCATGTTCGGCCCGCCCTCGGCGATGGTGTGGCAGGAGCGGCAGAGTGCGAAGACGCGCTGGCCATTTTCCAGGTCGCCGGCGTTGTACGGCGCGGGCAGGGTGGCGAGGATGGCGGCCTGTTCGGGGGTCGGCTTGAAGGGCGCGGCCGCGGTCTTCGCGCCGTCGGCGGAATCAGGCGCCTTGCCGCAGGCGGTCAACAGCGCCGCCGCTCCGATAACAGCTACAAAGACACCCTTGCCGTATCGACGCATTACCAACCCCTGGCCCATTCAGAATGCTCAGCAGGCTAGCGTTTTGGCCGGGTCTTGCAACGCTTGCGAGCTCACCTGCGAGACGCTTGCAGCTAGCTTCAGTCGCCCGCGCCTGGCCTGCCCCGTCCGGCCTTGATGACCCCCCGGCGGACCTTGCTGTCGACGCGCTTGGCCTTGGCCGCCTTCGACGGTTTGGTCTTCTTGCGGGGCGGCGGCGGGGGCTCGGCAGCCTTGGCGATCAGCTCGCTGAGCCGCCGAACTGCGTCCGCCTTGTTGCGCTCCTGGGTGCGGAAGCTGTTGGCGGTGATGACGATTACGCCCTCGAGCGTCAGGCGTGAGCCCGCCAGCTTCTGCAGGCGCGTGCTGACGTCGTTGGGCAGGGACGGCGAGCGTCGCGCGTCGAAGCGCATCTGCACCGCCGTGGCCACCTTGTTGACGTTCTGGCCGCCCGGGCCCGAGGCGCGGATGAAGCTGAACTCCAGCTCGGCCTCGTCCAGTTCGATGTCGGGGGGAATGGCGATCATGCCGGCAGCGTCCCGTCTCGACCTGGCCTACTCGACGAGACCGGCGCCGGGCGCAGTGGCGATGACCCTGGGATCGGGACCAAAGCGATTGTCGCCCGGTGTGCCCGGCAGCACCGTGAACACGAACACCGCGAGGCCGCCGCCCGGGACCAGGTTCAGCAGGATCCACCAGCCGGAAAAGCCGGCGTCGTGCAGGCGGCGGACGGTGACCGCGATCATCGGGATCACCAGCGCCACCCAGGCGATGCCCCACAACAGCATCGCCATCTGGGAGATGACGCTGCCGCGCCCCGCCTGACCGTTCATCATGGTCACGCCGAAGATCGCGCCCAGCACGCCGAACAGCAGGACGCAGAACAGCACGAACAGCCAGTACTCGGTCCGACGGGCGCGGCCCTGGAATTCCGCGAACTTGTGGATCGGGGCGAACATCAGGTTCATGCGCTTGCCGGGGCCTCGAGGCGCGGTGCTGCGCGACGGATGATCCGGAGGCCCCCCTCCTTGCCGATCAGCATAGCGGTCGCCGGGCCGCCGGCCCATCCCCGGTCAGGAAAAGGCGCCGACCCGGTCGTAGGCTGCCGCGTTCCGGGGATCAGCACCGAAGCGGTTATCCCCCGTCGTGCCGTCGAGCAGGGTGAGGACGAACAGCCAGATACCCCCAATCACCGGTACGACCCAGATGAAGCACCACCAGCCGCTGCGGTCGCTGTCGTGGAGGCGGCGCACGGTCACCGTGATGTTGGGCAGGATGAAGAACAGGATCGTGGCCAGGAGCAGCACGCTCGGACCTTTGTACTCGCCGGCCTCGCCGGCCTCGCCGATCGCGCCGATGGCCGAGATCACCGCCACCGGGATGTAGACGAGGACCTGGAACAGGAAGAACAGCCAGTACTCAGAACGGCGGGCCCGGCCCTCGAACTCCGCGTACTTCAGCAGCGGCGCCAGCATCAGCGTCAACATTCCCGGCGCCCCTTCTGGCCTGTCCCGATGCGATCAGGGTAACGGCGGTATATTAATCGATCATCGACGGCGGCGTTTCTCCTTCTGGATCGCCTCGTCCAGCGCCTGCAGGAACCGCGATCGGTCGTTGCGGTCGAAGGGGCGGGGACCGCCGGTGATCTCGCCGGTCGAGCGGATGTGCTCCATGATCGAGCGCTGGGCCAGGGCCTGGCCGATGGAGTCGGCGGTGAACGGCTGGCCATTGGGCTTGATCGCCGCCGCCCCGGCCTTCAGCACCCGGTCGGCCAGCGGGATGTCGTTGGTCACAACCACGTCGCCCGGCGCCGCGCGGTCGGCGATCCAGTCGTCGGCGATGTCGGGCCCCGCCTCGACCACTACCCGTTCGATCATCTTCGAGACCGGCACCATCATGAAGCTGTTGGAGACCACGAAGGTCTTGAGGCCGTAGCGGGCCGCGACCTTGTAGATCTCGTCCTTCACCGGGCAGGCGTCGGCGTCGATGTAGATGACGATCGGGGCGGGCGTTTGCACGGTCATCCGTGTTCCTAGGACCGGTCACGCACGGCGCACAAGTCCGTGCTCGGAGAACGCGGGAACCCAGATCCGTCGAGGGCCGTTAACGCGCCATCGGAACCGCAGCGGAGAAGCCGCATGACCCACTTCCTCAAGCGCCTGTTCGCCGATCTCGACGCCATCATCTGGACGCTCAGCAGCCGGGCTTAAACGCCCCGCAGCAGCTCGCCCGTCAGCTCGCCGATCTCCGTCACCGCCGTCCGCGCGGACGGTGAAACGTGGGTCAGGTTGATGAACCCGTGCGGCTCGGCGGCGTAGTAGCGCTCCTCGACCGGTACGCCCGCCTCGCGCAGCCGCCGCGCATAGACTACCGCGTCCGGGCGGCAGGGATCGAGCTGGCCGCCGGCCACGATCAGGGTCTCGGGGTAAAGG
>JAZJXN010000097.1:0-3016 GCA_040390885.1 Pseudomonadota bacterium | reverse complement strand
GCGGCGGCACGCCCGGACGCGGTCAAGCTCAACGCCAAGCTCGGCAAGCTCAAGGCCCCGCCGCTGGCCGTCGCGGTGATTTCGCGAGTCGTGGTCGGCGATATCCCCGAGTGGGAACAGCTCATGTCGGCCGGCGCGGTCTGCACCAGCCTCACCTATGCCGCCCTGGCCATGGGCTATGGCGCCAACTGGATCACCGACTGGTACGCCTACGATGACGATGCCAGGACGGCGCTGGGACTGGCCGCGAATGAACGCGTCGCCGGATTCATCTTCCTGGGAACGGCGTCGGAAGCGCCGCAGGAGCGCGCGCGGCCGGACGTGAGCGCGTTGGTCAGCCGCTACGAAGGCTAGAGGCCCAAGAGGACGGTCATCCCGGCCAGGCGAAGCAGCGAGCCGGGATCCAGCGCACTACGCCGGCCCCTGGGTCGCGGATCGTCCGGGATGACAGCGGAGAAGCTCAGCCCCTGCCGCGATAGGTCGCCACGCCCTGGTCCGGGAGCCAGAGGCCTTCCGGCGCCGGGCCGCTCTGCCAGAACACGTCGATCGGTATGCCGCCGCGCGGGTACCAGTAGCCGCCGATGCGCAGCCACCGGGGCTGGGCGATCTCGACGATCTTGCGGCCGATGGCGACGGTGCAGTCCTCGTGGAAGGCCCCGTGGTTGCGGAACGAGGTCAGGTAGAGCTTCAGCGACTTGGACTCGATCAGCCAGTCGCCCGGCGCATAGTCGATGACCAGATGCGCGAAATCGGGCTGGCCGGTCACCGGGCAGAGCGAGGTGAATTCCGGGGCCGTGAAGCGCGCCAGGTACAGCGTGTCCGCCTGCGGGTTGGGCACGCGCTCGAGGACGGCGTCCTCGGGACGCTCCGGCGCGGAGACGGTCTGGCCCAGCTGGGTGACGTGAAGATCGGTCATGGGGAGGCGATGTAGTCCTCCCCTCCCCCCGGGACAAGCTCGCCCCACCGCGCTATCAGATCGGGAAACACAGGGAGAGACGCATGGCCGGCAAGGATTTCGATGGTTTCGTGGTGCTGGTCACCGGCGGCTCGACGGGCCTGGGCCGCGCGATCGCGGTCGAAACCGCGAGCCGCGGCGCCGCCGCGGTGATCATCAACTACGCCTCCAGCAAGGCCGAGGCCGAAGAGACGGCCCGCCTGGTCGAGGCGCAGGGCGCCAAGGCCGTCGTCGTCCAGGGTGACGTCGGCGAAGACGCCGACTGCCGCAGGATCGCGGCCGCCGCCGAACCGTTCGGACGCATCGACGCGTTGTTCAACAATGCGGGCACCACCAAGTTCGCGCCCAACCATAGCGACCTCGATGCGGTCGACGCCGACGACTTCCTGCGCCTCTACAGGGTCAATGTCGTGGGGGCCTTCCAGATGGTCCGCGCCGCCCGCGCCCTGCTCGAGGCCGCGCCGCAGCCGGGCGCCGTGGTCAACACCGCCTCGATCGCCGGCGTCACCGGCATCGGCTCCTCGGTGCCCTATGCCGCCTCCAAGGGGGCAATGAACACCATGACCCTGTCGCTGGCCCGGGGCCTCGCCCCCAAGATCCGCGTCAACGCCATCTGCCCGGGCTTCATCGACACGCCCTGGTTCGGCAAGGCGATGGCCGACGACACGGTCAGCCGCATGCGCGAGGGCGTGATCCGCTCGACCCCGCTCCAGGCGGCCTCGACCGCCGAGGACATCGCCGGCGCGGCGGTGTTCCTGGCCTCGCCGGCTTCGCGCCACGTCACCGGCGAAACCCTGCTGGTCGACGCCGGCACCCACCTTGGATTCGCATCGCTGTCGATGCGCTGAGCGCTTAACGACTCCCTTACGCTGCGACAGCTGGTTCCGCATGGCGGACGGCCACGGCTCGCTTAACCCTTCGGGCGCCTACAAAACGGGCGACTCGCGGCTGCGGCGCACAATTTGCCGCCAGCCGCGGCGGTCGACCCGTCCACACGGTTGCACGGATTAGGGTCACGACCCGCGTTCGACCACTGTCAAACTCGTCTCACGTCGCAATGGCGGAGGGGACGCTGGCCCGCGCCAATCGCGGGTTGGCGAACAACAAGGGGATAGCGATGAAAGCTCTAAAGATTGCTCTTTGCGCCGCCACGGCGTCGCTGGCGATGGCCGGTTCGGCGTTCGCCGAGGAAGGCACCTTCTCGTTCAACATCGGCGCGGCGACCGACTACGTGTTCCGCGGCGTGAGCCAGACCGATGAAGGCGGCCAGATCTTCGGCGGCGCCGACTACGGCTACGGCCCGTTCTACGCTGGCGTCTGGGCCTCGAACGTCGACTTCGGCGACGGCACCGATGCTGAAGTCGACCTTTACGCCGGCTACAAGCCGACCCTGGGCGACGTGACCTTCGACCTCGGCGCCATCTACTACGGCTACGTCAATGACAGCGGTGACTGGGCGCAGTGGGAATTCAAGGGCGCGGCCTCCGCTCCTGCCGGTCCCGTGACCCTCGGCGTCGCTGGCTACTATTCGCCGGACTACACGGGCGTGGGCACCGACGACAGCGTCTATGTCGAAGTGAACGCCGCCGTGACGCCGGCCGAGAACTGGGCTGTCACCGCCGCGCTCGGCAAGCAGTCGGTCGACTTCGAGGGCGGTGGCTCCGACGACTACACGACCTGGAACATCGGCGTGGGCTACACCTTCGCCGAGAAGTTCACGGCGGACCTGCGCTGGCACGACACCAACATCGACGGCAGCCCCATCGCTGATGGCCGCGTTGTCTTCTCGCTGAAGGCCGTGCTCCCCTAGGGAGACCGCACGCGCCCTGCTCTCCCAGGGTCGCGAAAGAGAAGCCGCCGCAGGGTGACCCGCGGCGGCTTTTTCGCGCCTGCAAGAATGGAGGCCCGGCGCTACTCGCGGCCCTCGAGAATCGCCAGCGCCTGGCGGGCGAGGTGCGGCGTCCCGTTCTCGGCGACGCCACCGACGGTCGCGGCGTTGCCGGCGAGGACGCGGCGGTAGACCCCTTGCGAGATCGAGGCGAGGCGGAAGATCGAGAAGGC